>NZ_JBEXYB010000019.1:0-151856 GCF_040630715.1 Streptomyces sp. NPDC005752 | reverse complement strand
CCCCACCCCCTACAACAACACCAATTTTTCCAAACACTTCCCACCCCCTCCGCTCTTCTGTTGTGCTGGTGGAGTACTCCACCAGCCGCCCCGTCGACGTCGACACCGCACGCGACGCGATCGCCGCCGCGGGGTTCGACGACGCCGAGGTCACCACTGCGGGCGATCGGGACCTCTCCGTACGCACGGGGCAGCTCGACAACGACGGGGAGCACGCCCTGAGCGCCGCCCTGGCCGAGGCGGGCGGCGAGACCACCAAGGTGCGCGACGAGCTGATCGGTCCCAGTCTCGGGGACGAACTCCGGCGCAACGCCCTGATCGCCCTGGGGGTGGCCGTGTTCGTGCAACTCGCCTACCTCGCGGCCCGGTTCCGCTGGACGTTCGCCGTGGCCTCGGTCGGGGCCCTCGTGCACGACGTCATCATCCTGGTCGGGGCCTTCGCCTGGCTCGGACGCCCCGTCGACGGCATCTTCCTGGCCGCCGTGCTCACCGTCATCGGCTACTCGGTCAACGACTCCGTGGTGGTCTTCGACCGGGTGCGGGAGCTGTGGGCCGGGAACCGGCGCACCCCCGTCGCCGACGTGGCCAACCGCGCGGTACTGCAGACCGTGCCGCGCACCGTCAACACAGGTATGGGAGCCCTGTTCATCCTGGTCGCGCTCGCGGTGCTGGGCGGCGACTCACTCGTGGACTTCGCCCTCGCCCTCCTCATCGGTATCTGTGTCGGAACGTACTCCTCGGTGATGACCGCGGTACCGGGGGCGCTCCTTCTCGAGAAGAGCGGCAGGGTCCCGCCGCCTGCCAGGAAGCGGGCACCGAAGCGGGGGAAGTCCGCCGGGCGGACACGCCGGGACGCCTTGGACAACGGGGCACGCGTGTAGGGCGCGTCCCCGGCGCGCCGGGCAGGGCGGAAGCGGTCCTGCCCGGCTGGGCCTTCACTGTGCCGCGGGGGCATCCGGCGTTGCCCTGCCGGCCCGCAGCGACGCCCCGTGGACGCGGCCGGAGACGTGAGGGCGTACGCCGCCGGCATCGGCCCCGCCCCGTGTCAGGCGCGACAGCCGGCGTACCGGGACCGTAACGTCACGGGCACCGTAGACCGCACCTACACACCGTTCAGGAGCCGCCGCATGCCCACAGAACCGCTGTCCGCACACGACGTCGAGGCCGGGCTGCGGGAGCTGCCCGGCTGGCAGCTCGAGGGTGACCGGATCACCCGTACCTACCGGCTGCCGTCCCACTTCGCCGCGGCAGGGCTGACCGTGCACGTCGCCCAGATCCAGGAGGAGCTAGGCCACCACTCCGATCTGACGCTGGGTTACAACACCGTGTCACTCGCCGTGCACACGCATGACGCGGGTGGCGCCGTCACACGGAAGGACCTCACGCTCGCCGGACGCGTCGAGGCCGTTGCCGCCGGGCACGGGGCGAAGTAACCGCGGTGATCACGGCGCCGGCCCGGCCGGTGGTCCGGGTGAGCGGCACGGACGACGGCGCCCCCACCGCGCGTGCGGTGGGGGCGCCGGGGAACGCCGGGGTCAGGCCCCGAGGTTGAATTCCGCCGGGTCGGAGCCGAGGCGCTTGCCCTCGTCGAGCGCGGCGAACGCGGCGAGGTCGTCGGCGTCCAGTTCGAAACCGAAGACGTCGATGTTCTCCGCGATCCGTGACGGCGTCACGGACTTGGGGATCACCACGTGGCCGGTCTGCAGGTGCCAGCGCAGCACCGCCTGAGCCGGGGTCCGGCCGTGCTTGTGCGCGACGGCGGCCACCGTCGGGACCTCCAGGAGGCCCTTGCCCGAACCGAGCGGCGACCAGGCCTCGGTCACGATGCCGTGCTTCGCGTGGAGGGCACGCAGCTCGGCCTGCTGGAGCTGGGGGTGCAGCTCGATCTGGTTGACCGCGGGGACCACGGAGGTCTCGCCCAGCAGACGCTCGAGGTGCTCCGGGTGGAAGTTGGACACGCCGATGGCCTTCGCACGGCCGTCGGCGAGGATCCGCTCGAAGGCCTTGTACGTGTCGACGTAGGCGTCCTTGGCCGGTACGGGCCAGTGGATCAGGTACAGGTCGACGTAGTCCAGGCCGAGCTTGTCCAGCGACGCGTCGAACGCGCGCAGCGTCGAGTCGTAACCCTGCTCGGTGTTCCAGAGCTTGGTGGTGACGAACAGTTCCTCACGGGCCACACCGGAGGCGGCGACGGCCTTGCCGGTGCCCGCCTCGTTGCCGTAGATCGCGGCGGTGTCGATGCTCCGGTACCCGGCCTCCAGGGCCGTGGCGACGGCCGTCGTGGCCTCGTCGTCCGGCACCTGCCAGACACCGAAGCCGAGCTGCGGCATCTCGAGGCCGTTGTTGAGGGTGATGGTGGGGACCTGGCTCACGAGCAGTCGATCCTTTGCGTCGTCGGTTGATACTCCCCCCGACAACGTACGGAGGAGCCCGACCATTCCCACCTGCCCGGACCCCCGGAACCGGAAGAATGTTCCCACCGGCGCGGAACCAGCGGTCCCGCGCGGGTCACCGGTAGAGCGCGTCCACCTCGGCCGAGTACGCCGTCTCGATCGCCTTCCGCTTCAGCTTGAGCGAAGGGGTCAGCAGGCCGTGCTCCTCGGTGAACTGGTGCGCCAGGATGCGGAAGGTCCGGATGGACTCGGCCTGGGACACCGCCGTGTTGGCGGCGACGACCGCGCGGCGCACCTCCATCTCCAGGTCGGGATCGCGCACCAGGTCCGCGGAGGGCAGCGGTGTACGCCCCTGCATGGCGAGCCAGTGCTCGACCGACTCGGTGTCCACGGTGACCAGAGCGGCGATGTAGGGCCTGTCGTTGCCGACGACGATGCACTGCGCGACCAGCGGATGGGCGCGCACCCGCTCCTCCAGGCCGGTCGGGGCCACGCTCTTGCCCCCGGAGGTCACCAGGATCTCCTTCTTGCGCCCGGTGATGGTCAGATAACCGTCCTCGTCGAGCGCGCCGAGGTCGCCGGTGGCAAGCCAGCCGTCGTGCAGCACCGCGTCCGTGGACTTGGGGTCGCCCAGATATCCGGAGAACACGTTGGCACCGTGCACCCAGATCTCGCCGTCCCGGGCGATGTGCACGGAGGATCCGGGGATCGGCTGGCCGACGGTGCCGTAGCGGGTGCGCTCGGGCGGATTGGCCGTGGCCGCGGCGGTCGTCTCGGTGAGCCCGTAGCCCTCGTAGACCGTGACGCCCGCACCCGCGAAGAACAGTCCGAGCTGCCGGGCCATGCCGGAGCCGCCCGACATGGCGTGCCGCACCCGGCCGCCCATCGCCTCCCGGACCTTGCGGTAGACGACCTTGTCGAAGAACTGGTGCTGCATCCGCAGGCCGGCGGACGGCCCCGGTCCGGTGCCGAAGGCCCGCTCCTCCAACGCCTCCGCGTACTTCACCGCGATCTCGACGGCCTTGTCGAACGCCCCGACGCGCCCCTCGGACTCCGCCTTGCGCCGGGCGCCGTTGAAGACCTTCTCGAAGATGTACGGCACCGCCAGGATGAAGGTGGGCCGGAACGCCACGAGGTCCGGCATCAGGGCCCTGGCGGACAGCTCCGGCTGATGCCCCAGTTTCACCCGGCCGCGCAGAGCCGCGATCTCCACCATGCGGCCGAAGACATGGGCCAGCGGCAGGAAGAGCAGCGTCGCGGTCTCCTCACCGGGCTTGGACAGGAACACCGGGTGCCAGCGGGCGACCATGGTGTCGGCCTCGAACATGAAGTTCGCGTGGGTGATGACACAGCCCTTCGGGCGCCCCGTGGTGCCGGAGGTGTAGATCAGGGTCGCCACCGAGTCGGGTGTCACCGCGCGCCGGTGCCGGTGGACGACCTCGTCGTCGATCAGTGCCCCGGCGTCGACGAGTTCGGTCACCGCGTCCGCGTCCAGCTGCCACAGCCGGTGCAGGTTCGGCAGCCGGTCGATCACCGAGCCGATCGTCATGGCGTGGTCCTCGTGCTCGACCATGACGGCCGAGACCTCGGCGTCGTGCAGCATCCACAGGACCTGCTCGGCCGACGACGTCGGGTAGACCGGCACGGACTGGGCGCCCACCGTCCAGAGGGCGAAGTCGAAGAGGGTCCACTCGTAGCGCGTACGGGACATCAGGGCGACCCGGTCGCCGAAGCGGATGCCCTGGGCGATCAGTCCCTTGGCGAGAGCGAGCACCTCGTCACGGAACGCGGCGGCGGACACGTCGTGCCATCGCCCCTCCGCGTCCTTGCGGCCCAGGGCGATTCGCTGGGGGTCCTCCTCCGCGAAGTCGAAGACGGTATCGGCGAGACCGCCGACTTGAGCGGCAGCGGCCATGGGTGGGACAGTGAACTCACGCAATGACCTGCTCCTTGTGGCGCTCCGCACGGCGCCGCGACGCTACCTCACGGCGAGACACGGCGGCAGGGTCCGAAGTCTCCGGAAAACGTGACATCTGGCCAGGCCAACCGTAGAAATCGGGCCAGATGGGCAAGGCTCGGGCGCACTTCTGACCACGGGGTAAGTAGCTCGGGCGGGAATCTCCACCGAATCTGTACGCGGCACCTACGCCGATTCCGGGTGCGACGGCAAGACCGGAGCCCGATGAAGCCGGTCGCCGCTTGCCAGGATCGCCGCAGCGAGGGCGTCCGCCGCCTCCTGGGCGGTGTTCCTGCGCCGCCCGTGCAGCAGGACGAAATCCACGTCTCCGAGCTCCGGCAGACCCGCCCTGGACGGCACCGGCACGAGCCCCGGCGGAATCAGCCCACGGGTGTGCGCCATCACTCCCAGGCCCGCCCGGGCCGCCGCGACGAGTGCGCTCAGGCTCGCACTCGTACACGCGAAGCGCCAGGGCCTGCCGTGTTCCTCCAGCACCTCCAGGGCGCGGGCCCGGGTGATGCCGGGCGGTGGGAAGGCGATCAGGGGCAACGGGCGGTCGGGATCGATCCGCAGTTGCGGGGCGCCGATCCAGGCCAGGGTGTCCTGCCAGACCAGCTCGCCGTGGGTGTCCCCGGTGCGGCGCTTGGCCAGCACCAGATCGAGCCGGCCCGCCGCCAGCTGCCGGTGCAGCGCGCCGGACAGTTCCACCGTCAGCTCCAGCTCGACCTCGGGATGCTCCCGCCGGAAGGACTCCAGGATCTCCGGCAGCCGCGTCAGGACGAAGTCCTCGGAGGCCCCGAAGCGCAACCGCCCGCGCAGCCGGGTGCCCGTGAAGAACGCCGCCGCGCGCTCGTTGGCCTGCAGGATCGTCCGGGCGAAGCCCAGCATGGCCTCGCCGTCCTCGGTGAGATCGACCCGGTGCGTGTCCCGGCTGAACAGCTGGCGGCCCGCCTCGGCCTCCAGCCGGCGGACGTGCTGGCTGACCGTGGACTGCCGGACACCGAGCCGGCGTGCCGCCTGGGTGAAGCTCAGGGTCTGGGCGACGGCCATGAAGGTGCGGAGCTGGGAGGGGTCGTACATGGCGCGAGGCTATCGCGATCCGTGATGACAGTCAGTGCTGTATGCCTGATTCCCGATCGCGGTGTTCAGGAGCAGGATGGGGAGGCCACGATTCCACCGAGAAGGCACGGAGTACATGAACCGCCGCACCAGCCGCCGTATCCCCGCACTGCCGTCCTGGCTGCCGGTCGACCCGTACATCCTGGCGCTGATCGGCACCGTGGTACTCGCGGCGCTGCTGCCCGTGTCGGGGACCGGCGCGGACGTCGCGGGCGGCGCGTCGACCGGGGCGGTGGCCCTGCTCTTCTTCCTCTACGGAGCACGACTCTCGACCGCTGAGGCGCTCGACGGCCTGAAGCACTGGCGGCTCCACCTCACGGTCCTGGCCTGCACCTTCGTGGTGTTCCCGCTGCTCGGTCTCGCCGGCAACGGGCTGGTGCCGTACGTCCTGACGCCGCAGCTCCAGGACGGCTTCCTCTTCCTGTGCCTGGTGCCCTCGACCATCCAGTCGTCGATCGCCTTCACCTCGATGGCCCGCGGCAACGTGCCCGCCGCCATCTGCGCAGGCTCCTTCTCCAGCATCGCCGGCATCCTGCTGACGCCGTTGCTCGCGGCCCTGCTGCTCGGCGGGAGCGGGGGCGGCTTCTCCGCGGACTCCCTGCTGAAGATCGTCCTCCAGCTGCTCGTCCCCTTCCTCGCCGGGCAACTGCTGCGCCGCTGGGTCGGCGGCTTCATCGGCCGCCACCGCAAGGTGCTGGGTTACGTCGACCGCGGTTCGATCCTGCTCGTCGTCTACACCGCCTTCAGCGAGGGCATGGTGGCCGGGATCTGGAACCAGGTCACCCCGCTCCGGCTCGGCGCGCTGCTCGGCGCCGAGGCGGTACTGCTGGCCCTCATGCTCTCGGTGAGCTGGTACGGGTCGAAGCGGCTGGGCTTCGGGCGGGAGGACCGGATCGCCATCCAGTTCGCCGGCTCGAAGAAGAGCCTGGCGGCAGGGCTGCCGATGGCCAGCGTCCTGTTCGGCGCGCACGCGAGCCTCGCGGTGCTGCCCCTGATGCTCTTCCACCAGATGCAGCTGATGGTCTGCGCGGTGATCGCCAAGCGCCGCTCGCGCGACCCGCTGCCGAGCGATGCCGACGTCAAGCGTGTTCCGGCTGAGGCGCTGCGCTGAGCGAAGGCCTACGCGGTCAGTCGCTCACCTGCGTAGTGATCGGCGTTCGCCGGTCCGACGTCGCTGTCGGAGAGGCTGATCTCGGCCCACACCGCGTCGAGGGAGAGGCCGAGGACATCGGCGATCGCCGCGATGGTCGGGAACGCGGGGGTGGCCACGCGGCCCGACTCGATCTTCCTGAGTGTCTCGGGGGAGACACGTGCGTCGAGCGCGATCTCGAGCATCGAGCGTTCTCCCCGGGCTCGGCGGAGGAGGGCGCCGAGGCGCTCGCCACGTGCGACCTCTGCGGGGGTGAGCGGCAGTCTGACCATGGACCCGATTCTAGTACCGGTATAGTTTGACCGGTATAGTTGTTGGTTCCGTGAGGAAAAGTGGCACATGATCGAGATCCTGAACCCCGCCCTGCTGGCCCGTGCGAAAGACACCGGCGCCGTGGTCGCGGACATCCTGCAGACGCTGAAGGACCGTAGCGCGGTCGGCACGAACCTCCTGGACATCGACCGGTGGGCCAAGGCCATGATCGCCGAGGCGGGAGCGCTGTCCTGCTACGTCGACTACGCGCCGTCCTTCGGGCGCGGACCGTTCGGCCACTACATCTGCACGGCCGTCAACGATGCCGTGCTCCACGGGCGGCCCCACGACTACACGCTCGCCGACGGTGATCTGCTCACACTCGACCTCGCCGTCTCCAAGCGCGGAGTCGCCGCGGACGCCGCCATCAGCTTCGTCGTGGGCAAGGCGCAGCCCGCGGAGAGCGTCGCGATGATCAGGACCACGGAACGGGCGTTGGCTGCGGGGATCGCCGCCGCCGGGCCCGGCGCTCGTATCGGCGACCTCTCCCACGCCATCGGCACGGTCCTCAGCCAGGACGGATACGAGATCAACACCGAGTTCGGAGGACACGGCATCGGGTCGACGATGCACCAGGACCCGCACGTCGCGAACACCGGCCGGCCCGGCCGCGGATACAAACTGCGCCCGGGGCTGTTGCTCGCGCTGGAGCCGTGGGTCATGGCGGACACCGCCGTACTCGTCACCGACGCCGACGGGTGGACGCTCCGGAGCGCGACGGGCTGCCGGACGGCACACACCGAGCACACGATCGCCATCACCGAGGACGGAGCCGAAATCCTCACGTTGCCCAAGCCGTCGCAGCCGTAGGGCTGAGACCCCGCGATCCGATCGCTGCGCAGGGATCAAGCCCTGAGGATTACGGGAGCAGTGAGACCGCGGCATTCCGGCCTGACGGTCCAGCTGTCGGGTGATGAGCAGGCCGGTGCGAGGACAGGCGCCGACAGGGTATGGCCCGCCCTGGTGATCCTGGCCGCGTTTTCGTCCCGGGGTGCCTTCGGCGGAGGGGCCCGTCGCTTCGTTCGTCGATGTCCTCGCCAAGGCGCCGGAACCATGTGCGGCCAACTATCCGGGCTATGTGCCGGAGCCATGTCTGTCGGCATCGGAAGCAATCGCCGAGTGCCACAACAGCCTCGATCCGAGCACGGAGATGCGGCTGGCGCTGGGGGGCTTGGAGCAGAGCAGATGGACAGGGGTCGCAGTTCGCGTGCAGCCCGGAGCGGCTGCGGGGGCTCCGTGGCGCAGGCGGTGCGGTCACCGTGCGCCGTCCTCCGCCGGGTCGGGGTGCGGGGCACCTCGTATGTCGGCGAGACCGAGGCCGGTGCGGCTGCGGGAGTTGGCCTCGGCGACGCGGGCGCTCAGCAACTCGGCGGGGCCGAGCGGCCGGAGTCGGCACGGGTCCGCGTCCCATTCACGGCCACCGTCGAGCGGGCGGAGCTGGATGTATGGGCCTTCGTGGCCCATCACCAGGCCCACCCGGCCGCTGTCGCCGTCGTGCACGGCCGTCCCGACGCAGAAGGCGCCGTCATCCGTCACCTGGCCGCGCCCTTCCTGATCACTGCCGCGAGGGCGTGCGCCACGGGGGCGGAGCAGACGCCCAGGTGAACGAGGGCGTAACGGTCCGGCCGTGCGGTGTCGTCGCCGTCCGTGTCCGGCCAAGGGGTGCGCACATCCATCACCGGCAGCTGGATGCCGGCGCCGCTCAGTGCGGCGGCGAGGTCGTCGCGCGCGGCCACGGCTTCCTGGATCTTGGCCGCTGCCGGGTGTCCTGCCCGGGGTGTCCTGCGGGGGAGGGGCGGCTTCTGATGCGGCGGTGTCATGGAGTCTTCCTTCGGTTGTTCTTTCGCGGATCTCTCTGCCTGCCACACCTCCGCGAACTACTTTGCGTGAGGGCTGATTACGAGAATGGCCCGGTCAGGGCTGTGACACACCGAGCGCGGGGTGTGCCTCTCCGGCAGGTCCCGCACGTTCCACACGTTCCACGGAGGACACGATGCCGACGAGGCGAGCGGTTACGGGCCGCAGCAGGGAACCACGTGCACGGTTCGCGGAAGAGCTCCGGCATCTGCGTACCGAGCGCGGCGACAGTCTTCGCCAGCTTGGCGAACGGATGGGCTGGGACTGGTCGCTGTTCGGGAAGATGGAGAAGGGCGAGACGGTCGGCGGCCCGGAGGTCGTGCAGGCGCTGGACCAGTACTACGGGACACCGGGTCTGCTGCTGGCCATGTGGGAGCTGGCGATCAGCGACCGGTCACAGTTCAAGGAGCGGTACCAGCGGTACATGGCGCTGGAGGCGGAGGCGACGAGCCTGTGGCACTTCGCGGTGAGCGTGCTGCCGGGGCTGTTGCAGACACCGGGGTACGCGCGGGAGATTCTGGCGGCGGGTGGCAGCAAGGGCGAGGCGTTGGAGCAGCAGGTCGAAGCGCGGATGGGGCGGCGGGAACTACTGGTGGGGGAAGACTCGCCACCGTTCCGCACCATTGTCTCGGAGGCGGTGCTCCGGACGCCGTTGCGGGATGTTGCCGAGTGGCGACGACAGTTGGAGTACCTGGGGGAGCTCGGTGCCCGGGAGAACGTGACGCTTCACGTACTTCCGTTCAGCGCGGGGCCGTACGGCTTGGACAGTACGGCGCTGATGTTCCTGCGGCTTCCGGATGGGCGTACCGTCGCGTACACGGAGAACGCCTACAGGGGCGACCTCATCGAGGCGAACCAGCCGGTGGACCGGCTTCAGCGTGCCTACGATGCGGTGCGTGACCTGGCGCTGTCCCCTGCCGAGTCGCGGAAGTTCGTATTGAGCCTGTTGGAGGAAGTACGGTGCGATCCCTCGACCTGAACGCGGTTACCTGGCGCAAGAGTTCCTACAGCAACTCGGACGGTGGCGAATGCGTCGAGGTCTCCGACGACTTCGCCTCTGTCGTCCCCGTCCGTGACAGCAAGAACCCGCACGCCCCCGCCCTCACCTTCGCGGCGGACGGCTGGTCGTCGTTCGTGTCCGCCGTCAAGGAAGGTGCCATGGGCGCCTGACACGCGCCGAGCAGCAGAGGGCCCGGCCGACGCAGGGGGCGCTCCCCGCCGGCCGGACCCCTGCCCCGTGCAGCGGGCGGGCCGGCTCAGCCCTGGCCCACCGTCGCCTCCAGGGCGATGCGGTGGTCACCCGCGTACACGTTCATGGACTGCCCCCGCAAAAAGCCGACGAGGGTCAGTCCGCTCTCGGCCGCGAGGTCCACGGCCAGCGACGACGGTGCCGAGACCGCCGCGAGCATCGGGATCCCGGCCATCACCGCCTTCTGCGCCAGCTCGAACGAGGCGCGACCCGACACCAGCAGGATCGACTGCGACAGCGGCAGCCGGTCGTCCGTGAGCGCCCGTCCCACGAGCTTGTCGACCGCGTTGTGCCGGCCGACGTCCTCGCGGACGTCGAGCATCTCGCCCTCCGGCGAGAACAGCGCCGCGGCGTGCAGGCCCCCGGTCCGGTCGAACACCCGCTGCGCGTCGCGCAGCCGGTCGGGGAGGGCGGCGAGCAGTGCGGGTGTCACACGGACCGGGGGAGTGTCGGCGACGGGGTGGCGGGTCGTGGTGCGGACCGCGTCGAGGCTCGCCTTGCCGCACAGTCCGCAGGACGACGTGGTGTACACGTTGCGTTCCAGCGTGATGTCGGGGACCACGACGCCCGCGGCGAGCTTCACGTCCACCACGTTGTACGTGTTCACACCGTCGGCCGTCGCCCCGGCGCAGTACACGATCGACCGGACCTCGGAGCCCTCGCCGATCACGCCCTCGCTCACCAGGAAGCCCGCCGCGAGAGCGAAGTCGTCGCCGGGAGTCCGCATCGTGATGGCCAGCGGCTTGCCGTTCAGCCGGATCTCCAGGGGTTCCTCGGCGACGAGGGTGTCGGGGCGGGTCGTGACCGCTCCGTCCCGGATACGGATGGTGCGGCGGCGCTCGGTGACCCGTCCCATAACCCTCAGTCCCGATTCTGTACGTGTTGGAAGCCGAAACGGCCCTTGATACAGAGGTTGCCATGGGTCACGGGGTTGTCATGCGGCGAGGTGACCTTGACGATCTCGTTGTCCTGCACGTGGAGGGTCACGTTGCAGCCCACACCGCAGTAGGCGCAGACGGTCGTCGTCCGCGTCTGCGCGGGCTCGTCCCACGTTCCTGCCGCCCGCATGCCGAATTCTGTGCTGAACGAAAGCGCACCGGTCGGGCACACCTCGATGCAGTTCCCGCAGAAGACACAGGCCGAGTCCGGAAGCGCGGCATCGTGCTCGGTGGAGATACGGGCGTCGAAACCGCGTCCCGAGACGGCGATGGCGAACGTGTTCTGCCACTGCTCCCCGCAGGCGTCGACGCACTTGTAGCAGAGGATGCATTTGTCGTAGTCGCGGACGTACAGGTCGTTGTCGATCTTCGGCTGTTCGTCGACCCGGGCGGCTTCCGCGCCGAAACGGTCGGGCTTCGCCTCGTACTCCTTGATCCACTCGGCCGCCCGGGGTGTCGTCGACAGGTCGGTCGACGAGGCCAGCAGCTCCAGGACCACCTTCCGGCTGTGCCGGGCGCGCTCGGTGTCCGTGCGTACGGTCATGCCCGGCTCGGCGCGACGGGAGCAGGCTGGGGCGAGTGTGCGGGAGCCCTCCACCTCGACCACGCACACCCTGCAGGCGTTCTTCGGCGTGAGCGTGTCCCCCTGGCACAGGGTCGGGATGTCCTTGCCCGCCGTACGGCAGGCGTCCAGGACCGTCGAGTCCTCCGGTACCCGGGTCTCCTCGCCGTCGAGCGTGAACGAGACGAGCCGGCGGGGCGGTTGCAGCGGCACAGCGGTCACTTGTAGACCCCCAGACGGTCGATGGCGGACTCCACGGCATTCCACGCGGTCTGGCCCAGGCCGCAGATCGAGGCGTCCCGCATGGCCTGCCCCACCTCTCTCATGAGCGCGATGTCCTGGGCGGCCGCGTCGCCCGTACGGTCCACGATCCGGTGCAGGGCCTCCTCCTGGCGGACCGTGCCCACCCGGCAGGGCACACACTGGCCGCACGACTCGTCGCGGAAGAACTCCGCGATGCGCAGCAGCACACGCGGGAGCTCCACCGAGTCGTCCAGCACCAGGACCACTCCCGAGCCGAGCGTCGTCCCGGCGGCACGGGTGCCCTCGAAGGTGAGCGGGACGTCCAGCTCGTCAGGACGTACGAAGCCGCCCGCGGCCCCGCCGAGGAGCACGGCCCGCAGCCGCTCGGGCGGCCCCGCGAGGTCGAGCAGTTCCCGCAGACCCGCACCGAACGGCAGCTCGTAGACGCCGGGTCGGTCCACCTGCCCGGAGACGCAGAACAGCTTGGTACCGGTGGAGGTCTCCGTGCCCGTCGCGGCGTAGGCGGCGGCCCCGTGCTCCAGGATCGGCAGCACGTTCACGAGCGTCTCGACGTTGTTGACGGCGGTCGGTTTGCCGAAGAGGCCCTTCTCCACCGGAAAGGGAGGTTTGGAGCGCGGCTCGCCGCGCTGCCCCTCGATCGAGTTGAAGATGGCGGTCTCCTCGCCGCAGATGTAGGCACCCGCGCCGCGCCGGATCTCGATGTCGAAGGCGTAGCCCTGCCCGAGTACGTCGGGCCCGAGCAGCCCGCGGGTGCGGGCGCTCGTCAAGGCGTGGGCGAGGCGCGCGTACGCCCGGGGGTACTCGCCGCGCAGGTAGATGTAGCCCCGGTGCGCGCCGATCGCGTACCCGGCGATCGTCATCGCCTCGACCAGGGCGTACGGATCACCCTCCATCAGCACCCGGTCCTTGAAGGTGCCCGGCTCGCTCTCGTCCGCGTTGCAGACCAGGTAGTGCGGGCCGTCGGCCTGCTGGGCGGTGGCCTGCCACTTGCGGCCGGTGGGGAAGGCGGCGCCGCCCCGGCCGACGAGTCCCGCGTCCAGCACCTCGCGGATCACCCCCGCCGGGCCGAGAGCGAAGGCGCGGCGCAGTGCCGTGTAGCCGCCGTTGGAGCGGTAGTCGTCGAGGGAGGCGGGATCGACCGTGCCGACGCGTCGGAGCAGCACGAGGCCGGGGTCGCCGGCCTGGGGAACGGCTGCCGGGGCCGGGGGTTCCTCCGGGGTGTCCCGGGGTGACCGGGCCGTGGCGACGAGCGCGGGTGCGTCGGCGGGGGCGACGACCGCGGCGTGGCGGGAGCTGTCCGGGCCCGGCTGCGCCGGGTCCCGCCCGGCCTGGAGGAGGAGTGCCGCCGGGGCCCGCTCGCACAGGCCCAGGCATGGGCTCTCCTGCCAGACGGCGCCCTCGGCCGGGGTGCCCGCGGCACCCAGGCGCTCGGTGAGGTCCGCGCACAGGGCCGCTGACCCGCGGGCCGCGCAGGCCAGGTCCGTGCAGACGTGGAGCACCTTCGCCGGGCGGGGCCGCACCGAGAACATGGCGTAGAAGGTCGCGACGCCGTACGCCTCTGCGGGGGCGACCGTCAGCCGCCGGCAGATGTAGTCCAGCGCGCCTTCGCTGATCCAGCCCACGCGGTCGTTCACCGCGTGCAGCGCGGGCAGCAACTGGTCGCGGCGGTCCTTGGCCGCCGCAGCCCCGCCCTTCGCCCAGCGCAGGTCCTCGTCCGTGCGCTCCGCCGCGCCCTCCCAGCCGGACGGCGGGGGGCCCAACAGGGCGTCCACCGCCTCTCGTTCGGCATCGGTGGGGACGGCGTCCGTATACCTCAGGTCCATGCGGGCACCAGCTTCTCTATCCGTACGGCGGAGGCTTTGAACTCTGCGGTGCCGGCGATCGGGCAGTTCGCCTCGATGGTCAGCTGGTTGGTGTCGACCTCGTCCGGGAAGTGCATCGTCATGAAGGCCAGCCCCGGCCGCAGCCCGGGATCGATCCAGACGGGCGCGGTGACACTGCCCCGCCGGGACGACACACGGACCTCCTCGCCCACCGCGACCCCGTAGGATTCCGCGTCCTCCGGGCAGAGCTCGATGTACTCGCCACGGCGCAGAGGCGATGCGTAACTCCCGCTCTGTACACCGGTGTTGTACGAGTCCAGTCGTCGCCCCGTGGTGAGACGAAGCGGGTAGGACTCGTCGGTGAGGTCGACCGGCGGGTCGTGCTGCACCAGGCCGAAGGGGGCCGCCGGGCCGCGCCGCGCCGGATCGGTCTCCCAGAGCCGGGCGTGCAGGAAACTGGACGGCAGCTTCTCCGTGTCGGGGCAGGGCCATTGCAGCCCCTGGTGCTCCGCGAGCCGTTCGTACGTCATCCCGAAGTGGTCGGGGGACAGGGAGCGCAGCTCGTTCCAGACGGTCTCGGCGTCATCGAACTTCCAGTCGTGGCCCAGCAGTCCGGCCATCGCGCAAATGATGTCGATGTCCTCGCGGGCCTCGCCCGGCGGGGTGAGCGCGGCACGGACCCGCTGTACACGGCGCTCGCTGTTGGTCGTCGTACCGTCGGTCTCCGCCCAGGCGGCGGTGGCGGGCAGCACGACGTCCGCCAACTGGGCGGTCCTGGTCAGGAAGATGTCCTGCACCACCAGGTGGTCGAGGGACTCGAGCCTGCGTACCGCCTGATCGCTGTCGGCCTCGGACTGCGCGGGATTCTCCCCGATGCAGTACACCGCGCGAAGTTCGCCGGTCTCCATGGCCTCGAACATCTGGGTCAGGGTCTTGCCGTAGCGCGGCTGGATGACGGTGTCCCAGGACCGCTCGAACTTCTGCCTGACGGGCGGGTCGAGGATGTCCTGGAAGCCGGGCAGCTTGTTGGGGATGGCGCCCATGTCACCGCCGCCCTGCACGTTGTTCTGTCCGCGCAGGGGCTGGACCCCGGAGCCGTACCGCCCGACATGGCCGGTGAGCAGGCAGAGATTGATCAACGCGCGGACGTTGTCGGTGCCGTTGTGGTGTTCGGTGATGCCCAGGGTCCAGCAGAGCTGCGCCCGTTCGGCCGTGGCGTACGCGTGGGCGAGGTCCCTGATCGCCTGGGCCGGCACACCGGTGACCTTCTCGGCTGCGGTCGGGGTCCAGGGCTCGACGAGCGCCGCGTACTCCTCGTACCCGCTGGTCGCGCGGTCCACGAAGGCGCGGTTGACGAGCCCGGCGTGGATGATCTCGCGGCCGACGGCGTGCGCGAGCGGGATGTCGGTGCCGACGTTGAGGCCGAGCCAGCTCTCCGCCCATTCGGCGGTCGAGGTGCGGCGGGGGTCGACGGCGTGCATACGGGCCCCGTTGCGGATGCCCCTCAGTACGTGGTGGAAGAAGATCGGGTGCGCGAGACGGGCGTTGGAGCCCCACATCACGATCAGGTCCGTGTGCTCGACCTCCTCGTACGAGGAGGTGCCACCACCGGAACCGAAGGCGGCTGAGAGCCCGGCGACGCTCGGGGCGTGGCAGGTGCGGTTGCAGGAGTCGACGTTGTTGGTGCCCATGACGACCCGGGTGAACTTCTGGGCCACGTAGTTCATCTCGTTGGTGGCCCGGGCGCAGGACAGCATCGCGAAGGCATCGGGGCCGTGCGCCTCGCGGGTCCGCCGGAACCCCGCGGCGGCCCGGGCCAGTGCCTCGTCCCAGCTCGCCCGGCGCAGCACGCCGTCCTCCCCGCGCACGAGCGGATGGGTGAGGCGCTCGTACGTCTTCGGCTGCCGGCCCTTGCGGTTCCTGCCGCCGGTGCGTTCGGTCTTCATGCTGCGCTCCCTGCCGGTGCCGGTGCCGGTGCCGGTGCCGATGACGTGGTGGCGAGGAGATCGGCGAGCGCGTGCACGGCGCGCAGCGTCGGTACGGGCGTCCCGGCCAGTTCGGCCAGTTCGACGACGGCCGCGAGCAGCACGTCGAGTTCGAGGGGTTTGCCCTTCTCCAGGTCCTGGAGGGTGGATGTCCTGTGATCGCCGACGCGCTCCGCGCCCGCGATGCGCCGCTCCACGGAGATCTCCGGACGGCAGCCGACGGCCGCCGCCACTTCGAGGGTCTCGCGCATCATCGACTCCACGAGCGCGCGGGTGTCCGGATGGCGGCAGATCTGGCCCATGGTGGCGCGGGCCAGCGCGCTGATCGGGTTGAAGGAGATGTTGCCGAGCAGTTTGATCCAGATGTCGTTGCGCAGATCGGATTCCACGGGGCACTTGAGCCCGCCCGCGACCATGGCCTCACTGAAGTCCGTACAGCGTCCGGACAGCGACCGGTCGGGCTCACCGATGGAGAACCGGGTGCCTTCGAGATGGCGTACGACGCCCGGTGCCTGGATCTCGGTGGCGGCGTAGACCACGCACCCGATGGCGCGTTCGGGGGGCAGTGCGGCGCTCACCGAGCCCGCCGGGTCGACGCTGTCGAGCCGGCGGCCGGTGTACGGGCCTTCCAGCCCGTGGAAGTACCACCAGGGGATGCCGTTCTGGGCGGCGATCACCGCGGTGCGCCCGTGCATCAGTGGATGGACCAGTGGCCCTGATGCCGCGTAGGAGTTGGCCTTGAGGCCGAGGAACACGTAGTCGACGGGCCCGACGTCCGACGGGTCGTCGGTGGCTGCGGGCCGTGCGGTGAAGTCACCGCGCGGACTGAGTACGCGCACACCGTCACGGCGCATGGCCGCCAGATGGGCGCCCCGGGCGATGAGGTGGACCTCGGCGCCTGCGCGGTGGAGCGCGGCCCCGACATAGGCGCCGATGGCTCCGGCGCCGACAACTGCGACTTTCACGGGGCTCTCCGTTCGGTGAGAGGACGTGAGAGGACCGAGCGAGGGTGTCAAGTCGACAGAATATTGTCTACAGTATGCCTTCAGAGGGGGTCAATACTCGTGACAGCGGGTGCCTTGTCCGGTGCGGTTCCGGGGTGACCGCCGGATCGTCCGCGAAAGTTCCCGGGAAGCCGTTCGAGACGCTCCAACCTCGGGCCCGGATTCCTGTGGGGTTAGGTGCCCTTGTACCGGCCGGTAGCAACCAAGACTGGATAGTTCCTGCCAAACGTAGCGAGGGGAACCCGTACATGACCGGCTCACGTGTCGTGGCGCTCGGCCACTACCAGCCTGCCAAGGTCCTCACCAACCACGACCTGGCGGCCATGGTCGACACCAGTGACGAGTGGATCACCAGCCGGGTCGGTATCAGGACCCGGCACGTGGGCGGTCCCGACGAACCCGTGGACGAGCTGGCCGCACACGCGGCGGCCAAGGCCCTCGCCTCGGCCGGACTGCAGGCGTCGGACATCGACCTGGTTCTCGTCGCCACCTCCACGGCCATCGACCGCTCGCCGAGCATGTCCGCCCGGGTCGCCGCACGCCTGGGCATGGGCTCGCCGGCCGTGATGGACATCAACGTGGTCTGCTCGGGATTCACCCACGCGCTCGCCACCGCCGACCACGCCATCAGGGCGGGTGCCGCCACCCGGGCCCTCGTCATCGGTGCCGACAAGATGGGCGACATCGTCGACTGGACGGACCGTTCCACCTGCGTCCTGATGGGCGACGCGGCGGGGGCCGCGGTCGTCACCGCCGAGCCGGACGGGGCCGACGGGCCCGGTATCGGCCCCGTCCTCTGGGGCTCGGTGCCGGACATGGGCAACGCGGTACGGATCGAGGGCACGCCCCCGCGGTTCGCGCAGGAGGGGCAGGCCGTCTACCGGTGGGCCACCACGCAACTGCCCCCGATCGCCCGCAAGGTGTGCGAGCGGGCCGGTGTCACCCCCGAGGACCTCGCCGCCGTGGTGCTGCACCAGGCCAACCTGCGGATCATCGAGCCCGTCGCCCGGAAGATCGGCGCGGTCAACGCGGTCATCGCCCGGGACGTGGTGGACTCCGGCAACACCTCGGCAGCGTCGATCCCCATGGCTCTGTCCAAGCTGGTGGAGCGGGGGGAGGTCGAGAGCGGTGCTCCGGCCCTGCTCTTCGGCTTCGGCGGGAATCTTTCGTACGCGGGTCAGGTGATCCGCTGCCCTTGAGGCCCCCGACGTGGCATTGTGCTCGGTAGACTGTAGACGATAAGCAATGGCCCGGCCCGGAGGGGGACCGCGATGTTGTCCGCAGGACTGCCGCATGGAACGGTGCCGAAGCTGGAGCGGCCGGGGCCGTTGCGCGAGCGTGTCTACGAGGCGCTCCTCGAGCTGATCACCACGCGCGCCCTCCGCCCCGGCCAGCACCTGGTCGAGAGCGAACTGGCGGGGCATCTCGGGGTGTCGCGGCAGCCGGTGCGCGAGGCGCTCCAGCGACTGAACACCGAGGGTTGGGTCGATCTGCGCCCCGCTCAGGGTGCGTTCGTCCACGAACCCACCGAGGACGAGGCCGACCAACTGCTCTCGGTCCGCACCCTGCTGGAGGCCGAGGCCGCCCGGCTGGCCGCCGCCAACTCCGGGCGGCCGGGCATCGAGGCCCTGGAGGAGCTGTGCTCCCAGGGGGAGCAGGCCGTTGCCGCGGACGACGTCGACCTCGCCGTCGCCACGAATGCCGCCTTCCACGCCAAGGTGATGGAGCTCGCCGGTAACGTCGTGCTGTCCGAACTGGCCGGCCAGGTGGACCGGCGGGTCCGCTGGTACTACACACCGGTGGCCCGTCAGCGCGGAACCCAGTCGTGGATCGAGCACCGTGAGCTGATCGAGGCGATCGCCTCCAGGGACGAGCGGCGGGCGACCGAGGTCATGCGGGCGCACACCGAGCACACGCGACGGACGTACCACCAGCGCGACAAGGGCTGATCATCGGCTTCGTATCAGAACCGGAAGGCACGCTGAACATGACTGGGCAACCCGACCGCTGGGCGGAACTGACCGGCGGACAAGCGGGAGACGAGTACGCGCGGCGTTTCACGGAACTCGCCGAATCAGGGCACGACATCCACGGCGAGGCCGCTTTCTGTGCCGCGCTCCTGAAGCCGGCCGCCCGCGTGCTCGACGCCGGCTGCGGCACCGGCCGGATCGCGATCCGGCTCGCGGCACTGGGCCACTCCTGCACCGGCGTGGACGTCGACTCCTCAATGCTCGCCGTAGCCCGGCGAGAGGCCCCCGCGCAGGAATGGCTCCTCGGCGACCTGGCCCGTCTGGACACCCTCGGCCTGGACGGGGGCTTCGATCTGGTGCTCGCCGCCGGAAACGTCATCCCCCTGCTGGCCCCCGGCACCGAATCGCTTGTCGTCCGGCAGCTGGCCACCGTGCTGCGTACAGGCGGCCTGCTGGTCACGGGTATGGGGCTGGACGCAGCACACCTCCCGTTGCCGGAACCGCCTCTGACCCTCACGGAATTCGACCACTGGTGTGCGCAGGCCGGACTGACTCTGCGGCAGCGCTACGCCACCTGGAGCGGCGATCGCTATGAGCGCGGCGGCGGCTACGCCGTCAGCGTGCACTCGCGCTCCGCCACGTGAGTCCTCGCCTCCTCCAGGGCGTCCCTCTCCCGGCCGAGCGCGGCCAGCCGTACCGAAATGCCGGGTTCCGGCCACCACGGAGCGACCTTTGTCCTGAGTGTGGAGAAAGTTGGGGCGGATTCATGCGCAACTTCTTCCCCCTCGGGTAAACCGCTGCTACGTTCCCTCGAAAGCCCGACGGACCAGCCGACGTGGCGGGGAGGGACGCGTGAGACGCATGACGGCACGACCCGCGAACACGCACCAGGCGCGGCTCCTCCGGCTGTTGCGCGACGGGGGGCCCAACTCCCGTGCGCAGCTCGGCGATCAGGTCGACCTCTCACGGTCCAAGCTGGCGGTCGAGGTGGACCGGCTCCTGGAGACCGGACTCGTCGTGGCAGACGGACTCGCCGCGTCACGCGGCGGCCGCCGCTCCCACAACATCCGCCTCGCCCCCGGACTCCGCTTCCTCGGCGTCGACATCGGTGCCACGTCGGTCGATGTCGCCGTCACCAACGCCGAGTTGGAGGTTCTTGGCCACCTCAACCATCCGATGGACGTACGGGAAGGCCCCGTCGCCGTCTTCGAGCAGGTGCTGGCGATGGCGGCCAAACTCCGGGCGTCCGGGCTCGCCGAAGGCTTCGACGGCGCCGGCATCGGCGTACCCGGACCGGTCCGCTTCCCCGAAGGTGTCCCGGTCGCGCCGCCGATCATGCCGGGATGGGACGGCTTCCCGGTCCGCGAGGCGCTCAGCCAGGAACTGGGATGCCCCGTCATGGTCGACAACGACGTGAACCTCATGGCCCTGGGCGAGCAGCACGCCGGTGTCGCCCGCTCCGTGGGGGACTTCCTCTGCGTCAAGATCGGTACGGGCATCGGCTGCGGCATCGTGGTGGGCGGAGAGGTCTACCGCGGTACGACGGGCAGCGCCGGCGACATCGGTCACATCCAGGTGGAGCCGGACGGGCGCGCCTGTGCCTGTGGCAACCGGGGCTGCCTGGAGGCGCACTTCAGCGGTGCGGCGCTCGCCCGCGACGCCGAGGACGCAGCCCGCGCAGGCCGGTCCTCGGAACTGGCGGCCCGCCTGGACACGACCGGGAAGCTCTCGGCCGTCGACGTGGCCGCCGCGGCCGCGGCCGGCGACCCCACGGCACTGGACCTGATCCGCGAGGGAGGGAACCGGGTCGGTCAGGTCATCGCCGGACTCGTCAGTTTCTTCAATCCCGGCCTCGTCGTGATCGGCGGCGGGGTCACCGGCCTCGGCCACAACCTCCTGGCCAGTGTCCGTACCCAGGTCTACCGGCAGTCCCTGCCGCTGGCCACGGGCAACCTCCCCATCGTCCTCGGTGAGCTGGGGCCCGTCGCCGGGGTGACCGGTGCGGCCAGGCTCATCAGCGACCACCTGTTCTCGCCGGCCTGACGCAAGGGCCGGTGCGCACGCGTTCCACAGGCACCTCCGTAACCAGCCCGTCCCGAGCTCCGCCCGGTACGAGCACATCAGAACCGCCCGGTACGAGCACATCAGAACCGCCCAGTACGAGCACAGCAGAACCGCCCAGCAGTTCCGTCAGCAGTACGGCACCGCCGGCACTGCGCCCTGCCCGCTCACCGGCTTCCCCGCGCTCCCGGCTTCGGCCGGGCAGGGGAGACCTCGTTCGCCGAGGGGATTCGTCATGGCACCAGAACCACCCCTGCTCACGATGTCCGGCATCACCAAGTCGTTCCCCGGTGTGCGCGCCCTGGACGGCGTGGACCTGGAGGTGCTGGCCGGTGAGGTCCACTGTCTCCTCGGCCAGAACGGCGCCGGAAAGTCCACACTCATCAAGGTGCTCGCCGGGGCCCACCAGCCCGACGGCGGCGCCATCACCTGGTGCGGCGACGCCGTCCAGCTGTCGTCGCCGATCACCGCGATGCGGCTGGGAATCGCCACCATCTACCAGGAACTCGACCTGGTGGAGGGCCTGTCGGTCGCCGAGAACGTCTTCCTCGGACACGAGCCGACCAGTGCGGGCTTCGTCGTCCGCACCCGCGAGGCGCGCACCCGGGCCGCAGCGCTCCTGGGGCGCCTCGGGCACCCGGAGATCGACCCGGCCCGCCTTGTCGGCGACCTCTCCGCCGCCCACCAGCAGATCGTCTCCATGGCGCGGGCCCTCTCCCACGACGTACGGCTCATCGTGATGGACGAGCCGTCCGCGGCACTCGACCCCGACGAGGTCGACAACCTCTTCCGCATCGTCGACGGGCTCACCGCCGAGGGCGTGGCCGTCGTCTACATCTCGCACCGGCTCGAGGAGATCCGCCGGATCGGTGACCGGGTGACCGTGCTCAAGGACGGCAGGGCCGTCGCGGTGGGGCTCCCCGCCAAGTCCACACCCACACGCGACATCGTTGCCATGATGACCGGGCGTAACGTCGAGTACGTCTTTCCCGAGCGGCCCGGCCCCGGAGCCCGGGACACGGCGGACCCGGTGCTGAGGGTCGAAGGGCTGTCCCGCAAGGGCGAGTTCGAGCCCGTCGACCTGGAGCTGCGGCCCGGTGAGATCGTCGGCCTGGCCGGGCTCGTCGGCTCCGGACGCTCCGAGATCCTGGAGACCGTCTACGGTGCCCGAAAGCCGACGGCGGGCCGCGTACTCGTCGACGGGAAACCGCTGCGCGCCGGCAGCGTCCGCGCCGCCGTGGCCGCCGGGATCGGCCTGGCCCCCGAGGAACGCAAGGCACAGGCCCTGCTGCTGACGGAATCGGTCACCCGGAACGTCTCGGTCTCCTCCCTCTCCCGCTTCGCCCGCGCGGGATGGCTCGACCGGGGAACCGAGCGGGAGGCCGCCAGGGCCGCCACCCGCGAACTCTCCCTGCGGCCCGACAACCCGGAGGCCGCTGTCCGCACACTCTCCGGCGGCAACCAGCAGAAGGCGGTCCTGGCCCGCTGGCTGCTGCGCGGCTGCCGGGTCCTGCTGCTCGACGAACCGACCCGCGGCGTCGACGTCGGCGCCCGCGCCGAGCTCTACGCCGTGATCCGCCGGCTGGCCGACGAAGGCCTCGCCGTTCTGCTCGTCTCCAGCGAAGTGCCCGAAGTCCTGGGCCTCGCCGACCGGGTGCTGGTGCTCCGGGAGGGCCGTGTCGTGCACACGGCCGATGCCAGGGAGCTCGACGAGCACCGTGTCCTCGACCTCGTCATGGAAGGGAGTCCGACGTCATGACACAGCCCGCACCGTCGGCGCAGCACCACGGGCCGGAGAAGGGGACCGTGACCGGCCCCGCGCCCGCGCCTCCCTCGAAGCCGGGCGGCGGCCTGCGCGCACTCGGCCTGCGAGTCGATGTCCGCAACCTGTCGCTGCTCGGTGTCCTCGCCGTCCTGATAGCCGTCGGCGGTCTGACCGAACCCGACGCGTTCCTGGACACCGGGAACCTGCAGCTCATCCTGACGCAGTCCTCCGTCATCGGGGTCGTCACCGTCGGTGTCACCTTCGTGATCATCAGCGGTGGTATCGACCTGTCGGTGGGTGCGATGGTCGCCCTGGCCTCCGTCTGGGCGACCACCCTGGCCACCCAGGACTTCGGCTTCGCGGGCATCCTGTTCACCGCGGTGATCGTCGGCCTCGCGGCCGGGCTCGTCAACGGGGTCCTCATCGCCTACGGGCGAATGGTCCCGTTCATCGCGACGCTCGCCATGCTCGCCTCGGCCCGCGGGCTCGCCCTGCAGATCACCGACGGCAAGACCCAGATCGTCACCGTCCAGTCCGTCCTGGACCTCGGCCTGCCCGACAGCTACGTCCTGGGTATCCCGCCGCTGGTCCTGGTCTTCGCCGCGGTGACCGTGGCCGGCTGGCTGATCCTGAACCGGACGACGTTCGGACGCCGTACGGTCGCCGTCGGCGGCAACGCGGAGGCGGCCCGGCTCGCCGGCATCGACGTACGCCGCCAGCGGCTCTACCTCTACCTGCTCTCCGGACTCTGCTGCGGCATCGCCGCCTTCATGCTGGTCATCCTGTCCGGATCGGGCCAGAACACCAACGGCAACCTCTACGAACTCGACGCCATCGCCGCCGCGATCATCGGAGGCACACTCCTGAGCGGTGGCCGGGGCACCATCGTCGGCTCCGTGCTCGGGGTGCTGGTCTTCACCACGATCACCAACATCTTCGCGCTCAACAACCTGCAGAGCGACGTCCAGCAGATCGCCAAGGGCGCCATCATCGTCGCCGCCGTTCTCGTCCAGCGCCGCACACTGCGCGGCGGCGAGACCTGAGCACGTCCCCGGAACCGAGACCTGGGCATCTCACCGGGACCCGATACCTGAGCACCTCTCCTGTGACAGAGCACTGATCACCCACCCGCTGTTCCGTACGAAACGCACCGGATGAAGGGTTTGACAGCCATGCCAGAAACCAGCCGCAGAGGACTGCTCTTCGGCACCGCGGCCGTGTCCGCGGGAGCCTTCCTCACCGCCTGCACCAGCAACGAGCCCAAGGAGAAGGCGGTCGCGCAGAGCAATCAGCCCGCCGCCGACGACAAGCCCGGCACCCCGGTCACCATCGGCTTCGCCGGCCCCCAGGCCGACCACGGCTGGCTCAACGCGATCAACGTGCAGGCCAAGTCGCGGGCCGAGAAGTACTCGGAGGTGACCCTGGAGATCACCGAGGGCTCCAACGACACCGCCGCCCAGATCGGCCAGGTCAAGACCCTCATCAACAAGAAGG
Source organism: Streptomyces sp. NPDC005752 (assembly GCF_040630715.1). NCBI lineage: Bacteria > Bacillati > Actinomycetota > Actinomycetes > Kitasatosporales > Streptomycetaceae > Streptomyces > Streptomyces sp. NPDC005752. The sequence goes on along the minus strand of NZ_JBEXYB010000019.1, from coordinate 127,953 downwards.
TCGACGTCCTCGTCGTCCTCCCCGCGGACGGCAAGGCGCTCACCCAGGTCGGTCTCGAGGCCATGAAGGCCGGCATCCCGGTCGTCAACCTGGACCGCGTCTTCGCCTCGCCGCAGGCCTACCGCTGCTGGGTCGGCGGAGACAACTACGGCATGGGTCTCAACGCCGGGCACTACATCGGCGAACAGCTCAAGGACAAGGCGAACGCCAAGGTCGTCGAGCTCGCCGGCATCGACAACCTGGAACTCACCAAGCAGCGCAGCCAGGGCTTCGCCGACGCCCTCAAGAACTACTCCAACATCAAGCTGGTGGCCCGTCAGGCCGCCGACTTCACCGTGGAGTCGGGCCAGGCCAAGATGGCGCAGCTCCTCCAGGCGCAGAAGCAGTTCGACGCGCTGTGGAACCACGACGACGACCAGGGCGTGGGTGCGCTGCGGGCCATCCAGCAGGCCGGACGCGACGAGTTCATCATGGTCGGCGGTGCGGGCGCGAAGTCCGCGATGGACGCCATCAAGGCCGACAACAGCGTCCTGAAGGCCACCGTGCTCTACCCGCCCACGATGGCCGCCTCCGCGATCGACCTGGCGCGGGCACTGGGCCAGAGCAAGGGCATCTCGGGCCTCTCCGAGATGGAGATCCCGACCTCGCTGACCCTGTACTCGGCCGTGGTCACGAAGGAGAACATCGACCAGTACCTGCCGACGGGCTTCAGCTGATCCGGCACCACCGCCGCCACCGAACCACCGACGAGGAGGAAGCCCGCATGGCCCGTAGGGAAGAGACGGAGCAGGAGACCGGGGCGCCGCCACCCACGGCGACGCTCGGGGTCGGCATGGTCGGATACGCGTTCATGGGCGCCGCCCACTCCCAGGGCTGGCGTACCGCGGGGCACGTCTTCGACCTGCCGGTGAGACCGGCTCTGGCCGCGATCTGCGGACGCGACCGTACGGCCGTCGAGGCCGCCGCCGCCCGGCACGGCTGGGCCGCGGCGGAGACCGACTGGCGCGCCCTGATCGAACGGGACGACGTGCAACTGGTCGACATATGCACCCCCGGCGACAGTCACGCGGAGATCGCCATCGCCGCACTCGAGGCGGGCAAGCACGTGCTGTGCGAGAAGCCGCTCGCCAACACGGTCGCCGAGGCGGAAGCCATGGCGGAGGCCGCGGAGCGGGCGGCGGCCCGCGGCCAGGTGGCGATCGTGGGCTTCAACTACCGCAAGGTGCCTGCCCTGACCCATGCGCGCGCGATGATCGAGGAGGGCAGGCTGGGCACTCTGCGGCACGTGAGGGCCACCTACCTCCAGGACTGGCTCGTCGACCCCGAGTCGCCGCTGACCTGGCGACTCGACCGCGAACGGGCCGGATCCGGAGCACTCGGGGACCTCGGGGCGCACATCGTCGACCTCGCCCAGTACCTGACCGGGGAGCCGATCGTCGGGGTCTCGGCGGTGAGCGAGACCTTCGTACGTGAGAGGCCCGTGCTCGCCGGAGCCGGGACCGGGCTCTCGGGTGCCGCAGACAGTGCCGCACGGGGGGCGGTCACTGTCGACGACGCGACCTTGTTCACCGGGCGCCTCGCGTCGGGAGCCCTCGCGTCCTTCGAGGCCACCAGGATGGCGGCGGGCCGCAAGAACGCGCTGCGCCTGGAGATCAACGGGGAACTCGGTTCGCTCGCCTTCGACCTCGAACGGCTCAACGAACTCTCCTTCCACGACCACACGGAGCCCGCCACCACCGCCGGTTTCCGCCGGATCCTGGTCACCGAACCCCAGCACCCTTATCTGGAGGCGTGGTGGCCTCCGGGGCACGGCCTGGGATACGAGCACACCTTCGTCCACCAGGCCCGTGACGTGGTGCGCACCATCGTCGAAGGGCGTGCCCCCGTGCCCTCGTTCGCCGACGGACTCCAGGTGCAACGGGTGCTCGCCGCCGTCGAGGAGAGCGCCGCCAAGAACTCCGTACACACCCCGGTCCCCTTCTAGGAGGTTCCGCGCATGCCCCGTCCCTTCACTCTCTTCACCGGCCAGTGGGCCGACCTGCCGCTGGAGGAGGTCTGCCGGCTCGCCCGGGACTTCGGTTACGACGGACTCGAACTAGCCTGCTGGGGCGATCACTTCGAGGTCGACAAGGCCCTGTCCGACCCCGGGTACATCGACGGCCGGCGACAGCTCCTCGACAAATACGGCCTCAAGTGCTGGGCGGTCTCCAACCACCTGGTGGGCCAGGCCGTCTGCGACAGTCCGATCGACGAGCGCCACCAGGGCATCCTGCCCGCCCGGATCTGGGGTGACGGGGAGCCCGAGGGCGTACGCAGGCGGGCCGCCGAGGAGATCAAGAACACCGCTCGCGCGGCGGCGGCCTTCGGGGTCGACACCGTCATCGGCTTCACCGGCTCCTCGATCTGGCACCTGGTCGCCATGTTCCCGCCGGTCCCGCCGCACATGATCGAACGCGGCTACGAGGACTTCGCGGAGCGTTGGAACCCGATCCTGGACGTCTTCGACGCCGAGGGGGTGCGCTTCGCCCACGAGGTGCACCCGAGCGAGATCGCGTACGACTACTGGACCACGCACCGCGCCCTGGAGGCCGTCGGCCACCGCCCCGCGTTCGGGCTGAACTTCGACCCGAGCCACTTCGTGTGGCAGGACCTCGACCCGGTCGGCTTCCTGTACGACTTCCGGGACCGGATCTACCACGTGGACTGCAAGGAGGCCCGTAAGCGCCTCGACGGCCGCAACGGCCGGCTCGGCTCCCATCTGCCGTGGGGCGACCCGCGGCGCGGATGGGACTTCGTCTCGGCCGGGCACGGCGACGTGCCCTGGGAGGACGTCTTCCGGATGCTGCGGTCCATCGGGTACGAGGGACCGGTCTCGGTGGAGTGGGAGGACGCCGGCATGGACCGGCTCACGGGGGCACCGGAAGCGCTGTCCTCACTGAAGCGGTTCGACTTCGACCCGCCGAGCGCGTCGTTCGACGCGGCGTTCGGGGGAGGCGACTGAGAGATCCGGGACTCCGCTCCTCGATCGCCGGGAAAGCTCGGCACGCCCCGGCGATCGAGGGCACCCGCCCACCCTTGACGGGCCCCACCAGCCACAGCCCGCGGCACCCGCACAGCGCCGCCGGGCCGTCCCGGCCTGGCCCGATCCGGCTTTGTCCTGCCAAGGGGAAAAGGCGAACACAGGCGCTGCGCAAGGGCTTTCCGTTCAGGACGAACACAGCTACCGTCCCCTACGTGTACACGACATGACTCGCGTCACCGGAGCCCCCCACAGCCCCGATGACGAGCGCGGCAGTCCCCGCGCGGAACGGCAGACCGCACCCGCCCGAACAACCGGCACACTCCGGAGGACGCACGTGCACAGAAGCAGCAGACGGCTCCGCGCCCGAAAATCACTCGCCCTCTTCACCGGCGGACTGCTCGCAGCCGCCACCCTCACCCTGGGCTCCTCGCCGGCCGCCACCGCCGACCCCGCGAAGGCCCCGGCCGCTCAGGACGCCGCCGAGGACTTCCAGCAGGTCACTCTCGCCAAGGGTGCGGCCGAGACCGGCGAACCCATGTCACTGGCGGTGCTCCCCGACCGCAGTGTGCTGCACACCTCGCGCAGCGGCGAGCTGCGGATCACGGACAGCTCGGGCAACACCCGGGTATCCGGCACCATCCCCGTGTACTCGCACGACGAGGAGGGCCTCCAAGGCGTCGGGATCGACCCCGACTTCGCGGAGAACCGGGCGATCTACCTGTACTACGCACCGCCGCTGGACACCCCCGCCGGCGACGCCCCGGAGAACGGCACCGCCGCCGACTTCGCGAAGTTCGACGGTGTGAACCGCCTCTCCCGCTTCGTGCTCAACGAGGACGGCACCCTCGACAACGCCAGCGAGAAGAAGGTCCTCGACATCCCCGCCTCGCGGGGCATCTGCTGCCACGTCGGCGGAGACATGGACTTCGACGCGCAGGGCAACCTCTACCTCTCGACGGGCGACGACTCCAACCCCTTCGCCTCCGACGGCTTCACCCCGATCGACGACCGCCCCGACCGGAACCCGGCGTTCGACGCCCGCCGCACCTCCGGCAACACCAACGACCTGCGGGGCAAGGTCCTGCGCATCAAGGTCGCGGACGACGGCTCGTACACCGTGCCCGAGGGCAACCTCTTCGAGCCCGGCACGGACAAGACCCGCCCCGAGATCTACGCGATGGGCTTCCGCAACCCGTTCCGCTTCAGCGTCGACAAGGCCACCGGCATCCTGTACGTCGGTGACTACGGACCGGACGCCGGCGCGGCCGATCCCAACCGCGGGCCGTCCGGACAGGTGGAGTTCGCGCGGGTCACGAAGGCCGGCAACTTCGGCTGGCCGTTCTGCACCGGGGCCAACGACCCCTATCGCGACTACGACTTCGCGACCAAGACCTCCGGCCCGGCCTTCGACTGCGCCGCCCCGAAGAACGAGTCGGCACACAACACGGGCCTCGTCGACCTGCCGCCCGCGCAGGCCGCCTGGATCCCGTACGACGGTGGGTCCGTGCCCGAGTTCGGCACCGGCTCCGAATCCCCGATGGGCGGACCCGTCTACCGCTACGACGCGGACCTCGACTCGCCGGTGAAGTTCCCCGAGGAGTACGACGGCGACTTCTTCGCCGGAGAGTTCGGCCGGCAGTGGATCAAGCGCATCGAGCAGGACGCGGACGGTGCCGTCCAGTCCGTCAACGACATCCCGTGGACCGGCACCCAGATCATGGACATGGCGTTCGGCCCCGACGGGGCGCTGTACGTCCTGGACTACGGTCTCTCCTGGTTCGGAGGCGACGAGCACTCGGCGCTGTACCGCATCGAGAACGCCACCGGCGGACGCTCGCCCATCGCCGAGGCATCCTCGAACAAGACCTCGGGTGTCGCACCGCTCAAGGTGAAGTTCTCCTCCGCGGGCACGGCCGACGGTGACGGGGACGCCCTGACCTATGCCTGGGACTTCGGCGACGGCGGCACGTCCACGGCCGCCGACCCCACGTACACGTACAAGAAGAACGGCACCTACACCGCCACCGTGACCGCCAAGGACCCGACGGGCCGGACCGGTTCGGCGAGCGTGCACGTCACCGTCGGCAACACGGCTCCCACCGTCGTGCTGGGGACCCCGGCCGACGGGCAGCCGTTCGAGTTCGGCGACGAGGTGCCCTTCAAGGTGACCGTCACCGACCCGGAGGACGGCACCATCGACTGCGACAAGGTCGAGGTCAAGTTCACCCTGGGCCACGACAGCCACGGCCACGACATCACCACCGAGCACGGCTGCGAAGGCACGATCAAGACCGCCATGGAGGGCGGCCACGACCCGAACGCCAACATCTACGGCGGGATCTCCGCCTCCTACACCGACGGCGGTGGCGGCGGACAGGCCGCACTGACCGGCCGCGACGGGGCGAAGCTCCAGCCGCGACACCGACAGGCCGAGCACTTCGACGACTCGTCCGGCATCACCACACCGAGCAAGGCGAGCGCGCACGGCGGAAGGACCGTCGGCGACATCGACAACGGCGACTGGATCTCCTTCGCCCCGTACATCCTCGACGGCTCGACCAAGCTCACCGCGCGCACCTCCTCGGCCGGCGCGGGCGGCTTCCTCGAGGTGCGGGCCGGATCACCCACCGGCAAGATCCTCGGTTCCGCACCCATCCCGGTGACCGGCAGTTGGGACTCGTTCCAGGACGTCGACGTGCCACTGCGCGGCGCACTGAAGAAGGCCACGTCACTCGTCCTGGTCTTCAAGGGCGGAGCCGGAGCACTGTACGACGTCGACGACTTCGAGCTCTCCAACAGCCCGGTCGACCGCACGGCGAAGCGCGTCCTGGTCTTCTCCAAGACGGGCGGCTTCCGGCACGACTCGATTCCCGAGGGCATCGCCTCGCTCAAGGAACTGGGCAAGGACACCAACATCACGGTCGACTCGACAGAGGAGGCCGGCCAGTTCACCACCAGCAACCTGGCGCGCTACGACGCCGTCGTCTTCCTCTCGACGACCGGCAACGTCCTGAACGCCGACCAGAAGAAGGCGTTCGAGAACTTCGTCTCCACCGGCGGCGGCTACATGGGTGTCCACGCCGCAGCCGACACGGAGTACGACTGGAAGTTCTACGGCGGCCTCGTCGGGGCCTACTTCGACTCGCACCCGAAGATCCAGCCCGCGACCGTCCGGGTGGAGAACCACGACCACCCGGCGACCGCGCACCTGGAAGAGGCATGGGACCGTACCGACGAGTGGTACAACTACCGCACCAACCCGCGGGACAAGGCGCAGGTCCTCGCCACCCTGGACGAGACCAGCTACACCGGCGGCACGATGAAGGGCGACCACCCGATCGCCTGGTGCCAGGCCTATGAGGGCGGCCGCTCCTTCTACACCGGCCTCGGCCACACCAAGGAGTCCTACGCCGAACCCGCCTTCCGCCAGCACCTGCTGGGCGGTCTGCGCTACGCCGCCGGCCAGGTCAAGGCCAACTGCAAGCCGGACACCGGCTACCGGTCGATCTTCAACGGCAAGACCCTCGAAGGCTGGAAGCAGGCCGGCCCCGGAAAGTTCGCCGTCGCCGACGGTGAGCTGCGCTCCGAGGGCGGCATGGGCCTGCTGACGTACCAGGCCAAGGAGCTGAAGTCGTACTCGCTCAAGCTCGACTGGAAGATGGCGGGCGACGACAACTCCGGTGTCTTCGTGGGCTTCCCCGAGTCGGACGACCCGTGGTCCGCGGTGAACAACGGCTACGAGGTGCAGATCGACGCCACCGACGCCGCCGATCGCACGACCGGCGCCGTCTACACCTTCAAGTCCGCCAACATCAAGGCACGTGACCAGGTTCTGCGGCCGCCCGGCCAGTGGAACAGCTACGAGATCAAGGTCCAGGGCGAGCGGCTCCAGGTCTTCCTCAACGGGGTGAAGATCAACGACTTCACCAACACCGACCCGGCCCGCAGCCTCACGGACGGATACATCGGTCTCCAGAACCACGGAGCCGACGACCAGGTGTCCTTCCGCGACATCCAGCTGAAGGAGCTGCCCCCGACGTAGGGCGGCCACCTCCTGCGCCTGCGGTGGGCGGGGAAGCGTACCTCTTCCCCGCCCACCGCTCACCACCCCTCTTCGTCCCCTCAGGGAGGCAGCACGTGACCGCACATGCCGTTCGTACCGGAGTCTGGTTCATCGGAGCGCGCGGCTCCGTCGCCACCACCGCCACCGCCGGGTGCGCGGCAGTCGCGGCAGGGCTGCACCCGCCGACCGGCATGGTCACCGAGACACCACCCTTCGCCGACACCGGACTGCCACCGCTGACCTCCCTCGTCTTCGGTGGCCACGACACCCTCGACTGCCCCCTGCCCAAGCGGGCCGAGGTCCTCGCGGCCGGGGGAGTGCTGCCGTACGGAATCCCCACGGCCGTCGAGGCCGAACTCACCGCCGCGGACGCGGAGATACGGCCCGGCGGCCCGCTCCCGGGCGACACCCGCACCGACGAGGAGCTCATCGGCGCCTTCGCCGCCGACATCGAGGACTTCACCCGCCGTCACGGGCTGGCCCGCACGGTCGTCGTCAACGTCGCCTCGACCGAACCCGCCCCCGGCGACGACGACTCCCGGCTGCCCGCCAGCTCCCTCTACGCGGCGGCCGCGCTCCGCGCCGGCTGCCCCTACGTCAACTTCACCCCCTCCACAGGGCTGCGCAGCCCGCACCTCCAGGACGCCGTCGAATCCTGCGGACTTCCCCACGCCGGACGCGACGGCAAGACAGGCCAGACGCTGCTCCGCTCCGTGCTCGCACCGATGTTCGTCCATCGCGCACTGCCGGTGCGGGCATGGTCGGGCACGAACCTGCTGGGCGGCGGGGACGGGGCGGCGCTGGCCGACCCGGCGGCGGCCGCCGCCAAGAACGCGGGCAAGGAGCGTGTGCTCGCCGACACCCTCGGGACGGCCCCGGAGGGTGAGGTCCACATCGACGACGTGCCAGCGATGGGGGACTGGAAGACCGCGTGGGACCACATCGCCTTCGACGGCTTCCTCGGCTCGCGGATGATCCTCCAGACGATCTGGCAGGGCTGCGACTCCGCCCTCGCCGCACCGCTGGTCCTGGACCTGGCCCGGCTGCTCGCCCGCTCCCACGAGGCGGGCCTGACGGGGCCGCGCCCCGAACTGGGCTTCTACTTCAAGGACCCGGACGGCGGACCGGCTGCGCTCTCCGACCAGTACGCGGCACTGGTCGACTTCGCCGGACGCCTGCGGTCGGCCCGGTGAGGCCGCTGCGGCTGCTCGCTGCGGTGAGCACCTCCCCGCGGCTGCACAGTGCCGGGACACACGCCCCGGCACCCGCCGTGCGGATCCCCCCGGACAGCCTGTCCGGTGCGGGCGGGACTGCGCCCGCACCGGACAGGCCCCCCGCCCGCGCGCGACTGCGGGCCTGGGCGGAACTGCTGCGCGTTTCAGCGCTGTTCACCGTGCCCGGTGACGCGCTCGCCGGGGCAGCGGCCGCAGGCCGGCGTCCCGGCCGGGGCACGGCGCTCGCGGTCGGCGCGTCGCTGTGCCTGTACGAGGCGGGCATGGCGCTCAACGACTGGGCGGACAGGGAGGAGGACGCCGTCGACCGTCCGCACCGGCCGATCCCGTCGGGCCGCGTCACTCCGGGGGCCGCACTCGCGGCGGCCGGTGCCCTGACGGCCGCGGGTCTGGCCCTGGCCGCCCGGGCCGGCCGCCCCGCCCTGGCCGTCGCGTCCGGACTGGCGGCCACCGTCTGGGCCTACGACCTGCACCTCAAGCACACGAAGCTCGGACCGGCCGCGATGGCCTCGGCCCGCGCCCTGGACCTGCTGCTCGGAGCGACCGCGACCGCGAGCACGACCGCGACCACGACGGCGACCGCGAGCACGACCGGGACCGCGAGCACGACCGCGACCGCGAGCACGACCGCGACCGCGACGGCAGCCAGGACCGGGGCCCGGACGCTGTCCGCCGGGGGGAGGCCGATCCCCGTCACCCGGTCCACCACCCGCACCGGCGGGCGACCGGCCACCGCCCACGCGACCTCCACCGTGATCCCCGCGGCTCTCGCGCTCGGCGCGCACACCTACGCCGTGACCGCCGTCTCCCGGCACGAGGCGCAGGGCGGCTCCACCGTGGCGCCGCTGGCGGCGCTGGCCGGTGCGGCGGGAATCGGCGCCGCCCTCCTGCGCGCCCGGCCGGCGCGGGGGGAGCAACTCCGTACGCCCACCGCCGAACGGCTCCTGCTCCCCTCCTTCGCCGCCGCCTACCTCCGGACCTCCGCGGTCCCCCTTCTCCACGCCGCACTCAACCCCTCCCCGCCCCTCACCCAACGCGCGGTCGGCGGCGGCATCCGGGCGATGATCCCGCTCCAGGCCGCGCTGGCGGCGAGAGCCGGGGCGCCCCTCGACGGGCTCGCGGTCATGGCGCTGGTCCCGCTCGCCAGGAAACTCGCACGGAAGGTGAGCCCCACATGACCCTCCGCCTCGGATACGGCACCAACGGACTGACCGATCTCCGGCTCGACGACGCCCTGGGCCTCCTCGCAGACCTCGGCTACGACGGCGTCGGCCTGACCCTCGACCACATGCACCTCGACCCGCTCGCCCCCGACCTCGCCTCCCGCACCCGCCAGGTGGCCCGCAGGCTCACCGGGCTGGGCCTGGGCGTCACCGTCGAGACCGGTGCGCGTTACGTCCTCGACCCGCGGCGCAAACACGGCCCCTCGCTCCTGGACCCCGACCCCGACGCCCGCGCGGCCCGCACCGCGCTGCTGGTCCGGGCCGTCGAGGTGGCCGCCGACCTCGGTGCCCATGCCGTTCACTGTTTCAGCGGCATCACCCCGCCCGGCACCACGACGGACACCGCGTGGCAGCGGCTGACCGGCGCACTCGCCCCCGTACTGGACGCCGCCGACCGCGCGGGCATCCCCCTCGCCGTCGAGCCGGAACCCGGCCACCTCCTGGCCGCGCTCGCCGACTTCCACCACCTGAGAACGCTCCTCGGCGACCCGGGCCCCCTCGGGCTCACCCTCGACATCGGCCACTGCCAGTGTCTGGAACCCGCCTCGCCCGTCGACTGCGTGAAGGAAGCGGCCCCGTGGCTGCGCCATGTGCAGATCGAGGACATGCGGCGTGGTGTCCACGAACACCTGCCGTTCGGTGACGGCGAGATCGACTTCCCGCCGGTGCTCGAAGCGCTCGCCTCCACCGGATACACCGGACTCACCGTCGTCGAACTGCCCCGGCACTCCCACGCGGGCCCCGAACTCGCCCGCAGGTCGATCGACTTCCTGGGCCGTGCCACCGGGACCACGATCGGAGCCGCACCGTGCTGACCAGCCGCAAGGAGCTCGACGACCTGCTCCGAGGAGCGGCCAGGGCCTGGCTCGACGAGGCGCTCGCCGAGGCGGGGCACGCCGCGGCCCACCCCGAGACGGACAGCGGCGACCCACCCTGGGAGCTGCGGTTCGCCTCGGCGGGACGACACTGCGGACCCGAGTACGCCGATTCCGTACGCGCGCTGCTGCTCGTCGAGGCCCGAGCCGGGCTGCCCGCCGTGACCCGGCTGTACGAGCAGGGCACCGCCGCCGAACGCCGCGCCGTCCTGCTCACCCTGCACCGCCTCGACCTCGGCGCCACCGCACTCCCACTGGTCGAGGACGCCCTGCGCACCAACGACACCCGGCTCGTCGCCGCGGCCGTCGGCCCCTACGGCGCTGCCCACCTCGACGCACACGCCTGGCGGCACGCCGTCCTCAAGTGCCTCTTCACCGAAGTCCCCGTCGAGGCCCTGGACCGGCTGGCAGAGCGGGCCGGCGGCGACGCCGAACTCGCGCGCATGCTCCGTGACTTCGCAGCCGAACGCATGGCCGCCGCTCGCACCGTCCCCGCCGGTCTGCGGACCGTCCTCGACCTCACTGCCCCTGCGTCCGCCCTCGCCCCCGCCCCCACGGAGGAGTCCTGATGCGCATCTTCGACCCCCACATCCACATGACGTCCCGCACCACGGACGACTACCGGGCGATGTACGACGCCGGGGTCCGCGCGCTCGTCGAACCCTCCTTCTGGCTCGGCCAGCCCCGCACCTCACCCGCCAGCTTCTTCGACTACTTCGACGCCCTCCTGGGCTGGGAACCCTTCCGGGCCTCCCAGTACGGCATCGCCCACCACTGCACGCTCGCCCTCAACCCCAAGGAGGCGAACGACCCCCGCTGCACGCCCGTCCTGGACGCCCTGCCCCGCTACCTCGTCAAGGACTCCGTCGTCGCCGTCGGCGAGATCGGCTACGACTCGATGACCCCCGCCGAGGACACCGCGCTGGCCACCCAGCTCCAGCTCGCCGCCGAACACGGTCTTCCCGCCCTGGTCCACACCCCGCACCGGGACAAGCTCGCCGGCCTGCACCGCACGATCGACGTCGTCCGTGAATCCGACCTCGCCCCGGAGCTGGTCCTGCTCGACCACCTCAACGAGACGACCGTGCGGGACGCCCTCGACAGCGGATGCTGGGCCGGCTTCTCCATCTACCCGGACACCAAGATGGACGAGGACCGCATGATCACCGTCCTGCGGAACCACGGCACCGACAGGATCCTCGTCAATTCGGCCGCGGACTGGGGAAAGAGCGACCCGCTGAAGACCCGCAAGGTCGCCGACACCATGCTGAAGGCCGGATTCGACGAGGACGACGTCGACAAGGTGCTCTGGCGCAACCCCGTCGCGTTCTACGGGCAGAGCGGCAGGCTCCAGCTCGACATCGCCGCCCCCGGCCCTCTCCACCAGGGCAACTCCATCCTCCGCGGCGGGGAGTGAGCCATGCGCTTCCGCCATCCCGACGGCTCCACCGTCCATCTCGCGTACTGCACCAACGTTCACCCGGCCGAGACCCTCGAAGGGGTGCGTGCCCAGCTGCGCGACCACTGCGAGCCCGTACGCAGACGGCTCGGGCGGGACCGCCTCGGCATCGGCCTCTGGCTGGCCAAGGACGCCGCCCGCGCCCTGATCAACGATCCCGCCGCGCTCCGCTCGCTGCGCGGCGAGCTCGAGCACCGCGGCCTCGAAGTGGTCACCCTCAACGGCTTCCCCTACGAGGGCTTCGGGGCCCAGGAGGTCAAGTACCGGGTCTACACCCCGGACTGGACCGATCCCGAGCGGCTCGCCCACACCACGGACCTCGCCCGGCTGCTCGCCGCCCTGCTCCCCGACGACGTCACCGAAGGCACCATCTCCACCCTGCCGATCGCCTGGCGCACCCCGTACGCCGACGACCCCACGGCGGCCGGCACGGCACAGAAGGCACTGACCGTACTGGCCCAGCGGCTTGACGCCCTCGCCGAACTGAACGGCAAGTCCATCAGGATCGGCCTCGAACCCGAACCGGGCTGCACCGTGGAGACGACCGCCGACGCCATCGGCCCCCTCACCGCCGTGGGTCACGACCGCATCGGCATCTGCGTCGACACCTGCCACCTCGCCACCTCCTTCGAGGACCCGGACACCGCGCTCGACGCCCTGCACGCCGCCGGGGTCCCGGTCGCCAAGGCACAGCTCTCCGCCGCCCTGCACGCCGAACACCCGCACCTGCCCGAGGTGCGCGCGGCGCTGGGAGCCTTCGCCGAACCCCGCTTCCTGCACCAGACCCGCACGCTCACCGCCTCGGGCCTCCGCGGGACCGACGACCTCGACGAGGCGGTGTCCGGCGGCGTGCTCCCGGACAGCACGCCCTGGCGCTCCCACTTCCACGTCCCCCTGCACGCACCGCCCGCGCCCCCGCTCACCTCCACACTCCCCGTACTCCAGTCCGTGCTGAACCGGCTCGTCGCAGGGCCCGCACCCCTCACCCGGCACCTGGAGATCGAGACGTACACCTGGCAGGCCCTCCCCGCCGAACTGCGGCCGCGCACCCGTACCCAGCTCGCCGACGGCATCGCCGCCGAACTCACCCTCGCCCGCGACCTCCTCGTCGACCTCGGACTGAAGGAGCTGCCATGACCGAATCCGGCACCAGCACGCGTCCCACCCCCCTCCTCGTCCTCGACGTCGTCGGGCTCACCCCCCAACTGCTCCAGCACATGCCGAACCTCCGGTCCATGGCCGGAGCAGGCACGAAGGCCCCACTCTCCACCGTCCTGCCCGCGGTCACCTGCGCCGCCCAGTCCACCTTCCTCACCGGCACCACCCCCTCCGAACACGGCATCGTCGCCAACGGCTGGTACTTCCGTGAGCTCGGCGACGTCCTCCTGTGGCGCCAGCACAACGGGCTGGTCGCGGGGGACAAACTGTGGGACGCCGCACGGCGCGCCCACCCCGGCTACACCGTCGCCAACATCTGCTGGTGGTACGCGATGGGCGCCGACACCGACTGGACCGTCACCCCGCGCCCCGTCTACTACGCGGACGGCCGCAAGGAACCCGACTGCTACACCAGGCCCCCGGCACTCCACGACGAGCTGACCGAGAAGCTCGGCACCTTCCCCCTCTTCCACTTCTGGGGCCCGGGAGCCGACCTCGTGTCCTCGCAGTGGATCATCGACGCCACTCGGCACATCCTCGCCACCCGCACCCCCGACCTGGCTCTCTGCTACCTCCCGCACCTCGACTACGACCTCCAGCGCTACGGGCCCGACGACCCCCGCTCCCACCGCGCCGCGGCCGAACTCGACCGCGCCGTGGCACCCCTGCTCGACGACGCCAGGGCAGAGGGGCGCACCGTCGTGGCCCTCTCCGAGTACGGCATCACCCGTGTCGACCGGCCCGTCGACATCAACCGCGCCCTGCGCCGCGCCGGACTGCTGGAGGTCCACACCCAGGACGGCATGGAGTACCTCGACCCGATGGCCTCCCGTGCCTTCGCGGTCGCCGACCACCAGCTCGCCCACGTCTACGTACGCCGGCCCGAGGACCTCGAAGCCACCCGCGAAGCACTCGCGGACCTGCCCGGCATCGCGGAACTGCTCGACGACGAGGGCAAGAAGGCCCACCACCTGGACCATCCCCGCTCCGGCGAGCTCGTCGCCGTGGCGGAGAAGGACGCCTGGTTCACGTACTACTACTGGCTCGACGACGACCGCGCGCCCGACTTCGCGCAGCTCGTCGAGATCCACCGCAAACCGGGCTACGACCCGGCGGAGCTCTTCATGGACCCCCAGGATCCCTACGTCAGGGTCAAGGCGGTCTCGGCGGTCGCCCGCAAGAAGCTCGGGATGCGCTACCGCATGGCGGTCGTCCCCCTGGATCCCTCACCTATCCGCGGCAGCCACGGCCGCCTCCCCACGAGCGACGACGAAGGTCCGCTCATCCTCTGCTCCACCCCCCACGCGTTCACCGGCCGAGTCCAGGCCACCGAAGTGAAGTCCTTGCTGCTCCAGCTTGCAGGACTGCACTGACAATCCGCCCGCCCGCACGTTCACAGGGAGATTCGTGATCATGAGCCGCACCCCGAAGGACCCCGAGCTCGCGCGCAGACTCAGCCGCCGCAACGTCCTGGGCGTCGCCGCCGGAGCCACGGCCGCGACCCTCCTCAGCGGCGCGGCCGCCCAGGCCGCCGGCCCGCACGCGGGCCACGGGAACGAGCACGGCCACGGCAAGGGCCACGGCAAGGGCCGTGCCGTCCTGCCTCCCGGCCGCCTCGGCATCCAGCTCTACAGCCTCCGCGACAAGGTCTCCACCCTCGGCTTCGCCCCCGTGTTCGCCGAACTCGAGACGTACGGATACGACGAGATCGAGTTCGCCGGATACACCCAGGGCTCTGCCGGCGCCATCACCCTCGCCCAGCTCAAGAGGCTGGCCAAGGACCACGGGCTGAACCCCATCGGCAGCCACGTCGGCTACTACGACGACAACAACCCGGGCGCCTACACCTTCGCGCAGAACCTCACCAAGGTCCTCGACGAGGCGGAGGCCCTCGGCCTCAAGCACATAGGCACCGCCTCCGGCCCCTTCCGCTACGGCTCCACCGTGGACGGCTGGAAGCGTGCGGCGGAGGACTTCAACACCTACGGCGCCGCCGCCCGCAAGCGCGGCATGAAGTTCTACCAGCACAACCACGCGGAGGAGTTCTCCTTCGCGACCGACAATCCCAAGGTGCGCCTCTACGACGTCCTGCTCGCGGAGACCGACCCCGACCTGGTCTACCTGGAGATGGACATCTACTGGGCGTTCTGCGCCCAGTTCCGCTTCGGCAAGCGGGTGGACGGCACCCCGGCGCCCTTCAACCCCATCGACTACGTGCTCAAGCAGCCCGACCGCTACCCCCTCTTCCACGTCAAGGACGGCACCCGCAACGACGCCGCCCGGGACGGCTACGACATGACGGACGTCGGGGACGGCGACATCGACTACAAGAACTTCCTGAGCCGGGTCACCGCGCGGACCCACCGCGGCCGCACCTACCACCACTGGCAGACCGAGCACGACAACCCGGCCGAGTCGTTCGCCTTCGCCCGCAAGTCCAGCGAGCACCTGCACTCGCTCCGCGAGAGCCGCTGCGGGGACTGACACCTGACGGCACACGCGCGTGGGGCCCGGTTCCAGGAACCGGGCCCCACGCGCGTGCCGCGGGCGTGCGATCAGTCGGTCTCCCGGATGATCGGTGCCGTCTTCGCCTTCACCAGTGGGTTGCCCTTTCGGTCGCGGCCGGGTGCCGCGAGGAACAGGGCGAGGAATCCCGCGAAGAACGAGATGCTGCCCGCCAGGATGAAGGCGCCGTTGAGCCCCCAGGCGTCGACGACCAGGAAGCCCATCCCCGCTCCGAGCCCGGAGACCAGCTTCGAGCTGTAGACCATGCCGTAGTTGGTGGCGTTGTTGTTCTCACCGAAGTAGTCGGCGGTCATCGCGGCGAACATCGGGAAGATGGCGCCACCGCCGAAGCCGGAGATCGCGGAGAAGAGCAGGAACAGGGGCAGGCTCTGCATCTCGGCCGACCAGATGATGCCGAACTGGGCGAGCCCCAGGATGACGCAGACGTGGAGCAGGCACTTCTTGCGGCCGTAGAGGTCGGAGAGCCAGCCGATGACGCCGCGACCGGTGCCGTTGACGATCGCCTTGAGCGACATCGCGGTGGCCACGATCCCGGCCGCGAAGCCCGCGTCCTGGCCGATGTCCACCTGGAAGGCGATGCCGAAGATGTTCACGCCGGACGTACAGGCGAGGCAGCACCACATCAGCGCCACGCGGCCGGTCCTCCAGGCCTCACCCGGGGAGTACTGCTTGATGGCAGGCGGGTTCTTCTCCAGCGCGCGACGTGCCCGTGGGTCCTCGGGCGGGTTGAGCGGGTCGACCTCGGCCGGCCACCAGTTCTTCGGCGGGTCCCGGAAGAAGAAGCCGGCGCAGGCCACGAGCGCGGCGAGGAAGACGCCCGCCGAGACCAGGACCCACCTGAAGTTGGTGATGTCCATGAATCCGGTGAAGATGAAGACGAACGGGACCGAACCGTAGGCGAAACCGCCGTTGACGAAGCCCGTCTTGCCGCCCCTGCGTTCCGGGTACCACTTGCCGACCATGTTGACGCAGGTGGCGTACACCATGCCCGCACCCATGCCGGAGAACACACTGAAGCCGATGTAGGCGAAGATCACGTGCGGCGCGTACGCCAGTGACAGGTAGCCGAGGAGTGTGCCCGTCGCCCCGAGCATCATCGCCCAGCGGGCCGGCAGCCTGCCTGTCTCCCGCAGCCTGCCCGCGGGCATCGCGACGGCGGCCTGGAAGAACACCCAGACGGTCATCATCCAGTAGATGTGACCGCTGTCCCAGTTGTGCGCGTGGTGCAGCGTGTCCTCCGCCGACGCGAAGGCGTACTCGGCCGAGCTGATGCCCATCATGCCGACCCACGGCAGGATGACCATCCACTTGCGCTTGCGGCCCATGATGTCGATGTCGCTCTCGCCGAGCCGGTACGTCCGGCCGTTGGCGTCCGTCACCTCCCTGAAGGGGACGGATGTGGAGAGGTCTGTTGTCGTCATTGTCGATCGAACCCCTTGCGTGGAAGAAGTCTGGCCGGCGCCCCCTGCCCGTTCTCACTTCGCACGGGGGTCCGCGGCCGATCGCTGCGCCGCAGACCCCGTGGTTCGAGCCGTGTCATCAGGTCATCGGTCACCGCCCAGCAACCCGGCGGCCCTGGCCCACCTGTACTTCGCACCGAGTACGGCGACCGGGCGCTCCGTGGTGTACGGATAGGCGACGACTCCCCGCTCGAACAGGTAGGCGCACGCCTCCTCGACCTCGGTGTCACCCGCAAGCGACGCCACCACGGGCTTCTCGATGCCGCGCGCCCGGAACTCCTCCACCACCCGGGCCGTCAGCTCGGCGAAGACCATCGGCGGGGTGACGATCGTGTGCCAGTAGCCCAGCACCAGGGCGTGGATCCGCGGGTCCTCCATCCCCAGCCGGATCGTCGCCTCGTACGTCGCCGGCGGCTCACCACCCGTGATGTCGATCGGGTTCCCGGCCGCCCCGAACGGCGGGATGAACGCCTTGAACGCCGTGTCGAGGTCCGGCGGGATCTCCATCAGCGAGAGCCCGTTGTCGACGATCGCGTCCGACAGGAGCACCCCCGATCCGCCCGCCCCCGTGATGATCACGACGTTGTCACCCTTGGGCGCCGGCAGCACGGGCAGCGCCCGCGCGTACTCCAGCATGTCGTTCAGACCCGGCGCCCGGATCACTCCCGCCTGCCGCAGGATGTCGTCGTACACGGCGTCGTCCCCGGCCAGCGCGCCCGTGTGGGAGCCCGCTGCCCTGGCGCCCGCACTCGTGCGGCCCGCCTTGAGGACCACCACGGGCTTCTTCGGTACGGTCGCGCGCGCCGCCTCGACGAAGGCCCGCCCGTCCTTGAGGTCCTCCAGGTGCATCGCGATGCATTTGGTGTTCGGGTCCTCGCCGAACCAGGTCAGCAGGTCGTCCTCGTCGATGTCCGACTTGTTGCCCAGTCCGACGATCGCCGAGACCCCGGTCTTCGTCGACCGCGCGAACCCCAGGATCGCCATGCCGATGCCGCCGGACTGGGAGGTCAGCGCCACCGGGCCCTTGACGTCGTACGGAGTGCAGAACGTGGCGCAGAGGTCCTGCCAGGTCGAGTAGTAGCCGTAGATGTTCGGCCCGAGCAGCCGTACTCCGTACCGCTCACCGACCGCCACGATCTCGTCCTGCAGGGCCTGTTCACCCGTCTCGGCGAATCCGGACGGAATGAGCACGGCGTTCGGGATCCCCTTGCGGCCCACCTCCTCGAGCGCCGAAGCGACGAACTTGGCGGGGATCGCGAAGACCGCCACATCCACCTCACCGGGAACGTCGGTGACACTCTTGTACGCCTTGCGGCCGAGAATGTCATCGGCCTTGGGGTTCACCGGATGGATCTCGCCCGCGAACCCGCCGTCGACGAGGTTGCGCATCACCGAATTACCGATCTTGCCCTGCTCGTTGGAGGCCCCGATGACGGCCACCGACCGTGGTTCCATCAGCCGGCGCATCGACACCAGGATCTCCTCCCGGCTGTACCGGCGCCGTGCCTTCACCTCCTCGGTCGTCAGCAGGATCCGGATGTCCGCGGCGACCGCGCCGTCCGGCGACGCGATGACGGGGTTGAGGTCCACCTCCGCGATCTCCGGGAAGTCCGTGACCAGTTGGGAGACCCGCCGGATCTGCTCCGCCAGCGCCCACCGGTCCACGGCCGGGGCACCGCGCACCCCCTTCAGGATCTCCGCGGCGCCGATCGAGTCCAGCATCGACCGCGCCTCGTCCGCCGTCACGGGCGCCAGCCGGAAGGTGATGTCCTTCAGCACCTCGACCAGGACACCGCCGAGGCCGAACGCCACCACCTTCCCGAACGTGGGGTCCGTGACCGCCCCCACGATGACTTCCTGTCCGGGCGGCACCAGTTGCTGCACCTGCACACCCTCGATCCGCGCGTCGGCCGCATAGGCCCGCGCGTTCCGCACGACGGTGCAGAACGCCGCGCGTACCTCCTGTGCGCCCGACACTCCGACGACGACACCGCCCGCATCCGTCTTGTGGAGGATGTCGGGGGAGACGATCTTGAGGACGACGGACCCGCCGAGCCGGTCGGCCAGCGCCACCGCCTCCTCGACGTCCCGGGCCAGGCCCTCGCCCGGCACCGTGATCCCGTAGGCGTCGGCGACGATCTTCCCCTCCGGGGCGGTGAGCGCGCTGCGCCCCTCTCCCCGGACGCGGTCGAGCAGCGCTTGGACGTGTTCCCGCTCCTGTGTCCCGACTGTTCCGGCCATCTCAGATGACTCCGTTCGTCTTCAGCAGCCGCAGTTCCTCGTCGCCCAGGCCCAGTTCGCCGACGTAGACCTCCGCGTTGTGCTCACCGAGCAGCGGGGAGGTGACGATGTCGACGGGGGAGTCGGACAGCTTCAGCGGGCTGCCGACGGTGGTGAAGGTGCCGCGCTCGGGATGCTCGACGCGGACCACCATGTCGTTGGCGGCGAGGGACTCGTCCTCGACGATCTCCTTCGTGGAGAGGATCGGGCCGCACGGGATGTTGTGCGCGTTGAGCTGTTCCAGGACGTCCCACTTGGGGAGCGTCGAGGACCATTCCTCGATCAGCTGGAACATCTTCCCCAGCTTCGGCAGCCGGGACTCCGGCGTCGCCCACTCGGGGTCGTCCGCCAGCTCCGGCCGGCCGATCAGCGCGGACAGGGGCTTCCAGCCGACCGGCTGCACGATGACGTACACGTAGTCGTTGGGTCCGCCCGGCGCGCACCTAACCGCCCAGCCCGGCTGTCCGCCGCCACTGGCGTTGCCGCTGCGCGGTACCTCGTCCGCGTAGGCCGTGTCCTGCGCGTTCGGGTACTCGGCGAGCGGGCCGTGCTCCAGCCGCTGCTGGTCGCGCAGCTTGACCCGGCACAGGTTGAGCACCGCGTGCTGCATCGCCACGTTCACCCGCTGCCCGCGCCCGGTGTTCTCGCGCTGGAACAGGGCGGCGAGGATGCCGGCGACCGCGTGGATCCCGGTGCCCGAGTCGCCGATCTGCGCGCCGGTGGCGAGCGGCGGCCCGTCGGCGAATCCGGTGGTGGACATCGAGCCGCCCATGGCCTGCGCGACCACCTCGTACGCCTTGAAGTTGGTGTACGGGCCCTCGCCGAAGCCCTTGATGGAGGCGTAGACGATCCGGGGGTTGATCTCCTGGATCCGTTCCCAGGTGAATCCCATGCGGTCGACGGCGCCGGGGCCGAAGTTCTCCACCATCACGTCGCTTCGGCGGATGAGTTCGGTGAGGATCTCCTTGCCGCGCTCGCTCTTGGTGTTGAGGGTGATGCTCCTCTTGTTGCAGTTGAGCATCGTGAAGTAGAGGGAGTCGACACCGGGCAGATCGCGCAACTGCTTGCGGGTGATGTCCCCGCCCGGCGCCTCCAGCTTGACCACGTCCGCGCCGAGCCAGCCCAGCAGCTGGGTGGCGGAGGGACCGGACTGTACGTGCGTCATGTCGAGGACGCGCACGCCCTCAAGAGCTTTGGTCATGCCGGCTCCTCTACTTGTACATGGTCTGGTTCATCGTTCCGGGGGCGTACGCGTCCGGGTCGACCCAGACGTTGATGAGCGAGGGCAGCCCCGACTCACGGGCCCTGCGCAGCGCCGGCGCGATGTCGGCGGGATCGCGCACCTCTTCGCCGTAACCGCCCAGCATCTGGGCGAACTTGTCGTAGTGGACGTCCCCGAGGGTGTTGCCGATCCGCTGGCGCTCGTCGCCGTACTTGGCCTTCTGGCCGTAACGGATCTGGTTCATGGAGGAGTTGTTGCCGACGATGCCGACGAAGGGCAGGTTGTAGCGGACCAGGGTCTCGAAGTCCCACCCGGTGAGGGAGAACGCGCCGTCGCCGAACAGGGCCACGACCTCCTTGTCGGGCCTGGCCTGCTTGGCGGCCAGCACGAAGGGCACCCCGACCCCGAGGGTGCCGAGCGGTCCGGGGTCCATCCAGTGGCCGGGGGTCCGGGGCTGTACAACCTGCCCGGAGAACGTGACGATGTCGCCGCCGTCCCCTATGTAGACGGAGTCCTCGGTGAGGAAGTCGTTGATCTCGCTCACCAGCCGGTACGGGTGGATGGGGGAGGCGTCCGACTTCAGCTGGGGCAGCCGCTTCTCGATCGCCGTCTGCTCGGCGGCGCGCAGCTCGTCCAGCCACGCCTTGCGCAGGGCCGATCCGCCGTTGAGCCGGCCGCTCGCGGCCTCCGTGACGGCCTTCAGGACCACCGACGCGTCACCGACGATCCCGAGGTCCACATCACGGTTCTTGCCCACGGTGCGGTAGTCGAGGTCGATCTGTACGACGGTGGCGTTCGGTGAGAGCCGCTTGCCGTAGCCCATCCGGAAGTCGAAGGGAGTCCCCACGATCACGATGAGGTCGGCGTTGGAGAACGCGTAGCGCCGCGAGAGCTGGAAGTGGTGCGGGTCGCCGGGCGGCAGGGTGCCGCGGCCGGCGCCGTTCATGTACGCGGGGATGTTGAGGGTCCGGACGAGCTCGGTAGCGGAGTCCGTGGCGCGCGTCGTCCAGACCTGACTGCCCAGCAGGATGGCGGGTTTCTCGGCGTGTACGAGCAGATCGGCGAGCTTCTCGATGTCGGCCGGGTCGCCGGCCGCCCGGGTGGAGGCGCGGTAGCGGCCCTCCTCGGGGACCCGCGCCTTCGCCGTCGGCACCTTCGCGTCGAGCACATCGCGCGGGATCTCCAGGAACGACGGCCCGGGTGCTCCGTGGTAGCACTCCCGGAACGCCATCGAGACCATGTCCGCGGCCCGCGCGGTGTCCGGCACGGTGGCCGCGAACTTGGTGATGGGCGTCATCATGTCGACGTGCGGCAGGTCCTGGAGCGAGCCCATCTTGTGCTGGGTGTGCGCTCCCTGGCCTCCGATCAGGAGCATCGGCGACTCCGCGCGGAAGGCGTTGGCGACACCGGTGACCGCGTCGGTCGTACCCGGCCCGGCGGTGACGACGGCGCAGCCGGGCTTCCCGGTGATCCTCGCGTAGCCGTCGGCCGCGTGGGCGGCGACCTGTTCGTGCCGCACGTCGACGACTTCGATGCCCTCGTCCACGCAGCCGTCGTAGATGTCGATGATGTGGCCGCCACAGAGGGTGTAGATGCGTTCCACCCCCTCCGCCTTGAGTGCCTTGGCGACCAAGTGCCCACCGGAGATGAGGTTCTGGTTGTCCTGGCTGTCCTCGGGCATGGCGATGTCCTGTCCCTTCGTAGGGGAGTGCGGGAGCCGGTCCGCCGCTCTCGCGGTACATTGCATACAGTCGACGAATACTGTATGAAACTTGTTATCCCGCATCCGGTGGGTGGTGTCCAGGGGGCGTGCGGCACTTTCACAATCGGCACGATCGGGAGTGGCTATGGATCTGTACGAGCACCAGGCAAGGCAACTCTTCGCGGATCACGGCATCGCCGTACCGGGCGCCGAGGTCGTGGACCACCCCTCGGCGGTCCACGCGGCGGCCGAACGGCTCGGGGGGCGCGTCGTGGTCAAGGCGCAGGTCAAAGTGGGTGGCAGGGGCAAGGCCGGCGGGGTGAAGGTCGCCGCGGACCCCGCGGCCGCCGTCGTCACCGCACGCCAGATCCTCGGGATGGACATCAAGGGCCACCTGGTACGGACGGTGATGCTCGCTCAGCCCGTCGACATCGGGGAGGAGTTCTACGTCAGCTACGTCCTGGACCGGGCCGCCGGGACCTTCCTCGCCATCGCCTCGGCGGAGGGCGGCACGGACATCGAGGAGGTCGCCGCCTCCCGCCCCGAGGCGGTGGCCCGCATCCCGGTCGACCCGGCCGAGGGGGTCA
Organism: Streptomyces sp. NPDC005752; assembly: GCF_040630715.1. Taxonomy (NCBI): domain Bacteria; kingdom Bacillati; phylum Actinomycetota; class Actinomycetes; order Kitasatosporales; family Streptomycetaceae; genus Streptomyces; species Streptomyces sp. NPDC005752. The sequence goes on along the minus strand of NZ_JBEXYB010000019.1, from coordinate 105,144 downwards.
CGGAGGCCAGGGCCGCGCAGATCGCCGAGGCTGCCTCGCTGCCGCCGGAGACCGCACCCGTACTCCAGGCGCTGTGGCAGGTCCTCACCCAGGAGGACGCCCTGCTCGTCGAGGTCAACCCGCTGGTCCGCACCACGGACGGCCGGATCCTCGCCCTGGACGGCAAGGTGACCCTGGACGACAACGCGGCTTTCCGGCGGTCCCTTCGGGGCGAGGACGCAGCCGACCCGCACGGCGACCCGCTGGAGGCGGCGGCCGCCGCCAAGGGAATCGACTACGTCAGGCTGGCCGGCGAGGTCGGCGTCATCGGCAACGGGGCGGGACTCGTCATGTCCACCCTGGACGTGGTGGCCGGCTGCGGAGCCCGCCCGGCCAACTTCCTCGACATCGGTGGCGGGGCATCCGCCCGCGTCATGGCCGACGGCCTCACGGTCATCCTCTCCGACCCGTCGGTGAAGTCCGTGTTCGTCAACGTGTTCGGCGGCATCACGGCCTGTGACGCGGTCGCCGACGGCATCGTCCAGGCATTGGAATCCGTCCACCTGACGAAGCCCCTGGTCGTCCGCCTCGACGGAAACAACGCCGCGCGCGGCCGGGCGATCCTCGAGGATCGTGCCCATCCGATGGTCCAGCAGGTCCCCACGATGGACGGCGCAGCCGACCGAGCAGCCCGACTCGCCCTGGGAGGGAACTGATCATGGCCATCTTCCTCAGCAAGGAGAGCAAGATCCTCGTCCAGGGCATGACCGGCGCGGAGGGCATGAAGCACACCCGGCGGATGCTCGCGGCGGGCACGCAGGTCGTCGGCGGCGTGAATCCACGCAAGGCGGGAAGCGCCGTGGACCTCGACGACCGTACGATCCCCGTCTTCGGCTCCGTGCGCGACGGCATGGAAGCCACCGGCGCCGACGTCACCGTCGTCTTCGTCCCGCCGCCGTTCGCCGGGACGGCCGTCGTCGAGGCGGCGGACGCCGGCATCGGTCTGGCCGTGGTCATCACCGAAGGCATCCCCGTCCACGACGCCGTGGCCTTCCAGGCCCACGCCCGGGCGCGGGGCACACGCGTCCTCGGGCCCAACTGTCCCGGGTTGATCAGCCCGGGCCAGTCCAACGCCGGCATCATCCCGGCCGACATCGCGACGAAGCCCGGCCGCATCGGACTGGTGTCCAAGTCGGGCACGCTCACCTACCAGTTGATGCACGAACTGCGTGAGACGGGCTTCTCGACGGCGGTGGGCATCGGCGGTGACCCGGTGATCGGCACGACGCACATCGACTGTCTCACGGCGTTCGAGAACGACCCGGACACCGAACTCATCGTCCTCGTCGGCGAGATCGGCGGTGACGCGGAGGAACGCGCCGCAGCCCACATCGCCCAGCACATCACCAAGCCGGTCGTCGGCTACATCGCGGGTTTCACGGCCCCCGAGGGCAAGACGATGGGCCACGCCGGAGCGATCGTCTCGGGCTCCTCGGGCACGGCCGCGGCGAAGAAGAAGGCCCTCGAGGCCGTGGGGGTCGCCGTGGGTGCCACCCCGACCGAAACGGCCCGCCTGGCGGAGAGGCGCCTGCGCGGCTGAGGACGTACCGGCCCCGTGCGCACGGCCTCACCCGTCCGGCGTTCAAGAACCGGGGCCCCGGTTTCGAGAAGGGGCGGGCAGGGGAAAGTCCGCCGCGGGCGCCCGACCCGCCCCCGCCCCGCCTACCCGCACTCCGCGCGTCACGCGCAGGCACCCGTATCACCACGCCCCGCACCGCGTCCCCCGCACCTCAGAGCGGAGATCTCATGACACCCTCATCTCCAGCCACGAACCTCATCCTCAAGCCGGGAACGGCATGGCAGGACCTCTGGCGTCGCTGCCTCGCCGCCGCCCCCGAGGCATTCCAGGACGACCGTGTCCGCAACCTCTGGGCCGCGGCCTGGCACTCCGACGGCCGTACCCTCCCCGCCACCAGCCCCATCGACGGCACCCCGGTCACCGGCCCGCCCCGCCTGGACGCGGCCACCGCCGGACAAGCCGTACGAGCATCCCTCGACCAGCACCGCGCCTGGCGCCACATCCCGCTCCCCGAGCGCCGCGCCCGCGTGTCCGCCACTCTCGACGCCCTCACCGAACACCGCGAACTCCTCGCACTCCTGCTGGTCCGGGAGATCGGCAAGCCCTGGCGCCTCGCCCTGGCCGACGTCGACCGCGCCATCGACGGCGTCCGCTGGTACGTCGACCACAGCGACCGCCTGCTGGCCGGCCGCACCCCCCTGGCAGGCCCCGTCTCCAACATCGCCAGCTGGAACTACCCCATGTCCGTGCTGGTCCACGCGATGCTCGTGCAAGCCCTGGCCGGCAACGCCGTGATCGCCAAGACCCCCACCGACGGCGGCGTCTCCTGCCTCACCCTGGCCTGCGCGCTCGCCGCCCGCGAGGGCGTCCCGTTCACCCTCCTCAGCGGCAGCGGCAGCGAACTGTCCGAGCCCCTCGTCCGGTCGGCCGAGATCGGCTGCGTCTCCTTCGTCGGCGGCAGGGACACCGGCGCCCGGATCGCCACCGCCGTCGCCGACCTCGGCAAACGGCACATCCTCGAACAGGAGGGCCTCAACACCTGGGGCGTCTGGAACCACACGGACTGGCCGGCCCTCACCGCCGTCATCCCGAAACTCTTCGACTACGGCAAGCAGCGCTGCACCGCCTACCCCCGCTTCGTCGTCCAGCGCACCCTCTTCGCGGACTTCCTGGCGGCCTACCTCCCCGCCGTACGCTCGCTCCGAACCGGGCACCCCCTCGCGGTGGAGCAGGCCTCGGACCCGCTGCCCGAACTGGACTTCGGCCCCCTGATCAACGCCACCAAGGCCAAGGAACTCCACGACCAGGTGACCGAGGCGATCGACCGCGGTGCCGTCCCCCTCCACCAGGGATCCGCGTCGGAAGCCCGCTTCCTCCCCGGCCAGGACACCAGTGCCTACCTCCAGCCGGTCACCCTCCTGAACCCGCCCCCCTCCTCGCCGCTCCACCACGCGGAACCCTTCGGCCCGGTCGACACGATCGTCCTGGTCGACACCGAGGCCGAACTCCTCGCCGCCATGAACGCGTCGAACGGCGCCCTGGTCGCGACCCTCTCCACCGACGACCCGGAGACGTACGAGCGGCTGGCCCCGCAGATCCGCGCCTTCAAGACCGGTCACGGCAAGCCGCGTTCGCGCGGAGACCGTGAGGAACTCTTCGGAGGCTTCGGTGCCTCGTGGCGCGGCGCCTTCGTGGGGGGCGAACTGCTCATCCGGGCCGTGACCGACGGCCCGGGGGAGGCCAGGCTGCCGGGCAACTTCCCGGACTACCACCTCATGCCGTAGCGGCGCCGTTCACGCGATCCCCTGCCGGTCCGGGCACAGCGCGAACGCCCGCCCGGCAGTCCCGGGCACCGTGCGCTCCACGGCTTCCACCAGGAGCGCACGGTGCCGCAGGAGCGGCTTCCGCCTCTCCTCGGCGGCGAGCAGGAGCAGATCGTCGAGCCCGGCCAGCAGCCGGCGCGTGACCTGAGGGCTCCCGGCCGCGCACCACCGGATCTCCTCGAACGCCAGATCCACGAGGTCGGTCCACCCCGGAACCTCCTGGACGAGCCGGACATCGCCCCGTGGGTCGCGGTGGTGCAGCGTGCCGAGCGGCAGCGTGACGGCGACGGAGAGGAGCTGCACGATCCGGTCGAGGCACTGCACCGCGGTGGTCGGATCGTGCACGGACGGCGACAGGGCACGCAGCGCGATGTCCGCCAACTGCCGCAGGCCGAACGCCGGATCCTGGTGCAGGGAGCGCTCGACCCCGACCGACAAGGTGTGTCTCAGCGCGCGCGGGGGCGGTGCTGCTCCGCCGTGCACGGCGAATACCGGTGTGCCCGGCACGACGAAGTCCCCGACCCGGGGCACCAGTCGCAGCACGACCCCGTGCCGCCGGGCCGCGCGCACCAGCCGTGCCACCGCCACGTCCCGCAACACCCCCGCCCGCCCCTCGCGCAGGACGTGCACCGCGCCGGGCCCCGGCGGCGGCTCGCCCGCCGTCCCTGCCGGCTGCCGTGCGAGCGAGTGCAGCGTCTCGCGGGTGATGTGGTCGAGGACGGGCCCGACCTGCATGAGCCGCAGGGTGGACGAGACATAGGCGACGAACAGCAGCAGGCTGAGACCCACCAGGCCGAGAGTCAGCAGGCTCTGCAACAGGGGCGCCGACGTCACCCGCCGGGGATCCGGCTCCGCCCCACCCTCGTACGAGGTCAGCACGAGCAGCGAGAAAGCGAAGGTCGCCAGGAAGACCGCCAGCGTGAGCTTGCTGATCCTGCTCCGCACGAAGATCCGGACCACGCGCGGCGTGAGCTGCCCGCTCGCCATCTGCACGGCCACCAGCGAGATGCTGAACACCACACCGATGAAGGTCATCATGGCCGCGCTGACCGTGGTGACGATCGTCCGGGCGTCCACGGCGAAGGAGAGCAGGTTGTCGAGTTCCGCGTACGCCCCCTCCGCCTTCAGATGCGCGACGATCCTGGTGTCCAGATCCGAGAGGACCCACCAGAGGACGAAGACGCACACCAGCCCGGCGGTCGGCGCGAACCAGAACGTGTCGCGCAGCCGCTCGCGCAGTGAGGTCAGCGCGGGGGGCGGCCGATGGACGCGCTCGCTCCCGCCGCTCGGGACGTTCTTCCCACTCATGCCCGCGAAGGTAGCCCGGTGCGACTCGGTGTACACGGCACGCCACGGTGTGTACGCGAGCCGGCGTCCGGTGTGCCTGACTGTGCCCGCACCGCACTGACCTCAGAAAACGCAGGTGAGAGGCGCCCCGAACCCCTGGTATTGTTTTCTTTGTCGCCACGGGGAGGACCCCGCAACGACAGACACCTTGTCCGGGTGGCGGAATGGCAGACGCGCTAGCTTGAGGTGCTAGTGCCCTTTATCGGGCGTGGGGGTTCAAGTCCCCCCTCGGACACCGGCGAAGACCCCAGTCAATCTGGGGTCTTTTCGCGTTTCCGAGGACCTCGCCGCCTCCGCCCGCATCACGATCCGGTCTCTTCCCCTCCTCAGGTACTTGTTTTCGGCCATGTAATCGATTCCAATCATCCGTGTAATCGATTCCACGGCTTGTTCCGCTGGTCTCGAGGCTCACGGAAACCACAAGGAGGTGGTCCGGAAATGGCGAGCATCAAGGATGTCGCGGCCCAGGCAGGAGTCTCTGTCGCCACGGTCTCCCGCGTCCTGAACAGCCATCCCTCCGTCAGCCCGGACGCACGCAGACGCGTCCTCGCCGCCGTCGACGCCCTCGGCTACCGGCCCAACGCCGTGGCCCGCTCGCTGCGCACCGACCAGACCCGCACGCTCGGCCTCGTCATCAGTGACGTACTCAACCCGTACTTCACCGCGCTGGCCCGCTCCGTCGAGGAGGAGGCCCGCGCGCTCGGCTACAGCGTGATCATCGGCAACGCCGACGAGCGGCCCGAGCAGCAGGACCACCACGTACGCACGCTCCTGGACCGCAGGATCGACGGACTCCTGGTCTCGCCCGCCGACGGGGAGTCACCGCTGCTGCTGGACGTCGCGCGCACCGGCACCCCGATGGTCTTCGTGGACCGCTGGATCCCCGGCGTGGACATCCCCGTCGTACGTGCGGACGGCCACCGGGCCATCCAGGACCTGGTCGCCCATCTCCACGCACTCGGCCACCGCAGGCTCGCCATCATCGCGGGCCCGGCGGCCACCACCACCGGCAACGAACGTGTCGAGGCCTTCCGCGAAGCGATGGCGGCCCACGGGCTCGCCCTGCCCGACGCCTACATCGGGCAGGGCGACTTCCAGGCGGACAGCGGCCGGCGCGTCACCGAGCAGTTCCTGTCGCTCCCCGAACGGCCCGAGATCGTGTTCGCCGCCGACAACCTCATGGCGCTCGGCGCCCTGGACGCCATCCGCGCGCGCGGCCTGCGCGTCCCCGAGGACATCGGCATCGCGGCCTTCGACGACATCCCCTGGTTCGTCCACACCGGTCCGCCGATCACCGCGATCGCCCAGCCGACGGGCGACCTCGGCCGTGCCGCCGTGCGCGCCCTCATCGACATCGTCGAGGGCCGCCCCCCGCAGTCCGTCACCCTGCCCGCCAGCCTCGTCGTACGCAGCTCCTGCGGCGAGCGCACCACCAGTTCCGGGAGCAACGAGTGAGTGAATCGGTCGAGTTGCTGCGCATCGAAGGCGTACGCAAGACCTTCCCCGGCGTCGTCGCCCTGGACAGTGTCGACTTCGACCTGCGCAGCGGTGAAGTACACGTCCTGCTCGGTGAGAACGGCGCCGGCAAGAGCACTCTCATCAAGATGCTCTCCGGCGCCTACCGCCCGGACGCAGGCCGGATCTTCGCCGGCAACCGGGAAGTGCGCATCCACGGCGCGCAGGACGCGGAGAAGCTCGGGATCGCCACCATCTACCAGGAGTTCAACCTGGTACCCGATCTGACGGTCGCCGAGAACATCTTCCTCGGCCGGCAGCCGCGCCGCTTCGGCATGATCGACCGGCGGCGCATGGAGGCCGACGCCGAGGTGCTCCTGCGCCGCGTGGGCCTGCACATCTCGCCGAGGGCCAGGGTCCGCGAACTGGGGATCGCCCGACTGCAGATGGTCGAGATCGCGAAGGCGCTCAGCCTGGACGCGCGCGTCCTGATCATGGACGAGCCGACCGCGGTCCTCACCTCCGAGGAGGTCGACAAACTCTTCGGGATCGTGCGGCAGCTCCGCACGGACGGCGTAGGCGTCGTCTTCATCACCCACCACCTCGACGAGATCGCCGCCCTCGGTGACCGCGTCACCGTCCTGCGCGACGGCCGCAGCATCGACCAGGTTCCCGCCTCGACACCCGAGGCGGAACTCGTCCAGCTCATGGTGGGACGCAGCATCGACCAGCAGTACCCGCGCGAACGCCCCGAAACGGGACCGCCGCTGCTCTCCGTCCGCGGACTCACCCGTGACGGTGTGTTCCACGACATCAGCTTCGACGTGAAGGCCGGTGAGGTCGTCGGCCTCGCCGGACTCGTCGGAGCGGGCCGCACCGAGGTCGCCCGCGCCGTCTTCGGCGCCGACCCCTACGACACCGGCACCGTGGACGTACAGGGCGAGCGGCTGGGCAAGCACGACGTGACCGCCGCCATGGGCGCCGGGATCGGGCTCGTCCCCGAGGACCGCAAGGGCCAGGGACTCGTGCTCGACGCCTCCGTCCAGGAGAACCTCGGCCTCGTCACCCTCCGCTCGGCGACCCGCTCCGGACTCGTCGACGTCAAGGGACAGCGCACCGCGGCCGCCCGCATCGCCGAGCAGCTCGGCGTACGGATGGCCGGCCTCGGCCAGCACGTCCGCACCCTGTCCGGCGGCAACCAGCAGAAGGTCGTCATCGGGAAGTGGCTCCTGGCCGACACCCGGGTGCTGATCCTCGACGAGCCGACACGCGGCATCGACGTCGGGGCCAAGGTCGAGATCTACCAGCTCGTCAACGAGCTGACGGCCTCCGGACACGCCGTCCTGATGATCTCCAGCGACCTGCCCGAGGTTCTCGGCATGAGCGACCGCGTGCTGGTCATGGCGCAGGGCCGCATCGCCGGAGAACTCCCCGCACACGAAGCCACCCAGGACGCGGTGATGGCCCTCGCCGTCAGCGCCGCACCCGTCACCACACCCACCGAGAAGGCAGAGGAGGGCCCCCGTGGCCACTGACACGCATCCGAGCAAGGCGCACGCGGGCGGCGCCGGACACACCCTCCGCCGCCTCCTGCTCGACAACGGCGCCCTGAGCGCACTGGTCGTCCTCCTGGTGGCGATGTCGCTGCTCTCCGGCGACTTCCTCACCACCCAGAACCTCCTGAACGTCGGCGTCCAGGCCGCAGTGACCGCGATCCTCGCGTTCGGCGTCACCTTCGTGATCGTCTCGGCGGGCATCGACCTCTCCGTCGGATCGGTCGCCGCGCTCTCCGCCACCGTCCTCGCCTGGTCGGCGACGTCCGCCGGAGTCCCCGTCTGGCTGGCGGTCATCATCGCCGTCGGCACCGGCATCGCCTGCGGCCTCGTCAGCGGAGCGCTCGTCGCCTACGGCAAGCTGCCCTCGTTCATCGCGACGCTGGCCATGCTCTCGGTGGCCCGGGGCCTCTCCCTGGTCATCTCCCAGGGAAGGCCGATCCCGTTCCCCGACTCCGTCTCCGTACTCGGTGACACCCTCGGCGGCTGGCTGCCCGTCCCGGTCCTCGTGATGATCGCCATGGGCCTGATAGCCGCACTCATCCTGGCCCGTACCTACATCGGCCGCTCCATGTACGCCATCGGCGGCAACGAGGAAGCGGCCCGGCTCTCCGGACTGCGCGTCAAGAAGCAGAAGCTGGCCATCTACGCCCTGTCCGGCCTCTTCGCCGCCGTCGCCGGCATCGTCCTCGCCTCCCGCCTGGTCTCCGCGCAGCCGCAGGCCGCCCAGGGATACGAACTCGATGCGATCGCGGCCGTCGTCATCGGAGGCGCCAGCCTCGCGGGCGGCGTCGGCAAGGCGTCCGGCACCCTCATCGGCGCCCTGATCCTCGCCGTGCTGCGCAACGGCCTCAACCTCCTCTCCGTCTCCGCCTTCTGGCAGCAGGTCGTCATCGGCGTCGTCATCGCCCTCGCCGTGCTGCTCGACACGCTGCGCCGCAAGGCCGGATCCGGAGCCGCCTCCGCCGGAGGCTCGTCCGCCGCGCCCGGAGGCCCCGGAAAGGGCCGCAAGGGAGCGATGCGGGCCGGTATCGCGGTGGTCTGCCTGGCCGCCGTCATCGCCGCCGTGACCTTCTTCAAGTCCGGTTCCTCCGGCACCACCACCAAGGTGGGCATGTCGCTCTCCACCCTGAACAACCCCTTCTTCGTGCAGATGAAGGAGGGCGCGCAGGCCGAGGCCAAGGCGGCAGGAGTCGATCTGACCGTCACCGACGCACAGAACGACGCCTCGCAGCAGGCCAACCAGCTGGAGAACTTCACCAGTTCCGGAGTGGACTCCGTCATCGTCAACCCGGTGGACTCCGACGCGGTCGGCCCCGGCGTCCGAGGCGCCAACAAGGCCGGCATCCCCGTCGTCGCCGCCGACCGCGGCGTCAACAAGGCCGAGACCGCCACCCTCGTCGCCTCCGACAACGTGGCAGGCGGCAAGCTCGCCGCGAAATCGCTGGCCGACCGGCTCGACGGCAAGGGCAGCATCATCGTCCTCCAGGGCACCGCCGGAACCTCCGCCAGCCGTGAACGCGGCGCTGGCTTCGCCGAAGGCATCAAGGCGTACCCGGACATCAAGATCGTGGCGACCCAGCCGGCCGACTTCGACCGCACCAAGGGTCTGGACGTCATGACCAACCTGCTCCAGTCCCACCCCGGCATCACCGGCGTCTTCGCCGAGAACGACGAGATGGCGCTCGGCGCGGTCAAGGCACTGGGCAGCAAGGCCGGGAAGTCCGTCTCGGTCGTCGGATTCGACGGAACACCGGACGGTCTGACGGCGGTCGAGGCGGGCAGTCTGTACGCGTCCGTGGCCCAGCAGCCCAAGGAACTGGGAAAGATCGCCGTACAGAATGCGGTCCGGGCGGCCGACGGCAAGAAGGTCGGCAGCATGGTGAAGGTGCCGGTCAAGGTCGTCACCCGGCAGAACGTCGCCGACTTCTCCTGATCAGGAAGGCACCACCCAGATGTACGGGAACGATGACTCCGCCCCCTCCGGGCCGTCCCGGTACGACCTGCTGGTCGTCGGGTCGGCCAACGCCGACCTGGTCGTCGGCGTCGACCGCCGCCCGGGGGCGGGGGAGACGGTGCTCGGCACCGACCTCGTCGTCCACCCCGGCGGCAAGGGCGCCAACCAGGCCGTCGCCGCCGCCCGCCTCGGTGCCCGGACGGCGCTGCTGGCCCGAGTCGGTGACGACGCCCACGGGCGGCTGCTCCTCGCCTCGCAGGGGGAGGCGGGAGTCGACACCGGGGGAGTCCTCGTCGGCGGGGCGCCCACCGGCGTCGCCCTCATCACCGTCGACCCCTCGGGAGACAACAGCATCGTCGTCTCCCCGGGGGCCAACGCCCGGCTGACGCCCGGGGACATCAGGGCCGCGGGGCCGCTGTTCGCGTCGGCCCGCGTCGTCTCCGTCCAGCTGGAGATCCCGCTGGAGACCGTCACGGAGACGGCCCGCGCCCTCGGCCCGGACGTGCGTCTGGTCCTCAACCCCTCCCCGCCCGCGCCCCTCCCCGACGAGGTGCTGGCCGCCTGCGACCCGCTGGTGGTCAACGAGCACGAGGCGCGCTACATCCTCGGTGCCGACGCCGGCGGCACCCCGGAGTCCTGGGCACGGGGGCTCACCGCGCTCGGCCCCCGGTCGGTCGTGATCACCCTGGGCGCGGACGGCGCCCTGGTCTCCGACACCCGGGCCGGCGCCCCCGTGCGCGTGCCGAGCCCCCGGGTCGCGGCCGTGGACACCACCGGTGCGGGCGACGCGTTCACCGCCGCCCTCGCCTGGCGGCTCGGCCAGGGCGAGGAACTCACCGAGGCCGCCGCGTTCGCCGTACGGGTCGGCGCGGCAGCCGTCACCAAGGAGGGCGCGCAGGCGTCCTTCCCGACCGCGGAAGAGGTCTCTGCGCTGTGAAGAAGACCGGCATCCTGAACCGCCACCTCGCGGGAGCCGTGGCCGAACTCGGCCACGGCGACGGCGTCCTGATCTGCGACGTGGGGATGCCCATCCCGCCGGGGCCCCGCGTGATCGACCTGGCCTTCCGGGCGGGCGTCCCGTCGTTCGCCGAGGTAGTGGACGGGCTGCTGGAGGAACTGGTCGTGGAGGGCGCGACGGCGGCCGAGGAGATACGGGACGCCAACCCGGAGGCCGCCCGCCTGCTGACCGCCCGTCTCCACGACCTGGCGTACGTGCCGCACGAACAGCTGAAGGCGCTCACCCCGTCCGCCCGCCTCGTGGTACGGACGGGGGAGGCCCGGCCCTACGCGAACGTCCTGCTGAGGTGCGGGGTCTTCTTCTGACCCCCTCCTCCAGGTGCCTGCACGGGCGCGGGCCGCGCCGCGTCGGCGGCGCGGCTACGGCCGCAGCACCTCCCGGAAGGTGTACACACCCGACGGCTCCATCCGGACCAGAGCCATCGGCTTGTCGTCCGGATTGCCGTCCGAGGCGAAGGATATGGGCCCGCTGAGACCCGCCACGGCGGCCCGGCCGCTGAGCTGGAGCAGCATCTGGAGCGTGGCGCCCGTGTTCACCTGACCCTTGCCGTCCGGGCCCGCCGCGTTGCGTACGGACACCCCCAGCGTCCAGACCGCGTCATGGCCCATGATCACCTGGCCGTCCTGGAGGACCTGCATCGTGTCGTCGGCCGCTCCGCCGAACTCCGTCCTGTACAGGGAGAGGAAGTCCGGCAGCGGATTGTTGGCCTCGGCGTAGAGGTGCCCGGCCAGCGCGGGGTGCGCCAGCGACGAGTACAGGACGGTCACCCTGCTGTCCGTCCACTCCGTACGGAACTTCTCCCGCCGCGACTCGCTCTCCAGCGAGCCGTAGTACGCGCCGACCGCGTCGTCGCCCGTGATCACCGTGACCGGGCACCGGCGGTCGGGTGCGGACATGGAGTAGATGAAGTTGCGGATGTCGACACCCCTGCCCGCGAAGAACACCGCGTCGGGCCGCAGGTCGCACACCTTGTCGGCGACGGACGAGAAGGCGTTGGACACGCCGTCCACACCGGAGAGGAACTCCAGTGCGCCACCGTCGAGTCGCAGACCCCGGTCGGCGGCCGCCCGGGTGAACGAGGCGGACATCGAGGTGTTGTATATGTCGTCCTCGTTGCGGTCGCGGATGACGGCGACCTCGAAGCCCGGGTCCTTCTCCTGCTGCTTCTTCAAGTAGGCGGCCGCGCCCCTGGCCTGGTCGCGGTTGGGCGCGGAGGTGCGGAAGAAGCCGGGCCGGGCCGCGTCGGAGAGGCTGTCCGCCGTCACCGTGGCGCCCATCATGGGGATGCCCGCCCCGCGCAGGGCGTCGACGGCGTTCTGGGTGCCCCCGCGGCTCTGGCCGAAGCCGGCGACGGCGACGAGGCGGTTCTCGTCCTCGGACATGGCCACGAGATCGTCCGTGAGGGACCGCCACTGCTCGGAGCGCAGGCCGAGATTGCCGACGAGCAGCCGTATCTGCGGCAGGTCGCCGCGTCCTGCGCCGAGGTCCGGGTCGTTCAGTTCGCGCTGTGCCAGGTACGCGCCCATCAGCTCGCCGCGCAGTCCGTTCTTGGCCTCCTCCTCGCCCTTGACCGTGGTCACCGGCTCGACGTAGGCGAGGGAGACGTACTTCTTGCCGGACTGCTCGACGCGATCGTTCTCCTCCTTGATCTTGCCCATAACCTCCTTCAGCAGGGGGTCGAAGGCGAACGATCCGTCACTGACGCCGATGCACTCCTGACGGACCCCCTTCTTGAGGATGCCCGGCGCACACTCGACCTTGTTGTGCTGCCACGCCTGGTACGCCTCCGTGCCGCCCCACACCGCCGCGGCCAGCACGACGACTCCGGCCACGATCCACGGTGCCTTGCGCCGGGGCGGGCGCGGGGGGACGAACGCGTCGTCGTTGAGGGCTACCACCACGGCTTCCTTTCGTAGCGCTGTGCCATACGCAGCAGCACATGGCGGTCGTGCTCGTCGCCGATGGGCCGGCGGAGCGTCAGGAACTCCTCGACGATGTCGGGGTACAGCTCCGCGTACGGATCACCCAGCGGATCCCCGTACGGCTGTGCGGCACCGTCCGGCCGCGGATGCGGGGTGATCCAGCCGGCCGCCAGCAGCCGGGTGATGGCGCGGCGCGCGGGGTCGCCCCCGGCGACGCCGACGAGGCGTTCGTACCGGTCGCGGGCCGCTTCGGGCAGCGCTCCACCCCAGCGGTACGGGGCACGCTGGAGCCAGGCCAGGTCCGCGCACCACTCGTCCGCGCCCGTCTCGTCGAAGCGGTCCCGCAGATAGTCGACCGCCGAGCCGAGATCGTCCAGTGCCAGGTCGTGGTACGCCACGGCCCGCCGGTCACCCCTGGCCACGGCTGCCGCACGCAGCGCCCCGTGCGCGCCCTTCCACGAGCCCGGCCCGCCGTCCTCCGGCGCGCCGTCCAGCCGACGCAGCAGCAGGAAGCGGGTGAGCCGGTGCAGCGCGGGGAGGCCACCGTCGGGCTCGGGCACGGTCCGCAGGTCGTCCGCGCAGTACCCGACGAACTCCCGCAGCACCGGCTCCTGCCCCTCCCACAGCGATTCGCAGGTCTCCGCCCGACCGAGGGTGACCCCTGCGGCGACCCGCGGCATCAGCCGTGACAACTGCGCGGAACAGTCACGCTGCAGCAGTTCGAGCAGGCCGGGCCCGGCCGACAGCGTGGGTACGGGCTGGACGCTGCCGTCCGTCGGGGCCAGGATCCGGTGGATCCGCGCGTCCCAGGGCAGGTCGGCCGGCATGCGGCGCAGCCCGCCCAGCACGGCGGCGGTGCCCGCCGGGTGGCCCCGGGTGATCTCGTACACGATCCAGCCGAGCCACTGGACCGCGTTGTCGGTGCGCGGCAGCACGGAACCGGCCGGCAGCGTGTCGAGCGCCGCTGCTGCCTGCGCCTCGACCTCGCGACGGCTGAGATCACGCAACTGGCCCGCCGCCAGGAGCGGTCCGGCCGACAGCGGCCGGAAACGGGCGGACTGCGGCCAGCTCTCGCGGTAGTCCGGACGGTGCCCGCTGCCGGTCTCCGCACGCACGAGGGTCTCCGGACGCCTGCGCGCGGTGGCCACGACGAGAAGCGGATCGGGGCGGCCGGAGCGCTCGCGCGATTCGAGCAGGAGCGTGAGGAATGCCTCCCCGACGGAGGAGTCCGCGTTGTCCAGGAGAGCGAGGCAGTGCGTGGTCCGCAGCCGGTCGGCGCGACCGGAGGCGTAGGCGCCGCGCAGGTCGGCCAGGAAGGAGTCGAGCAGCACCCGCTCGGCCTCCGCCCGCTGGGCCGGATAGCCGTGGTAGAGCCGGTTGACGCCGACCAGGAAGTCGGCCGTCGCACCGCGCCCCGGACCGGCGGCGGACGTCTCGGCCAGACGGCGGCGCAGCCGCAGCCCGAGCCGCATGCGGATACCGCCCTGGACGAGTGGGACCACGACGGAGCTCCAGCCGGGCAGCCCGAGGCCGGCGAGTTGGGCGACGCCGTCGACGATCCCCTGCAGCTCCTGGTACGAGTGCTCCCGCGCACGTCCCGCCCGCAGCGCCTCGGCCATGTCACGGACGGCCTGCTCCCGGCTGCGCGCGTCCACGGCGGTGCCGACGGCGGCGAGCAGCGAGCCCAGTGCGGGAAACCCCAGGCGGGGGATGCCGTCGTGATGGGCGCTCAGCTGAAAGGCCATGTCGATCAGTACGTCGATCGGCGTCCCGCCGTGCTCACCGACCGGCTCCGCGTCGATGCCGGCCAGCGGCACGCGCTGCGCCCACTGGCGCAGATGCTCCGTGAACGCGGTCTTCCCGCTGCCCCGCGGCCCCAGCAGCATGAGGACCGGAAGCGGACGTAACGGTCCCTGCTGTCTGTTCAAGGTCTCGGCCACACGCCGGCGCACGGCGATGTCCCGCTCGGACCGGCCCGCTCTGTCGTCGACCATTCAGCTCCCCCCGCGGACTGAACGATGCTTCCTTCTCGGTTTTCGAACTCGCCTGCCACGCAAGGCTATTCGTATAAGTGTCCCGCTGGTGCCATGCCCGCACCAGGCGCTCCCTACGCGCCTCCCGTGCGCCCTTCACGCGCCCCGGCGGGCCGGTGCGGTCGGCGCCGAAGCCGACAAGAGGTGTGCCGGGCGCGGATCGTGCGCGCGGACGGTCCTGGTCCCGGCACCTCATTCCCCTTCGACCGGATCACCCGAAGCCTATGGGGCGGCACTGACAGCCGAGGCGGCGAGACGGGCCCGGATCCGCCGGCTGTGACCCCAACTCCCGTCATCTGCTCTAGGATCGCCGGTGTGACTGCCGGGTCGGCCATGGGCCACATCAGAGAGAGTCGCCCGGCTGACGCGTGAGCGCGTGGCGGGCACGAGCCCCGCCGCCCTGTCGTGCCACCCCGCCCGGCGCCCTGTTGCGGCGCCCCCTCCCAGCGGAAACCACGACACGGAGACGTATCAGTACATGTCACACACACAGCAGCACCCGGACCATGCCCAGCAGGGCGTCGACGTCGTCCAACTGGACCACCACGCCGTGTACGCCAGGGACCGCAGCCTGTCGGCCGAGTTCATCGCCGCGGTCCTGGGTCTGGAGGTCGGCCCTCCGTTCGGGCCGTTCCTGCCCGTCGATCTGGGGAACGGCGTGACGCTCGACTACTACGAACTGCGGGACGCGCCGGTGCAGTCGCAGCACTACGCCTTCCTCGTCCCCGACACGCAGTTCGACACCATGATCGCCCGGCTGGGGGCGCTGGACGTCACCTACTACGCCGACCCCCGTCACACCGAACCCGGGCAGATCAACCGTCTCTTTGGTGGCAGGGGTGCCTACTTCCTGGACCCGGACGGCCACAACATGGAGATCATGACCCGGCCTTACGCCCGGCCCAGGTAGCCGCCCCGGTCAGGCCTCCGTGAGGCCGTCCACCAGCTGGGCCAGGGCGGAGGCCAGCGCCTCCAGCCCCGGCCCGGCGGGCCCTCCCGGTTCGGTCATGTAGAGGTCGCGACGGATCTCGATCATCAGCGCGCCGACCCGCGGGTTCGTCCCGTAGTGCTTGAGCGGCACGTACGTGCCGGGGAAGGGACTGTTCGGCGCCGTGCCGCCGAACCTGCCGAACGCGGCCTCCGCCAAGGCCAGTAGCCCGGGCGGGGTGTGGAAGCCGTCGGTGCCCAGACAGATCGGAGGGCGCGGGCCGGTGCCGTGGAGCTCGTACGGGAGGGCGGTGGTCGGGTAGGAGTGCACGTCGATGACGACGGCGCGCCCCGTGGCGGCCAGCCGTTCGTCGACGGCCGCGGTCATCGCCCGGGCGTACGGGTGGAAATAGCGGTCGAGCAGCGGTTCCGGGTCCGCACCGGGCGGGCGGAGCGGCTCCCGGTGGGTGGTGCGGGTGTAGACCGCGCCCATTCCGGCGGCCAGCATCTCCTCCCGGTCGTCGGGGAACCGCTCGGGGTCCACCACCAGCCGCGACAGGCCGTTGACGAAGCTCCAGGGGGAGACCGCGCAGGCCTCGGAGGCCAGGGCGGCCAGGCGGGCCGTGTGGGAGTCCGTGATGTGGTCGAGTTCGGTCTCCAGCGCCTCGTCGTCCAGCAAGATGCCGCTGCGTACCTGCTCGGGGACGGTTCTGGAGGAGTGCGGGACGTGCAGCAGCACCGGTGATCCGGCAGCGCCGGGGACGAGCTGGAACGGTGCGGGCTCGGGCGTCAACGATCGGTCCTCGTCGGTCGGGAACGGGCGGGCGGCAGTGCGCGGAGAC
The DNA here is from genome assembly GCF_040630715.1 of Streptomyces sp. NPDC005752. Taxonomy (NCBI): domain Bacteria; kingdom Bacillati; phylum Actinomycetota; class Actinomycetes; order Kitasatosporales; family Streptomycetaceae; genus Streptomyces; species Streptomyces sp. NPDC005752. The sequence continues at coordinate 88,709 of NZ_JBEXYB010000019.1, read as the reverse complement.
GGGAGCCCGCGGCCCGGCCCGAGGCGCCGGGCGGCCCCGGGCCCCGGACCGGCCTCCGGGGGCCCGGCGGTAGTCGGCCCCCGGAGCACGGATCAGCCCGCCCAGACCTCGGCGTCGTCGGCGGGAACGGTGGACGCGAGCTTGAGCTCCTTGCGGGCGGCGACCGTCTTGCTCGGGTCGATGCCGGTGAAAGCCAGGTCGTAGGCGATGTAGAAGTCGTCCACACCGGCTGCCGTGGAGGCGTCCTTCCACGCGTCGGCGGTGCCCTCCAACTGTGTGCGGAGCTTGGTCGCCTCCGGCTGGTCCAGCTTCCCGAGGGCCGTCAGGTGGGTGCCCAGCGCCGTGGAAACGGCCTTGGCCTGCTTCTTGTAGCCGGCCAGGTCGTCCTCGATCTGTTCGGCTTCGGGCTGGTTGCCCCAGAACGCCTCGTAGACACCGTTGGAGCCCTTGAGGTAGGCGAGCTGGTCGGCGGTCAGGGAGTCGTTCTTCAGCGAGCCGGAGAACGTGCCCGACTCCTTGGCGTACGTACAGCTCACGGCCCGGTCGCCGGTCTTCCAGCTCTCGCTGGTCGGGTAGTAGTAGAAGAGGTCGACGCCCGCGGGCACCGCCCAGGTGTCGGAGACGAACTTCTGCGACTCCGCGGGGCACCGCTCGTCGGCTATCTTCGTCGCCCCGTCGTCACCGGGGTACTCCGACTCCCCTTCGATGTCGAACTCTCCGACGACCTGGCCCTTGTGGGCCTCCTTGCACGGCACGACCTCGACGGCGAGCTCCTCGCCCTCGGTCGTCCCGCTGTTCGGGTTGTAGCAGTCCCCCGGGGAGAGGGAGAAGACCGACCGCTGACGCACGGCCTCCTTGGCACCGGCCTTGGCGCTGTCGATGACATCGGCGCAGCCCACCGCGCCGATCGCGAGGAGGGCGACGGCAGCGGACATGCCGCGCGCTGAACGGGACGTGACACCGGAAAACATGATGTGGGCAACCTCAAACGGAAGAGCTGTGAACAGGTGTGCGCATCGTATGGCATAAGTGTGACCACGCTGTGCGCAGGTGATTCCGGGGGAGCCCCGTCCTTCCGGCGGCCTGCGACTCGGGGGTGCGCGAGATGAAGTGTATTGCTTGTGAACTCAGTCAATGACTGGCATGCTGGGAGGTGCGGCGACGGGGGTCGGTGAATTCCGGCAGATCTCCATGGCGGATCCACTTCCCGCGTGAGCCGGACTGAGTCGGTGGGGGCGACCGGGGGAGCGGCCCGAAGGTCCGAAGTTCAACTCACGGTGACCGGACGATCTCTGATAGGCATTCACCGGGGCGCGTACGTATACCCGGAGCGGCGTTCCGCCGGACTCCGCCGGGGAGGGGACAACAGATGAACACCGTGACTCGCAGCCAGGTCATCGCCGATGAGCAGAAGGCCGTCGACCGGGCCTACGACTGCTACACCGCGCGCCTCGCCGAGATGACCGGGAAGTCGGCCGCCAACGCCGCGGCCAGCGGCAAGGACGGCATCGCGAACCGGCTGGACACCGAGAAGAAGGCCGAGGCGTACGGGGGACTGGCCCACGAGTCCCTGGTGATCGCCCGTGTGGACGCCCCGGAGGACCCGGGTGACGCGCCCCGCCCCTGGTACGTGGGACGGCGTGCGGTCTCCGACGTCCGGACCCGTGACACCGTCGTCGTGCTGTGGACCAGTCCGCTCGCCACCAAGTGGTTCGAGGCGCAGCCGCACACGCCGGGCGATGTCGCCCTGCGGCGCCGACTGCGCTGCGCACAGCACGTCGTCGAGGACTACTTCGACGAGATCGCCTCCGTCGCAGCCGTTTCCCCTCCCGCCGTCCGCGTGCTCGAAGCGGTTCCGGAACCGAGGCCCGCCGGGGACGACACGATCACGGCAGAGCCCACCGCAGCCGACACCGGCACAAGGACGGAGTCCGGCGACGAGGAGCAGTCCCGGCCGGAGCCCGTCCTGCCCGGGAAGGACCGGCCGCCGTACACGCCGGCCGATCTCGCCCGGCTCCGTCGGCGCAAGCCCCTGCAGCCGGACGACTTCCTCCTGCGTGAACTCCAGCGCTCCCGCAGCGGACGCATGCGCGACATCGTCGAGACGATCCGCCGTGACCAGATGGACCTGGTCACGGGTTCTCCCGCCGACATACTGGTCGTCCAGGGCGGCCCGGGCACGGGCAAGTCCGCCGTCGGTCTCCACCGAGTGACCTGGCTCGTCAACAACGACCACTTCAAGGCCCACGACATCCTCGTCATCGGACCGCACCAGCGGTTCCTCGACTACGTCGGCCAGGTACTGCCCACCCTCGGCACCCGGGACGTCAACGCCGTCCAGCTGTCCCGGCTCTGGGACGGAGACGTACTCGGCACCGACACGCCCCCGGCGCGCCTCGTGAAGTCCGACGAGCGAATGGCTGCGGTCCTGCGCAACCGTGTCGAGCACGAGTGCCGCCCCGAGGCGCTCGACGGGCTGCTCACCACACCTTCCTTCGCCGGTGACGAACCGGCGTTCACCGTCGCCGCCGGCAGCACGACCCTGCGCGTGCCCCGCTCGGAACTCCACGCCCTCATCGAAGAGGTGCGCGGGGGCGACGGGGCGTACCGCGAGCGCCGCGACCGCTTCCGGAGCCTCCTCGTCGACCGTCTGCTGCGGGAGCTCGCCGCACTGGCCCCCCGACGCGGCGCAGACGGTACGATCCGCCGCAGCCTGGAACGCAACCGCCAGGTCGAGAGACTCCTCGACCGTGCCTGGCCCTCGCCGGGCGCGCGGGAGAGCCTGCGCAGCCTCTACGACTCACCCGAACTCCTGCGTGCCTGCGCGGACGGCGTGCTCGACGAGGACGAACAGAGCGCCGTCCTGCGACCCCGGGCGGACAAGGCCGAGGACGACCCCTGGACCCTGGACGACCGTGTCTGTCTGGAGGAACTCCGCCACCTCATCACCGGGGAGACGCCGCGGCGCTACGGCCACATCGTGGCCGACGAGGCCCAGGACCTGACGCCCATGCAGGCCCGTGCCCTGCGCCGCCGTGTCGCGCGAGGCGGCTCGATGACCGTCCTCGGCGACCTCGCCCAGGCCACCGGCCCCTGTCCGTACACCGGGTGGGACCGGCTGGGGGCCCTCCTGTCCGACCACGGGGACTGGCGCGTCGCGGAGTTGACGACCAGTTACCGTGTGCCCTCCGAGGTGATGGACTTCGTCGCCCCCCTGGCCCATGCGGTGGCACCCTCCCTGCCCTATCCGCAGGCCGTCCGCGAGGCCGGCCCCGATGCCGTACGCACCGTCGCGACCGAGCCGTGGAAGCTGCTCCGCGACACCGTCGCCCACGCCGTCCGCCTCGTCGGAAGCAGCGACGGGCGCACGCTGCGGTCCGTCGCCGTCATCGTTCCCGACGACTCCGGATGGCTCGACGAGATCGCCCGCCACCTGGACGAGGCCGACGGCATCACGGAGCAGGAGCGTGAAGCGGTCTCCGTCCTGGCGGCCGGTCAGGCCAAGGGCATGGAGTACGACCACGTCCTCGTCGTCGAACCCGCCACCATCGTCGACCGCGGCCCGTCCGGACTGAGCCGGCTCTACATCGCGCTGACCCGGAGCACCCAGAGTCTGACCGTCCTGCACACCGCCCCGCTGCCCGGTGTCCTGGTGCCCTCCGCCGCTCCGCGACAGCCGGTCCGGGGGACCGGAACGGCCGACGGGCCGGTGGCCGAGGGAGACGTCCCGGAGATCGGCACCGACATCAGGGTCCGGGTCGTCGGTCACACCAGCGGCGGCAACTACCGGGTCGAGGCCCTTTCACCCTTGACGGACCGCCCGCTCCTCATGGCCGTACGCCATGGCTCGACACCCCCTGCCGCAGGGACGGAGCTGAACGCCTGGGTTCTGCGCCACGCCTCCAGCGTCAGCTTCGTCACGGTGGACGAACGCGGACGCAGGCCGATCTCGCCCACCATGGCCAGGAGATACGCGGACGCCCTCGGCATCGTCGGGGAACTGGCTGCGGGGAACGTCCCGGACGACACCCGCGCCCGGCTCTCGGAGCTCAAGGGCATGGCCAACCGGTGCCTGCGCCTGGACCAGCAGGACTGGCTCGACGTCTGGCGCGTACTCGGGTCACCGGACCGCACCCGCCTGGGCGCCCTGCGGGACCTGGCTGTCGACGCCGGCCGTACGGCTGCCTCCGGCGCACACCAACCAGCCCGCTTCCGGGCCGCGCTGGAGCACAGCGGATGGTCGGCCGACCTGGCCGTGGCGCGACGCACCATCGAGCGCCGCATGCATGCCGCGGCCACGACCTCTGCCGTTACCGCCCCGGACGAGGAGCAGGACCCCACCGCTCCCGAGTCCTCGCCGTCCCCAGTACAGCCCACGTCGCCCGCACCGCTCGGCGAGCAGCCCGAGCAGCCCGAGCAGCCCGAGCCGAAAGAAGCCGAACCCATGACCACCCTCGAGGCCGTAGTGCCCGGCGCCCCGGAGGACGCGAGCGCGAACCTCCTCCACCTCCTGGAGACGTCGGCCGCCGCTGACCGCACCTGCAAGACGCACGAGGCCGTACGGTTCGAACTGATGGCCGCTCTTCTGCGCGCGGACCGGCAACTGTCCCTGCCCTCCCAGGTCGTCGACGTCGAGTGCGTCACGGAACAGGGACACCTGCTCTACGAGGTGCTGGGCGCGGGCCTCGTCACGTACGCCGACCTCCGCTCGGGAGCGGCCCGCCTCCACGAGATCAACCACACTCTGCCGAAGCCCGCGGACCGCCTCCACCTCGTCCTCGCGTCACCTCCGGCGGAGGACTGGTCGGCCACGCTCGTCCACGACGTCTTCGGCGTCCACGTCCTGTGGCGCACCGAGCACGGCTGGGAGGGCCGGGATACCGAAGCTGCCCTGGGACACAGCGCGGCCGCGAACTCCTCCTCCGTTCCGGAGCGCGCATGAGAACACTGCAGACCGCGGCACTCCTCGCCGCGGTTCCATGCCACGGCCGTGGGGGAGTCGGGCTCCTCGGCCGCCTTGGTCCGCTCGCGTGCGGTCGGCGAATGCCGCTCAGGGTCGAACTCGGTGGAACAACACGGGCAACGTAGCCGCGCCCGTCGCCACCCACATCGGCCAAGGAGACCAGCGGTCCCCGCTGCTCGAGGAACTCCGTCAGACGGGCAGCGCCCGGCGGATCAGGCCGCGATGACGACGGCCGGCTTGGCCAGGACCGGAGCGTTCGACGGTGCCGAGGACTGAGCGTTCGACGGTGCGGTGCCCGTCGTATTCGACGGTGCCGTGGACGGGGCGAAGACCACCGTCCTCAGCAGTACGAAACGCCCGGCCCCCGCCATCGCCGACGCGGACAGATACACGGCCTGCTCGACCAGCACGGAGGGGGCGGGCTGTACGGCGTGCAGCCCGAGAAGCGCGGCGGTGGTGAACGCGTAGCTCACCGCCACCGTCAGCCCGGACTGCAGGTGGACCCGCCACCCCTTGCGTTCGCTCCGGAAGGAGATCCTGCTGTGCAGCTCCGTCGCGATCACCGTGGAGACCACGGTGATCACGGCGTTGGCGAGGACCAGCGGCACCCGCTCCGCGAGCAGAATCAGCGCACCACCGGCTGCCAGTCCGACTCCGCCACCGCACACGACGAAGCGCACGAAGGCTTCGAGGAGCGGACGGGCGGTGCGCCTGGTCGGCAGATGCGCGTGGGCGGTCACGGGAAGGGCCTCCGGCAGGGATGTGGAAACGGTGCTCCTATTCCATCCCACAACCCACGGACGCACGTCCCCCTGGCGATGCACCCAGGCCCCTACCCAAGTCGGGGACATCCCTCATTCGGCAGTGGGGGACACCCGGCCCCGGCGCCCCCGGTCGTGCGTGACTCCTGGCGTTCCTCTCTCGTTGACCAATGCCGCGCGCTTCCTCCCGCGGCCCCGGTGAGGACTGGAGCGTTCATGTACGTAACCCGGCCGATGCCGCCGGTGCAGCCCGCCCCGGCCCCTGAACCGCCGGGCCGTCGGGCATCCGGTCCGCTGCCCTGGCTGACGACGGTCGCCGTGGTCTTCGTCGCTGTGCAACTGACGTTCGTCGTACCGGGCTCAGGGCTGGCCTGGGACGAGACCGTCTACGTCAGCCAGGTCGGCGGCAACGCCCCTCCCGCCTTCTTCAGCGCACCCCGAGCCCGCGGGATCTCCTACCTGGCAGCTCCTGTCGCAGCGCTCACGGCATCCACCACCGTGCTGCGGATCTACCTCGCCCTGATGTCCGCCGCCGCCCTGTTCGTCGCACTCCGGATCTGGCGAAAGGTGCTGCCCACGCCCGTCCTCGTGGGCGCCGGCGCGCTGTTCACCGGCTTGTGGCCGACCGTCTTCTACGGACCGGCCGCGATGCCGAACCTGTGGTGCGCCCTGGGTGCCCTGACCGCGACGGGCTGGGTGGTGAGAGCCCTGCGAGGTGCCGCCGGGCAAGCGGGGACGGCCGGAGCGGGGGCGGCCGTGGCACTGGTCGCTCTGATGCGGCCCGCCGACGGATTCTGGCTCGCGTTGCCGCTGGCGCTCGCGGCCGTCCTGGTACCCGGCCGCCGCCTGCCGGGTCTGTGCGCCGCGCTCGTCGGCGGACTGGTGGCGGGTTGCGCGCCCTGGACCACCGAGGCGTACGCCCATTACGGCGGCCTCGTCGCCCGACTGCACCGGGCCGGCGAGATCCAGGGCGGGCTCGGGTGGAACCTCGCAGTCGACGACCACCTTCGAGCGCTCGCCGGCCGGACCCTCTGCCGCCCCTGCGACATCGGCTGGGAGAGCCCTGCCACCGCGGTGTGGTGGGTGATGCTGCCTCTCCTTGCCGCGGGAGGGATCGCGGCGGCCCGGCGCTCGGGCAGAGGCGCCGTGGCACTGCTGGCCACGGCGACCGGGATCTCGACGGCCGTCCCGTACCTGTTCCTGGTCGAGTACGCGGCGCCCCGCTTCCTGCTCCCCGCGTACGCGCTGCTGGCGGTACCGGCGGCCGAGTGCATCGCTTACCTCTTCGTCCGGGCGCGCCGCACCCGACGTCCGGGCGGCGTCGCCGCACTGGCACTGGCCCTGGTCGCTCATCTCGGCGTCCAGTTCTCGGTGCTCACCCACGTGGTCCGCACCAGTCACGCCACGAGTACCGAGTTCGCCGCTGTCGCCGGTGCACTGAACTCGATGGGGGTGCGCGCGCCGTGCGTGATCAGCGGCGACAACGCGGTGCCGATCGCCTACTACGCGGGCTGCGCCTCGCGGCAGACCGCAGGGCACGACGCGAGTATCACCCCTGAAGCCCTCCGCGACCTCGCGCGCCGTGTTCCGGCGGCGATCGTGGTGACCGGTGGCCACGCGCCGCCACCGATCGTCGGCGGCTCCCGCGTGGTGCCGCTGCGGTCCTACCGGACCTATCTGCTGCCGGGCGCCGCTACGGGCGGAGCTGCGACCGTCCCGCCCAACTGACCGGACGGCCGCCCGGCGTGCGGCGCGTCCGGCTGCGCCCGCTGCCCTCGGACGGGCGGGCTCCGGTCCGCGCGAGCGGAACCGGCGATGAGGGCGGCGTGCGTGGATCCGCCTCCGCCGACGTCGCTGCCTGCACAGGTGGTGCCGCGACGCTCACAGGGCGCGTCTTCCGACCTGACCGCCGTGCGCGTGTTACGAATGCCGGGGTGGCGCACAGCCACCCCGAATCCCACCCGGGCGCCGCCTGAAACGTCCTTGCAATCCGCTCGGAGCGGGAGCCTTCTACCCTCGCTCGGGAATCGTCGGAGCAGCAGACGGAGGCGGTGCCGTGGCCGGCGCACCAGCACGCGGACGACAGGCCGAGCAGAGCGTGGAGCTGTCCCATCGGGTCATCCACGGCTACCGCCGTGCGTACAGGATGGCAGGGGAGGGGCCGGCCGTCCTGCTCATCCACGGCATCGGCGACTCCTCCGCGACCTGGGCGGAGGTGATCCCCGAACTGGCCCGCCACCACACCGTGATCGCTCCGGACCTCCTCGGCCACGGAGACTCCGACAAGCCCCGGGCCGACTACTCGGTGGCCGGCTACGCGAACGGCATCCGGGACCTGCTGGGCGTCCTGGGTATCGAACATGCCACCTTGATCGGCCATTCACTCGGCGCCGGTGTGGCCATGCAGTTCGCCTATCAGTATCCCGAACGAACCGACCGGCTCATCCTGGTGAGCGCGGGCGGCGTCGGGCGGGAGGTGAACCCCGTCCTGCGAGCCGTGTCACTCCCCGGCGCCGACCTGATGCTGTCGACGCTGCGCCTGCCCGGAATGCGCGGCCAGGTGGGCCTGTTCACCCGGCTGGTCAAGCTGCTCGACACCGATCTCGGCCAGGACGCCGGTGAACTGCTGGACCTCGTGGACTCCCTCCCCGACACCACGTCCCGGAGCGCGTTCATCAGTACCCTGAGGGCGGTGGTCGACTGGCGTGGCCAGGTGGTCACGATGCTGGACCGCTGCTATCTGGCGCAGGGCATGCCCACCCTCCTCCTGTGGGGTTCACGGGACGGCGTCGTTCCCGTGCATCACGCCTACGGCGCCCACGCGGCCATGCCGGGCAGCCGGCTGGAGATCTTCGAAGGCGCGGGACATTTCCCCTTCCACGCCGACCCCGCCCGGTTCCGCGCCCTGGTCGAGGACTTCATGCGCACCACGGATCCGGCCGACTGGAGCCCGGAGCGCTGGCGCGAACTCCTGAGAGCGGGCCGTCCCGGCAGTACGGACGGTGCACCTGACCCCGCGTTCGACCGCGCGATGGACCGCGACCTGCGGGAGGCGAGCGAACGCAGCGCGACATGAGGTGCAAGCAGCGCGACGTGAGGCGCAAGCGGCTGCCGCGCATCCGGGAACCCGTGAACCGGGTGCGGAGCGGCCGGGAATCCGCCGTCAGTCCTTGCGGGCGACCGCGCACCACATGGGGAGGGAGTCGTCCGCGGTGTCGGACGGTCCGGGACGCCAGCGGGTCAGGGTGACCACGCCCGGCTCCAGGATCTCCAGGCCGTCGCAGAAGCGCTCGACCTCCTCCCGGGTACGCGGGGTGGCGGAGGCATGGGTGGCGGCGCGCTCGTTGTAGATGCGCATGGATTCGGCGACCTCGGGCGCGGTGACGTCCGCCGCGGGGTGGGACAGTACGAGGTAGCTGCCCGGAACGAGTCGGTCCAGCAGGCGACGGGTGATGTCCCACGGGTCCTCGGCGTCCTTGACGTACTGCAGGATCGCCACCAGCATCAGGCCGACCGGCTGGTCGAGGTCGAGGGTGCGGGAGGCCGCGTCGAGGATCGCGTCCACGTCACGCGCGTCGGCCTGTACATAGTCGGTCTGTCCCTCGGGGCCGCTGACCAGCAGCGCCCGGGCATGGGTGAGCACGATCGGGTCGTTGTCGACGTACACGACACGTGATTCGGGAGCAGCCCGCTGGGCCACTTCGTGCGTGTTCTCCGCTGCGGGAATGCCCGTGCCGACGTCCAGGAACTGGCGGACCCCGGCCGCCGCGAGATGACGTACGGCCCGGCCGAGGAAGGCGCGGTTCGCCCGGACCGACGGCACGATCGTCGGGTTCGCCCCCGCTGCGAGTTCGGCTGCCTCCTGGTCCACCGGGTAGTGGTCCTTGCCGCCCAGCCAGACGTTGTAGACGCGGGCCGGGTGTGCGCTCGTGGGGTGGGGCGTGGGCAGCGGGTACTCGTTCATCGTTTCGTCACCTCGGGCGGCCGGGAGGCCAGGTCGGACTCGTGTTCGGTCACGCTACCCCCTGAACCGCCGTTCGCCACCGACCCGATGCCCGGTCACGTGCCGTCCCGGTGATCCCGCTGACCACTCGCCAGGAACTGCGGAGGCCGCCGTCCGCCCTGGCTCCCCCGGGTGGCCTCACCTCGGTCCTGGGAACCACCGGGCTTCGAGCGGGCGTTCGGCGGGACGGGTCACGGCTTGCGTGCCAGCCCGCCGTGTTCGCCGACGGGCCGGGGCGCGGGCGCGGTGCCGTCCGGGCGCCAGAAGGGCACCGACACGACCCCGGGGTCAAGGAGTTCGAGACCGTCGAAGAACGCGGTGATCTGATCGACGGGCCGCAGGAAGTACGGAATGGCGCCTGTGTCGTTGTACGCGTCCTGGGCCTGTTCGTAGTCGGCGTCGACGCCCCGGGAACCGTCGTTGAGGGAGAGGTAACTGCCGGACGGCAGCCCGTCCATCAGGCGGGCGACGATCGTGCGCGCCTGTTCGTGGTCGGCGACGTGGCCCAGGATGTTGCTGAGGATCAGAGCGGTGGGGCGGCTGAGGTCCAGTGTTCCGGCGGCGGCCGACAGGATGCGGTCGGGGTCAGCCAGGTCGGCGTCGACGTAGGCGGTCGCACCCTCGGGGGTCGAGGTGAGCAGGGCACGTGCGTGCGCCAGGACCAGGGGATCATGGTCGACGTAGACGATTTTGGCGTCGGGGGCGAGCCGTTGGGCGACCTCGTGGGTGTTGTCCTCGGTCGGCAGACCCGTACCGACGTCGAGGAACTGCCGGATACCCGCCTCGGTGACCAGGTGGGCGATGCTGCGGCCCAGGAAGGCGCGGCTGCTGCGGGCGACGGTGACGATGCCGGGGAAGACGGTGCTGTACGCGTCCCCCGCCTGCTCGTCGACGGGGTAGTGGTCCTTTCCGCCGAGCCAGTAGTTCCAGATCCGGGCCGAGTGCGGTACGGACGTGTCGATCTTCTGCTCGGGGCCGGGCGCTGTCGCGTGGTCGGTCATGAGTACCGTTCCGTCTTTCAGCCGAGGCGTGAACCGTCAGGGCACAACCTACGCCCGATGACCTCGCGAGGCGTGCCCACGCACCTCGCTCGTCGACGGCGGGCCGTGGCAGTCACCGCCCCTGTCCGACGCCGATGTCCGGTCGTGTGCACGGGGGTTGAGACGGACACGGGCCGGGGCGGCCGGGCGTGGTCCGGCGGTTCGCCCGTCCGGCTCGGGCCGCCGTACGAGCAGTGAGAGCAGGGACGCCGCGGCGCACAGGGCGCCGAGCGCCATCCAGACGGGAGCGTACGTCCCGGAGGCGTCGCGGGCGGCCCCGCCCCCGTACGCGGCCAGCGCCGCGCCCACCTGGTGGGCCGCGCTGACCCAGCCGAAGACCACCGCGCCGTCGTCGCCGTGGAACTCGCGGCACAGAGCGATGACGGGCGGGACGGTCGCGAGGTCGAGCAGACCGAAGGCGACGACGAACGCCATCATCGACGGCTGCACCGTGGCGCTCATCAGAAGCGGCAGACAGATCAGGAGCAGGCCGCGCAGAGCGAAGAAGGCCGCGAGCAGCCGTCGTGGATCGCGGCGGTCGGTGGCCCACCCCGACGCGACGGTGCCGATCACGTTGAAGACGCCGATGGCCGCGAGCAGGGAGGAAGCGGTGGTGGCCGGCATGCCGTGGTCGTGGGCGGCCGGGGTGAAGTGGGTCCACATGATGCCGTTGGTGGAGGCCCCGCAGACGGCGTACGCGCATGCCATCAGCCAGAAGGGGCGCGTACGCGCCGCGTCGCGCAGGACCGCGAGCGCCCGGCGGCCCGCGCCTTCGGCGGGCACGGGCGCAGGCACGTGACGGTCGGCGCCGTAGGGTTCCCGTCCGACGTCGGCGGGATGGTCGCGCAGTACGAGCCACATGAGCGGAGCCGTGGCACACGCCGCGAGCACGAGAGTGACGAGGGACGGGCGCCAGCCGTGCCGGTCCACGATCCAGGACAGGGCCGGAAGGAACACCATCTGCCCGAAGACGCTCCCTGACGCGAGCACGCCGGTGACCAGGCCGCGCCGCCTCACGAACCAGCGCTGGGTGACGGTGGCCCCGAAGGACGTCGCCATGGAGCCGGTGCCCAGGCCGACGAGCATGCCCCAGTACAGGGTGAACTGCCAGGCCGTCGTCATGACGGTGGTGAGTGCGGCTCCCGACGCGACGACCACGAGTGCGACGACCACGACGCGGCGGATCCCGAAGCGGTCCATGAGGGCTGCGGCGAACGGGGCGGTCAGGCCGTACAGGACCATGTTCACCGAGGCCGCCAGGCCGATGGAACCGCGGGACCAGCCGAATTCCCGGTGCAGGGGCCCGGTGAGCAGTCCGGGCAGGGTCGAGAAGGCGCCCGCGACGATGATCGCGATCAGGGCGGCAGCCGCCACCCACCAGGCGCGGTGGCCGAGGCGTCCGCGGTACGAGAGGCCGTTGTCAGCATCCATGCGTTCGATCGTCTTCGCGTATCCGCAGGGCAACCACTGGCCGGATGGACGACTTCTGCAAGAATCTGGCCATGACGCAGGCAAGGCATCGGGTGGTTGTGCTCGTGCGGCCAGGACTGCTCCCCATGGAGCTGGGGATCGTGCACCGGCTGTTCGGACAGGCGGTCTCGTCGGCAGGCGTGCCCCTGTACGAGGTCGTCACCTGCACACCGCGGCCGGGCGTCGTTCCGACGGACGCGGACTTCACCATCAACGTGGCCGACGGTCCCGGGGCGCTGGAGAACGCGGACACCGTCATCGTGCCGGCTGCCCAGGAGGACTACGAGCCGCAGGAACGCGGACGGATCAGCGCGGAGACGGCCCGCGCCCTGGCCCGCGTGCCCAGGGGAGCCCGGGTGGCGTCCATCTGCACCGGCTCGTTCGTCCTGGCGGCGGCGGGTCTGCTGACGGGACGGCGGGCCACGACGCACTGGAAGTCGTGCGAGGAGTTCCGGGCGCTCTACCCGGAGATCGAGGTCGACGCCGACGTGCTCTACACAGACGACCGAGGGGTCCTCACCTCGGCCGGTGTGGCCTCGGGCGTCGACCTCTGTCTCCACATGATCCGTACCGACCACGGTGCGGAGGTCGCCAACACGGTCGCCCGGGGAACCGTCGTACCACCGCACCGGGAAGGCGGCCAGGCCCAGTACATCGAGCGCCCGGTCACCCCACCCGAGCAGTGCTCGACGGCGCCGGCGCGGGAGTACGCCCTGCGGAACCTGGAACGGCCACTGAAGCTGGCCGAGCTGGCCGACCGCGCGTCGATGACCGTGCGGACGTTCAACCGGCGTTTCCGGCAGGAGGCCGGGCTCACGCCCATGCAGTGGCTCGTCCAGCAAAGGGTCTACCGGGCGAGGGAGTTGCTGGAACGGACCGACCTGCCGGTGGACCGGATCGCCGCCGATGCCGGCTTCGGGACCGGCACCGCGCTCCGGCAGCACTTCCACGCGGCGCTGGGGGTGTCACCGCGCGCCTACCGCTGCACGTTCAGGGGCGCGGTCGGCGGCGACCCGGTCACCTGAGTGACCGGGGGCTGCCTCAGTCACCGGGGCGACTGAGTGGCTGTCAGGCAGCGATGGGCGTACGGATGGCGGCGATGTCGAACTGGAGGCGCAGCCGCTCACTCACCATGGCGCCGCCCTCGGCCAGCCGGGCGTTGTAGGTGAGACCCCAGTCGGAACGGTTGATGGTGGTGGTCCCGTCGAAGCCGACACGCTCGTAGCCGAACGGGTCGGTGACGTGGCCGATGTACGTGAGGTCGAGGGCCACGGGGCCGGTGATGCCCCGGATGGTGAGGTCGCCGGTCATGCGGTAGACGTCCTTGCCGATGAGCTGAACGCTGGTGCTCGCGAAGCTCAGGCGCGGGTGCCTCGCGGCGTCCAGGAAGTCACGGCCGATCAGGTGTGCGTCGCGCTGCTCCACACCCGTGTCGACGCTCGCGGTGACCAGCGAGATCTCGGCCCTGGATCGGGCCGGGTCGCGCCCGTCGAAGTAGAGCCGGCTCTCGTACTCCAGGAACGCTCCACGCACCGTCGTCACCATGGCGTGCCGCACGGAGAAACCGATCCTGCTGTGCGCGGGGTCGATCATCCACTCCCCGGTGAGGGCCGCCAGACCAGGATCGGGAAGAACTGCGGCACCGGCGGCCGTCGATGCGGCGGCCGGCTCTTCTGTGCGGGGCTCCGGGCGGCGGAGCAGGGAGCTGCGGCTGAAGAGGTTCATGAACCAGTTAGTTACCCTCAGGCAAGTGATGCCCGCAAGGGCTGATCAATGAACCCGAACATCCGAGGTCAGACCTTCACAAGGTGACGTCGGAGAGGAGCGGGAGAGCATCGGAGGGCGGGAGTCCGGGTGGCCCACCCGATCGACGCGCCACAGGGCGATCGGCTCACGGCCCGCTCCGGTGAAGCGCGTGCGCGGACACCTACGAGGGTGCCGAATTGGCTGCCGACAGGCCTCTTTTCAGCCAAACAAGGTGTCTTCTGCGGTGAGAGGTGGTCACAGCTCCCTAGGGTCGTTGCCATCCTGGGGAAACTGCAATGCGAATGGTCGGTGTGCTCGGCAAAGGGGCGTGACGTGATCGAGTTGGCCAGTGTGATCAGGGACCTCAGGGACGAACTGGAGCAGGCCATAGGCGTCGCGGAGGGTGCGGCGCTGCGGTTCGAACTGGGAACCATCGAGCTGGAGGTGTCGGTCGCCCTGGAGCGGTCCGGTGGCGCCGGAGCGAAAGTGCGGTTCTGGGTGGTGGAGTCCGGCGCCGAGGCGAAGACGGCCCACACGGGGACGCAGCGCATCACACTCGCGTTGAAGCCGACCCTGGCCGGGTCGGTCGCCCCGCCGTACGTCTCGGGCTTCTCCGAGGCCGACGAGCGGTGAGCGCCGCATACAGCGGCGCGTACGGCAGAGCGTTCGATCCGGGCGGACTCGAACCACCGAGGGCGGCGCAGATCGTCGCCGTGCGTCACGCCGGCCTTCGTGTGCTCGGGTCGGGGTACCGGGTGACCGGGGACGCCGTACTCACTGCTGCGCACGTGGTGCGAGACGCCACATCGATCCTCGTTCGTTTCGTGACCGAGGACCGACATGCGGTGGATCTTCCGGCCAGGCTGGTCTGGGAGCACGACGAGGCAGACGTAGCGGTACTCAGCATCGCGGACGCCGCGCCGGCCGGTGGTCTGCCCACCGACGCGTTCACCCGGGTGCGCTTCGGTCGGGCGCACACGAAGGTGGACTGCGAGGCCCTGGGATTTCCGCGGTTCAAGCTGCGAGGTGATGCCACGTCCGGGGAGGTGTACCGAGACTCCCGACATGCCCACGGCACCATCACTCCCTGGTCGAACGTCCGCCGGGGCAGCCTGGAGTTCATCGTCACGGGCGCTCCGAACGACCGCCCCGAGCCGGCGGGTTCTGCTTGGGAGGGGATGTCCGGGGCCGCGGTGTGGAGCGGTGGATGTGTCGTCGGCGTGGTCTCCGAACAGCACCGTTCCGAAGGGCCCGGCACGCTTACGGCGAGCCGCGTGGAGAACTGGTACCAGCTCGTCGCTCCGGACCGGCTCCGGGAGCTCGGCGAACTGATCGGTCTGCCTGTGAGCGTCGGTGGACTCGAACAGCTCCCGCGCCCGCCGGAGCTCTCGGGCGGGGCGGCCGGGCGTGAGGAGGAGGTCATACGGCTCGCGGCCGCGGTGCGGCAGCAGTGGAGAGCCGAGCAGAGGCGGAGACGTCTCCATGACCCCTACGCGCTCGCCGTTCGTTTCAGTCCCGCGGACTCCGCGCTCTTCGACGCCGAGAGGGTCCCTGGCTTTCTGTCCGGGAGGGAGCCGCCGTCCCGACTGGCCGACCAGATCACGCAGGTCGTGGCGGGGTACCGGGCGATCGAGTCCGGGCGGATGGTGGTGCTCGGCGAGGCCGGGGCGGGCAAGACGGTTCTGCTCCTGTACGTCGTCATCGAGCTGCTGCGTACCCGTGCGCCCGGGGACCCCGTGCCGGTGATCTTCAGCCTGGGATCGTGGAATCCCGCCACCACAGGGTTGGACGAGTGGCTGTGCGACCTGCTGGTGCGGGACTACCCCGATCTGGCGCTCCTCGTGGCACCCGGAGTGAGTCTGGCCCGAGCGCTGGTCGACGAGGACCGTATTTTGCCCGTACTCGACGGATTCGACGAGATCGCCGCAGACCTGCGGGGCGAGGCGCTCATGGCGCTCAACGAGAGCGGTATGCCGCTTCTCCTGACCAGCCGCCCCCACGCATACGCCGCAGCCGTGAGGGACGCGAACGTACGCATCCATGCCCCTTGCATCGAGCTGGGAGACCTCACCCCGGACGATCTCGCCCCCTACCTCCGCGGCGAGCGCCGCGCCGGTGCGGACGGTGATCGCCGCGCTGACGCGGACGGTGATCGGCGCAGCTCCCTCTGGGACCCGGTCCTGGCACAACTGCGGGAGCAGCCCCGCTCTCCGGGTGCGTCGAACGTCGCTGCCGCGCTGACGACCCCGCTGATGGCCTCCTTGGCCCGCACCGTCTGCGGCGGTTCTCGGGGAGCCCAGCCCCAAGACCTCCTGGAAGTCGCGAACTTCTCCGACTCCGACGCCATCCAGGAGTACCTCCTCAAGGAGTTCGTGCCGGCTGCCTACCATCCGCGACGGACCGGGTCGACGAACGACCGGGGCACCGGCCGCCGGAAGAGGCGAGGTTGGGACCTTCAGGAAGCCGAGCACTATCTGGGCCACCTCGCCGGGCACCTCGACAGCCTCTCCCAGGGGTCCGCGTCCAAGAGCCACGACCTCGCCTGGTGGGAACTGGGCACCACGCTGCCCCGTTCCACGCGCACGCTCGTCATCGGTCTTCTGGCGGGCCTGGCCTTCGGGATCACGACGGCGATCGCGAACGTGCCGGTGGTCCTGGTCGCGACGTCGCAGGGGACCGGGTTCGCTCTTCTGCGGGGACTGCTGGCCGGACTTCTGCACGGACTCGCGGCCGGACTCATCTTCGGACTCGCCTACCACTTCACGTCCGAGGGCGAGGCCTTCAGGCCGTCACCGGTCCGCATCAGCGTCCTCGGCCGTCTGAGGACCTTCGGCGGCCCCCGGTTGACACACGGGAAGGTGCGCCCGAGGTTCATGATCGGTCTTGGCGGCGGCTTCGTCGTCGCACTCGCTCTGCTGCTCATCGACCGGGGAGTGATCGAGCCGCTCGGGCTTCCGGACGGTCAGGGCGGCGGTGGGTTCCGGGCCGCGCTCCTGTTCCTTGCCGAGATCTCTCTCGGGGGCGGACTCGTGTTCGGTCTCATGGCATGGCTCGAGACCCCCGTTCCGCCCCGGACCACCGTCAGGCCCGTTGATCTGCTGGACACGAACCGCCGGAACGTGATGTACCACTTGCTCGCCTGGGTATGTGTGCTGGGCCCCGTGGCGGGAATCATCGAGGGGATACAGCACGGGCCGGTGCGCGGCTTGGCGACCGGGCTCGTGTTCGGGCTCGTGTCCGCGTTCGCCGGCGGAATCGGGTACGGGCTGAGCATGACCGCGTGGTGCCAGTGGGTGGCCCTGTGCCGCATCTATCTGCCGCTGCGCGGGCGTTTGCCGTGGGCTCTGGTCGCTTTCCTGGACGACGCCCACCGACGAGGCGTACTGCACCGGTCCGGCGCGGTGTACCAGTTCCGGCATGCACGGCTCCAGGACCACCTCAGCCGCACCTTCCACGAACGTCACGGAAGAACCCCCGCACGACCGACGAGAACCGGAGGCAAACCATGAGGGCCGGGCGTGGGACGACAAGAACACGGATGGCGAAAGCCCTACGCATCACAGCGGTCCTGGGAGGCGCGGGCGGAATCGTGGGCATCCTCGGAGCCGGCCCCGCGGCGGCAGAACCGGTTTCTCTCACGCTGGCGTACGCGTGCACCTTTCCTGTGATCGGCGATCAGGACATCACCGCCCGTATCTCGATGGACCTCCCGACGGCCCATACGGTCGGCAAACCGAGCCACCGGTTCGCCATCCACGCCGAGGCGACGGTGGGCTCGGGCCTCACGCGCGGGCTCGCCCTGCTCGGGGTGAAGTCCGTCGACGGCACACTGGACGCGGAGACCCGTGTGACCGCACCGCAGGGCGACCTCGGCATCACCGTCCCCCTCTCCATCGTCAGGACCGCCATCCCGTCGTCGGGCGCCCTCCGTATCCCCGCGAACGGCATCGCGCCCACGCGTACCTTCACCGAAGCGGGCCGCGCGGAGATCGTCGTGGGTGACTTCGTCGTGCACCTCGTGCCGAGAGACGCGAACGGCGACCTGACGGCTCTGGGGAAGTTCAACGTGCCCTGCACCGTGCGGGCCGGGCAGCACCAGGTCATCACGTCCTTCACGATCTCGCCCGCACCGAAACCGTCCGCCTCGGCGGCCCCGGGGGAGGGCGGCAGCCCCGGCAGGACGGCCTCAGCGACCGCCACGTCCGCACCGGGTGACACCCCCGCGCCCGGCTCGTCCGGTACGGTGACCACCAAAGCTCCGACCATGACGCCCTCGGCCGTCAAGCCTCCGACCGGCCACCCCTCGACCGCCCACCCCTCGACCACCCGGACGTCGGTCGCGCCGGGAGGATTCCCGATCGACGACACGGCTACGGGGCCGACGGCCACGGCGGACGGTCAAGTCGGCCGAGGCCTGATCCTCGCGGCAGTGGGCGTTCTCGTCGTGGCTGCCGCCGCCTCGGTCTTCGGCCTGCGACTGAGGAACCGCCGCGGTCCCCACGACGAGGGCTGAGCCGCCGTCAGCTACTCCTGCGGCACGTCGACCGCCTCGACCGAGGGTGGCGCTGCGGGCAGTTCCTCGACAGGAGCAGCCCTCTCATCCACCTTGCCGGTCTCGGCGTCCACATACACCGCGTACGCGTCGGACCCGGACGAGGTGGGTACGAGCCACTGAGCTCGCCATCTTCCTTCGCGTCGTACCGCCAGCAGCTCGCCCGCCCCCGGCGTCGAACCGGGGGCGTACGCCGCCACGGCGGCACCGGCCTGCTTCTCATCCACCCGGCGCGGTGGAAGGCTCACGGAACCGCTCACCCGCCGGCTCAACAACTGTGCGACGTGACCTGACCTGTCGATGCGCACATCCAGCCGCATGGGCATCAGTACCCCGTCGACACGGCTGCGCCAACGGACGACCCAGCCGGACTCCGCATTCCCGCCGACGGGAACGGACTTCGCGTCGGACGCGGCCAGAGCCCAGGGAAAGCGCTTCTCCGCATACCGCGTCGCTATCCGAAGTGCGTCGTCCTCGCTCCTGGGTGCCGAAGGAGAACCTGTGACGGGGAAGCCGCCGTCGGCGGTCTCGCTCACGCCACCCAGGTCAGCCGAAAACTGTGTCCCGTCCGGCCAGCTCAACTCGGCCGACCCTGTCTCCATCGCGATCAGCAGTACGTCCGACGCGTCGTTCTGACCCCGCTGGAGCTGCACGTTCACCATCTTGACGTGGTCGTCGAAGGCCGTCGAAAGCGCCTGCCTCGCTGCTGTTCTCTGATCGGTTCCCGCGATCTGCAGGCTCGTCGAGTCGACGACCAGCGGGGTGATCCAAACCGTTCCCACCGCAGCGCACGCGAGGAATCCGGCACCGAAGACGATGGCCGTGGGCCGGAGGGCAGCGGTCACGGGGTGGAGTTCGCGTCGAGTCAGGTGGAGCGCGGCCCAGCCGGCGAGTGTTCCCAGCGCGGCGCCGAGAACGTTCATCTGTACGTCACTGGTGTCGCAGCTGCGGCCGAGCCAAGGAAGCAGCCCCTGGCACAGTTCGGTGACCGAGGAGAGCAGCGCAGCCCCCAGAAAGACGGGAAGAACACGTCGCACGGCCAGGACCCCGAAGAGGCCCACGGGCAGGAACATCACGAGGTTGAGCAGCCCCTGCTCTGTCGCGAAGGGCTCACCGACATCGCGGTTGATCACGCACTGTCCCGACACCGACCCCGGGGACGCGAGGAGGAGAGTGACGCTCAGTTCGGCGGCCACGACGGCGGTAAGCCCCGCACAGGCCCAAGGGCGTCGCGTGTACCTCTTCGCCGGCAGAAAGCTCAGGAGGCCCGCGAGCGCGACGGAGACAACGGCGATCAGGACGAATTCGCCCCGACCGTTGAAGACAGCTTCCAGCATCAGCGCACAGCACCTTCTCGCGAGAATGCCCGCACCGATGTGGACCCCGGCGAAGGCGTTACAGGATCAGTGGTCCGGGATACCCGAGTGACCCCTGGGGAAAGGGATGCACGGCAGGGGCGTCCGGTTCCCTCACGCGGGGTATCCGCCGGCTCCAGCCGCCACCGTGTCGTCGAGACCTGTCCGGGAGACACCTCGGCACCCCGGAACCGGAGGTGAACCGAACCCCGCGAGGCACATCGGGAAGGTCAGTGGGTTTCCCGCTCCGGGGGTGAGCCGGTTACCGCCGACCCGCCCGAGGAGTCGAGGTAGGTGGAGAGCTGACCGGCGGCGTACAGCTGGGCCAGTCCGCGGGACGTGAGGCCGCGCCGCCACCCTTCCAGTGCCCTCGCCAGCGCATCAAGGCTGCCGGCGTCGCGGAGTTCTCCGATGACGGTGGCGATGGTGGCCAGGGGCTGGCCTCCCCGACGCAACAGGTGCGTCAGTTCGGCGTCGCGCACATCCTGCGCAAGGTACTGGCGGTGCCTGGTGCGCGGGTCACGTGGTGGGGTGAGGATGCCGGCCCGTTCCCAGGCGCGCAGGGTGGCCGGGTTGAGCGCGAGCCGGCGGGCGAGCTCGCCGATGCCGTACGGCGCCCGAGTGCCGGCCGCAGCATCCGGGGCGACCGCTCCGAGGTGTGAGAGCGCCGCCTCGACGGTCCGTAGTGTGTCGCGGTCACGAGCCAGGAGTGAGTGTCCGTCGTCGACGTGCTCCAGCGCTTCGTCGAGCCGGCCGCAGGTGACAGCCTGCATGATGCGTCGGCTCGCCGAGTAGCCGAATGCGGGGACGAGCGCCAGGTAGGCCGCGAGGCCGGCGGCATGAGTGGCGGTGTAGTCCCGGTACCCCGTCGGGCTGCGGTGTGCCGGCGGGATGATGCCCGCGACCTCGTAGTTGCGGACCGCCTGGGTGGAGATGCCATGGCGACGGGCCAGGTCCACGGGTCGCATGTGACCTCCGATTGAGGGTTCCGACGTAGACGGGCGGAGGATTCGTCGGAAAGTCTCCACCGAACGTTCAAGGATATGGTTCAGAGACATGACGCAGAGAACGCAGACCGTGTCCGGAGACTTCGATCTGACGATGGACGAGCTGCGTGTCGTGGCGCGTTACGTGGTTCGGCACGCGGAGGACGTCCTGCCGGTCTTCGAGCAGGCTGTTCCCGATGATCCGTGCCCACGCGCGGCGATCGGCATCGCATGGGACTTCATCAACGGTGCCAACAGGACGAGAGCGCAGCGCGTCGCTTCTGCCGACGCTCATCGAGCCGCCCGGTCCGCGCCCTCCGAAGCCGCGCGGCTGGCCGCGCGATCCGCCGGTGACGCCGCGTCAGCTGCGTACCTGCACCCCATAGCCCAGGCCGGCCAGGTCGGCCACATCCTGCGGGCGTGCGCCGGCGCCGCGTACATCGGGGAGTTGGAGGCGGGCGGTGATCCCGCGATCGGGTACGCCCTGCTGGAGCGGTCACGGCGGCGTGCGACACCGGTGCTCATCGATGTGCTGTGCCGCTACCCGCCCGCGACAGGCGGCAGCAGTCGAGTCGCCCGGCTGATGACCGCTCTGGACCAATCCCTGCGTCGGACGGCTGACCGGCCTCGAGGCCGAACCGCCCCGAGCGGCACCGAGGTGTGCACGAAGGAGTGCACGTCATGATCCTCCCGAAGGTCCGGGACCCTCGCTTCGTGACGATTCGCCGTGGTGGGACTCTCACTGACGCGGATCACCGTCTCCTCGCGGTATGGGCTGCCGCCTGCGCGGAGCACGTCCTTGGCCTCTTCGAGTCTGCCGAGCCCGCGGACCCGCGACCTCGCCGGGCCATCGAGCACGCCCGGGCCTGGGTGCGAGGCGAGGCCAGGATGATGCAGGCCCGCGCGGCGGGCGGCCATGCGATGGGGGCAGCCAGAGACCTGCGTGGGGCGGCACGGCATGCCGCGTACGCCGCAGGCCAGGCCGGGGCCGTCGCCCACGTCGCCGCCCACGAACTCGGCGCGGCCGCCTACGCGATCAAGGCCGTACGCGCAGCGGCACCGGAAGGCGAGAGGGAGAACGCAGGACGACTCGAGTGCCGGTGGCAGCGCAATCAGCTCCCGGAGGAGATCCGCGC
Organism: Streptomyces sp. NPDC005752; assembly: GCF_040630715.1. Classification (NCBI taxonomy): domain Bacteria; kingdom Bacillati; phylum Actinomycetota; class Actinomycetes; order Kitasatosporales; family Streptomycetaceae; genus Streptomyces; species Streptomyces sp. NPDC005752. The sequence continues at coordinate 66,697 of NZ_JBEXYB010000019.1, read as the reverse complement.
GCTCGTACTGGATGACCAGCGCCTGCGCAACGACATCTGCTGGTCGGTGTTCGACTGTTGAGAACACCGCGGAGCACCAGGACGTATCGCAAGGACTCGCGCGAAGGACTCGCGAGCGAGGCCGGCGGCGGAACGCTCGGATCCTGACGCGGTCGAGCGTGCGGCGTGACGCAGTTGCTCCGGGTGTGGCGGATCCGGGTCGGCGGCGGTGCCACCGGTCTCCCTCCACCGGGAGCTCGCCAGCAGTCCTTCGTCGCCGATACGCCCGCCCCTGAAAGGCTGTCGGCCGTCCGGTCGGTTCACCGGACCGCGCTGCCATGAGGGGCAGGCGCCTGGTGTCAGCTTTCGGGGGCACGGTCCAGGGCGCCGGTGTGGTCCAGGATCGCTGCGGTCAGCGGTGCGAGGACCTCTCGGGGGAGCGCGTGCCCCATGCCGGGGATCTCGACCGTGCGTGCCCCGCGGATCACCTGGGCGAGATGCTGCGGGTGCGGGGGAGGGAAGACCGGTTCGGCCGGGGCCGAGATCACGAGGGTGGGCACGTCGGTCCTTGCCAGTTCCTCGGTACGCAGCATGCCGGATGTGTCGGCACGGCCGTGCGCGGTGCTGGAGGCGTGGTGGCCGGTGTGCTCGATGATCCTCCGTTCCAGTGCCCGGGCGCCCTCCGCGTCGAAGGGGAGCTGGTCGCCGGCCAGTGCCCGCCAGTGCGCGACGCGAGCGTCGAGCTCCCCCTCCGGGCCGCGCTCCTCGGCCGGACGGGCCCAGATCTCCAGCACATGGGGTGCGATGCCGGGAAGATCCTCGGGCGGAACGCGTGTGCCGTCCGGTCGCATGTACGGAGTGGTGCTGAGCGCGGACGTACCGATGAGGGTCGCGCTCAGCAAGCGGTCCGGGTGGTCGGCGACGAGCAGTTGGGTGAGCATTCCGCCGAGGGACATGCCCACGACGTGCGCGCGATCGACGCCCAGGCCGTCCAGGACCGTGATCGCGTCCTCGGCGAGGTCGGTGACGGCGTACGGCTGCCGGTCGAACGCCCACGTGGAACGGCCGGTGTCACGGTGGTCGTAGCGGATCACCCGGTGGTGCGGGGCGAGCGCGTCCACCAGTTCGTCCGGCCAGCCCAGACCGGAGGCCTGCGCGCCCATGACGAGCAGCAGGGGAGGGGCATCAGCGGCGCCTCGCTCCTCCGCCCACAGGCGCACGCCGGGTGCCGCGTCGATGAAGTGGTCCATGGTGATCCTCCTGTGCGGGCCGGCGACCAAGACAAGCCGAGACGTTGCGTCTCGTTGTCACTGTAGCGCAGGCGCGGGCGAAACGGGCCGGCGCGCCCTCGTCCGAGAACGCGTAGATCCGGCGAGGACGTGCCGATCGGCCGACCACAGATCGGTGCGCGCGGGACGCGCGGGGAGGGGCTGCTTGCTGGTCATGTCTCGACGCTGACGCAATGTGGCCGTAAGTGACCAGAGGTGACAGGTTGTCGCGAGGCGGCTGTATGCGGTGTGCACCGGCCTGTACGCGCGAGGGGCGGCGGGCGGTGACCTCCGCGGGGCAGGGACGACCGGAGGAGCGGCCGGTGGCGGACCACCACGGTCGTCCAGGCGTCCCCACCCCGTTATCAGCCCTTCAGCTGGGTGAAGCGGAGGTGGTTGCCGAAGGGGTCGCGCAGGCCGCAGTCGATCCCGTACGGGCGCTCCGTCGGCTCGTCGGTGAACTCCACGCCCCGTGCCAGCAGCGTCTCGTACGTCTTGCGGCAGTCGTCCGTGGTGAGGATGAGCGCACTGCCCAGTGCGCCCTTCGTCAGCAGTTCGCGGACCTGTTCCGCCGTCTCCTCGGACATCGCCGGAGGGCCGGGCTTCTCCAGCAGGACCTGGCGGTCGGGATGGCCGGGGACGCTGACGGTCAGCCAGCGCATGAAGCCCATGTCGACGTCGGCGTTGACCTCCAGGCCGAGCTTGCCGACGTAGAAGTCGAGGGCTTCGTCCTGGTCGAGGACGTAGATCTGTGAGTGTGTGATCGCGGTGAACATGTGGACCACGCTAATCGGCCGGCCCGGCGAGAACTTATCCGAAACTGCTCAGTCGGCGGCCTGTGCTGAGGGCCGGCCGAGGCGTTCAGGCGCTCGGTCGCGTCCACGCCTTCGTGAAGCATGTGGGTACGTTCACGGCCGCCGTCTCCTTCCGGTACGTCCTCGGCGACCGGCCGACGATGTCGCGGAACGTGCGGCTGAAGGTACCGGTGCTGCCGAAGCCGACCTCGTAACAGATGTCCGTGACACTGCGGTCGCTCTCCCGCAGCAGGAACATCGCCCGCTCCACGCGGCGGCGCTGCAGATAGCGGTGCGGCGTCTCGCCGAAGGTGGCGCGGAAGGTGCGGGCGAAGTGTGCCGGGGAGACGTGGGCGATCCGGGCCAGGGCCGGTACGTCCAGCGGCTGGGCGTACGCGCGGTCCATCGCGTCCCGTGCCCGGAGCATGCGGCGGTTGGTCTCTTCGGCGGTGCGGCTCACGGCACCATCCCACCACAGGACGGCCCGGTGCCGGACGGCTCTGTCGTACCCCCTCAGTAGGCTCGGAACATGAGCGTCTCCCTCTACTACTGCGCGAGCCGGACCACGCCGCTGTCCGACGCCGAGTCGGCAGCTGTCGAGCGGATCGTGGCCGCCCACAGGGAGTCCTTCCCGTACGAGGACCAGGAAAGCCTGTACCTCTACGACAGCGATGACAGCCGACCGGACGAGATCGTTACCGGTTCGACCAAGATGCCGTTCGATCCCGGCGCGCTGCTGCCGGTGCTCGACCACGTGCTGGGCTCGGTCACGGAGCTGCGCCGCGCTCTGCCGGGAGCGGAGTGGCGCGTGCACCTGGACGATCTCGATGTCCCGTGGGACGAGACCGAGGGCTACGCCTTCCCCGGCATGCGCGACCCGGACCTGGCAGCCGAGCTGGACAAGCTCTGAGCCCCGGTCCCGGACAGCGAGGCTGCGAGCCGTTACGTGGCTGCCCGGTCCGGTGCACGGGGTTCGGTGTGGCGTCAGTTTTGGAACCACACCGAACCCCGCGTCTCAGATCAGGAGCCGTCGAAGAGTTCCTGCACCTCAGGCGGGATTTCTTTGCTGGAGTGAACGGCGAAAAGTGTGGCTGTCGTTCGTGTGTCCCCAATGGCGATGGCGACATTGGGAGAGATGCCGTCTACTTCGTAGGCATTGTCCGTCCGAACCGGCTCCTCGGTCTCGCTCTGACTGCCGGTGTCATCGCAGGGTGTTTGGGTTGCGACGCCGATTTTCTTCCCGAGTGTGAACTTCGCGTGTGGAGTCACGTCCAGATATGATCTGTCCTGGTAGGTGAACAGATTCGCGCACGAGGCATTCCCACCACCCTCGCCGCCGGATGTGCACGCGGCTACTGACATCACCATGGCCGCCACTACCAGCAAGCCAGTGGATCGCCCGGTCCAGCTCATACGAGTCCCCCTCAGCAGATGTTGCGAAGAAGAGAGGCGCCTCCTCTTCGCCGAGTGGTCTCGCCATCGCTCAGCACGGGAATGAGACCCTGCGGGTGGTGAGGCCCTCGTGTTTCCGCGGTTCGACGTGAGCAACTCGGATCAAGTTCCCTTGCTGCGCGTTCTTTCGGCCCGAGATGTGATCCTGCAGCCTGGGGCAGGCGGCAAGGACCACACTCAGGTCAGCTGGGCGGCGTCGGCCACTGTTCCTGGTGCACCGGCGGCGCTGTAAATCGGAGCAGCCGTGTGTGCAACGTCTCCCACATCTGCCGAAGGCTGGGAGCCGGGGGTGTTGGGCTGATCACCGGACGGTGATCAGCGGAATTCTGTTCCGGTTCCGGGTCCGCACGGGCGTCCCGTGGCGAGGCATCGGGTCCTTTCCGCGTCCCCGTGCGGAGGGCGGGAAGGGGACGGTATCGCAGGCTGGTGGAGTGCTTCTCGCCGAGACTGTCCGCCAGGCGCCACTCTTTGAGGGGAACCAGCGACGAACCCTGTGCGGGGGGATGAGTAGGTCATTACGGTGCCCGAGTGGGACGAGCCAAGGCGGGCGCTGCGGTCCGGGGCCTCGGACGCGGCTGACGCCGTCCTGACGGTTCAGTCGTGAAGTGCTGTCCGTTGTGTGACGGTTGGGCGTGAAGGTCGTGTTGTGCGTACGGGGACAGGCGGTGGCGGATGACGCAGGACGAGAGAGACGCGGACGTGGGTACGGGGGAGGCCGGGGAGCCGTCGTCGGCCTCACAGCCGGAGAGCAAGGCGGAGAACGGGGTAGCGGTCGCCTTCGGACGGCAGTTGAAGCTGCTGCGGATGCGGGCGGGGCTGGACCGGGTGGAGTTCGGGAAGCGGCTGGGGTACGCGGCGCAGTCGGTGGCCTCGTTCGAGCAGGGGCGGAGGATTCCGCAGCCGGAGTTCATCGACAAGGCGGACCGGGTGCTGGAGGCCGGGGGACTGCTGGCGGCGTTGAAGGAGGAGCTGGCGCGGTCACAGTACCCGGCGTTCTTCCGGGATGCGGCGCGGTTGGAGGCGAAGGCGGTGGCCCTCTGCGTGTACGGCCTCTACGCGGTGCCGGGCCTGTTGCAAACGGCAGAATATGCGCGGGCGGGATTTCAGCAAGAACGTCCGCTGCTTGACGACGAGGTGATTGAGCAGGGGGTGTCTGCTCGACTGGCGAGGCAAGAGATCTACGACCGCCGCCCTGCGCCACTGTTGAGCTTCATCGTGGATGAGGCTGTGCTACGCAGGCCGATCGGTGGTTGGTCATCGCTTTACGGACAGTTGGAACACATGCTGCGCCTTGGTAAGAAGCGCAACGTCGAAGTGCAGGTGATGCCCCTGGATCGAGAGGATCACGCGGCACTCGGCGGACCTTTCACGCTGATCGATACGGCGCAGGGGCAGCGCATCGCCTATGCCGAAGTGCAGGGGGACAGCCGTCTCTACACAGGCCGTGCAGCGGTCCGCGAGCTCGAAGCCCGCTATGGCATCATCCGGTCACAGGCTCTCACTCCTCGTGAGTCCTCGGAGTTCATCGAGAAGCTTCTGGGAGAGAAATGACTATTCACCACACGAGGCTGGCAACCCTCGATTTGGCGTGGTCCAAGAGCAGCTACAGCACCGGCAACGGCGGCGAGTGTGTCGAGTTCGCGGCCGCAGCCACCCACGTGCACATCCGGGACTCGAAGCAGGTCAACGGCCCCGTGCTGACCGTGGGACCCGACGCGTGGGCCGGGTTCGTCGGGCTCGTCGCCGGCTGAGCGACGTACGCGGGATGGCCCGGTCGCAGCGCCGAACCGACGCCGCGAGGGGCCATCGCGTACGTACGTGTACTACTCGTCCACGTCCTGCTCGTGGCGGATCATCCGCCACGCGGCCTGGCGGGCGCTGAGGTTCAGGTTGGGCCGGAAGTTCTTGTCGGGGCCGAAGTGCTGGCGCCCTATACCGGCGGCAGGCGTCTTCCTCGGCGAAGTCCGTGCCGAACTCGGCTTTGAACGCCTCGATCAGCTCCGACAGCAGCGACTTCTCCGCCTCGGATACGCCGCCTGACCTGTCACCGGAGCTCTGTCGAGCGACGGTACGACAAGACCTTGGCTGCCCCAGGATCTGACGTGTTCGGCGGTCATGTCGCTGCGGCCATCCACAGCTCCATGTCACTGACGAGCAGCCGGCCCGGCCGCTGAGCGGCGGTGTCCGGGACGACGGCCCGCACCACGGGCTGTTCGCCCTTCTCCACGGTCACCTTCGTGCCGTTGAACTTCGGCCGCTCGTCCCGGACCACGGTCCGCAGTTTCGTCTCCAGCTTCCTGGCCGTTGCCTCGTCCTTGATCACGAAGCAGAGCACCTCGGTGTTCTTCGAGGCGGACTCCGCCTGCTGACCCAGGGCGGACAGGCGGACCGGGTCGGTGGAACTCGGCGGGTCGAAATCCGCTCGGTAGACGTCGCCCAAGCAGTCAGCCGCGCGGCGGAACTCCTTCCTGTCGGCCAGGGAGGAGCCCTCCGCCGGGTCGACTACCGCCCTGGGGTCGGAGTTCCTGGTCGAGTGGGAGATCTTGTCCTCCGAGATGTGGAGGGAGCCCTTCTTGTCCGGATGCGTCCAGACTTCCTGGCTGTCATTCTCGCCTCGCGTGTAGCCGCTGGACGTCAGCGACTTGGTGATCGCCGATACGTCGAACGACCCCTCCCAGTAACCGGCCTCGGGAGTGTCGACCGCGGTGTCGATCTGGTCCTCCTTGAACTGCTCTCCCAGCAAGCCTGGCTGGTAGGGATTCAGCAGAGGGCTCGCCGGCCGCGAAATGGAGGTGAACCGCTCCGCGTCACCGTGGCTCAGCCTCCGCACCTCGGTGGCGTCGAGGAAGGTCACATACTTCGTGTCGGTGTCGCCGGCCAGGGTTCCAAGCCCCTTGAGCAGCTCGGAACCACTGTCACCGTCGTCGGATCCGGAAGAACAACCGGTGACCGCGGTCAGGAGGGCAACTGCGAGAGCGGCGCCGCCGACGGCCGATCGGTGTGCTGGTATGCGCATGATCCAGCAGGGTACCTCTGTGCCCGACGGAGAACGGGGCCGTCCCGGCCGCCGTTTCCGCCGCGCCCGCGACGTCGCGGGCTTTCGCTCCAGAGACCGGAAGAGGCTTCCGAGCCACTCGGGATCGTCCTCCAGGTGCCGAAGCGCCCACAGTGCGGCTGGCAACCAGTCGCCGAACGGCCGGCTGAGTGCTCGCCGGGACGCCTCAAGGGGTGGTGTCAGGACGATGGGGTCCGACCCGGGCTCAGCACCGCGGAACTTGGCAAGAGGGCCGTGATCATCATGGCGGAACGTGGCACCAGTTGGTGTCGCAGCAGTGGTTGGGCCAGCATGCGGTGCATGGACTGGATGCCTCTGCTTTGCACGCTGATGGGTGCCGTCATCGGCATCGCCGCAACCCTGAGTGATCTCCCTGTCGGCACGTGTCGCGCCGCCCTGTAATGTGTTGGTTCATACCTGTCAGACGTGTGCGGGGGCAGGTTCGCTGAGGAGACGGGGTCGGCGCATAGAGCACATCGGTGGATTGTTGACGGGCTGCGGGCCCTCGGTGGTGAAGGCGCTCAGGACTGCCGGGTGGAGATCAGGACGACGGATCGATCTGGAGACCTGGACACGACAACTCGCGGCGGCGGGTTTCAAGTTCAACGACGTAGCGACAGCGGTTTGGGCAGAGTTCGGCGAACTGGCGATCGAGAGTTCTCCAAATCGTGTCCCGTCCTCGTCGCTCCGCCTGGATCCTGTTGACGCCTGCATCGACACGTCTGCGGAGGCTCAGAGACTGAGGCGCCGATTCGGGGAGAACTACAGCCCTCTGGGCATGTGGTCAATCCAGTACAGGTCATACGTGGCGGCGAGCGGGCGTGTCATAGCCGTGGGACCCGGCGTCCTGTGGGAACTGGGCACCAGCTTCGCCGAGGCACTGATCTACGTGGTGGATGGCGATGGTGGCGCCGATCGTGCCGAGCGGGCAGCCTGGTTGTGATTCCTTCGCATACCGCGGTCGGCCGGTCTCTGCCCGGAGACCGAAACGACTGCAAGGCGTGGAAAGAGTCCGGAGCGAAGGCCGCTGTTGGTGGGGCCACGGTATCGGTGGCTGTCGGCCTGAGCCGCCGCGACTGGCGTACAGGGGGTGACGATCACTCACCGAAGCCGGGCTACGCATAGGGCCGGATGGCCACCGTGACATCCATGTTGAAAGCGTTCGCCCCCGCTTCGGACGGCAGGCCCAGGTGCCGGTCGAGCGCGCGACTCAGCGGGCCGCAGCCACTGGTGCCCGGGGCGGCGAACTCCGCGTCCTGGGCGCCGAAGGCGACGACCAGGGGGTCCGTGGATATCACCCGGGTGGGATCGGTGTCCTTGAGCACCAGGTGGACCGCGTCCTCATCGCTGCCCACCGAGCAGCCCGACGACGGCCGGGCCGGGAGCCCGTACGCCGAGCCTATGGCGAACTTGATGTCGAACTCGCCGCGCCGGGTATCGTCGGACAGGAAGTCCGAGTAGCCGCCGTACTGCGGAGTCAGGGTCAACGGAGTGCCTCCCGCTCGGATTGGCGCAGCTGTCATCTCGCCGAAGACCTGGCGGAATTCACCGTGCACACGGCCTTCCGCAAATGTGATCTTCATGGGTTCGGTGAGCGGCTCGTCGATGGCGCCCATGCGCAGATGCCCCGTGGCGTGCATGACCTCGCAGCGCCAGGTCCCGGGGTCCGCCCCCGCGGGCAGCTCATCGACGGTCGGACAGGCGGAGAAGTCGAACTCGCTCAGGAGCGGGGCCCGTTCAGCTCCGTGCGCGGGCACGGCCCCCAGGGCGAGTCCGGCAATAAGAGCCCCGGCGGCAGCATGTGCGAAGCGGCGGACTGTGCGATTCAAGGACACTCGGTTCGGCTTCATGCGCCTCAGCATTGCAGAGTTTACTCTGCAGAGGAAGGTCTGCAGAGAAAGAGCTGCAATCTTGATAGACTGTCGGCATGACCAAAGAGCGGAGAACGGAAGCCGCAGGGCGGCGCACGGTCGACAGTCCCGAGGTGCTCAAGGCGCTCTCGCACCCCCTGCGCCTGCGTATCCTGCGTCACGTCGGTGCGGCGGGCCCGGCCACCTCGACCACGCTGGCCGCCGCCCTCGGCGAGAACACCGGGACGCTCAGCTACCACCTGCGCATGCTGGAGCGCAGTGGCCTCATCGAGGACATCCCCGAGCGCTCCACAGGGCGGGAGCGCTGGTGGCGCGGGGTGCGCGGGCTCGACATCCGCAGACCGCCGCAGGGTGAGCTGACGGAGGCCGAGCGTGCCATGTCGGCCGAGCTGGACCGGATGAGGATGGAGGAGGACGTCGAGCTCGCCCGGCAGTTCACCGCCGGACAGGCGGAGTCCGAAGGCTGGATGCGGGGTTCCCGCAGTCTCAGCCACCTCACGAAGGGTGAGCTGGACGCATTCCATGACGAATATCTGGTCCTGCTCGAGCGCTACGCCCGCAGGCCCGAGGACGCCCCCGCCGACGCACGACCCGTACTCCTCCGCTGGTTCGGCCTGCCCGCTGACTGACCGGCAGCCGGCAGCCGGCCGACGGTCGTTCGGGTCGAAGGTCGACCAGCGGCGATCGTCCGGATGGCCCCACTCCAAGGGATGCCTGCGGAGGGCGTGGGGTGGGCGGCGGCCGAGGCCACCGCGAGACGGTCAGGTGGCGGGCTGCCTGACCTGGTTGTCGAGGTGGCAGCGGGCGATCAGGCGTCGGGGTCGACTTCGGGGTGCGTGAATCGCACGGGCTTGCCCAGAGAGCGGGCATAGGCGATTTCGGCTCGCGTGCTGTCTCCGATGTAGTCGCCGACCACGAGCACCTCATCAGCGAGCAGGATCTTCGCCCGGTGCAGATCCTCGAGTCGAACCTTCAGCGCCTCGGCCTCGACGGGATCGGACCAAAGTTCGTGTGGCGACTTCATGTCACAGCCAGGTTTGACGACGATCCTTCCGGCTTTGGTCTCCCGCAGATCGGCCTCGTTCATCTGGGTCATGAAGCGGGTGGAGCCGCAGATCACGACGATACGCGGAAGGCTCAACAGCTTCTTCGCGTCGGCGAGCTTCTCCTCGGGGGTGAACAGTTCTTGACCTCCTGGCAGTCGAACGCGAGCTTCTGCGAGAGCGCCCCCGGCGCGCCGAACGCGGACGACTTCAGGGGGTACGAGAAGTCAGCAGTACGGGCGGATGTCAAACGATCCGGGCGAGCTTCTTCGCCGTACTGCAGTGCTTGGTGCGCCCGTGCCGCCGCAACTGCACCGCGGTCAGAGTGAGGAGCGCGGCGAACACCGCGAGGAAGATGCCTGCGATCGCCGCCTGACGGCCGTTTTCCGGCGAATTGCCGAGGGAGAGCAGGCCGAGGACGGAGAGCAGCACCCCCGCCACGTACACCGAGCGGACGCGCCGCAACTGCCGAACCGCACGAGGAGCAAGAGCAACACGCTTCACGAGAGCCATGCTCACCTCTGTACCCCCTGTGGGGGCGATGAGACACCGATTCGCGGGGCGATCTCCCCACGGGGGCGGCCTCTTGGGGAGGAGTGCCGCGCCTGCGGGCGGAAACGTGTCAGCTGCGTGGCGGCCGGGGCTTTCCGGGCACCAGAAGGGCTGACCGTCAATCGACCGGCGTGAGGAGCCCACCGTGTCCCTGGTTCAGCTCGATCTTCCCCACCCGACGGTGATGCGAGGGCGCTGGGCGGCACTCGCCGCTGTGCAGGCCGCCGCGGGGCACGGCGAGCAGTGCCGGGCCCTCTGGCCGCTCTGGCACTACGACGACGGGCACGGCAGCTGGGCCGACCTGCACCACCTCGACGAGGGGCACGCGGTGCTGCTCGGGCAGGACCGGAACGACTCCGAGACCTTCTACGCCGAGGCGTCCGACTTCTTCGAGGAGCCCGAGACGGACCTGCTGGCCGGTGCGCCCGACTGGTGGGAGCCGCCCGTGCGCAGGGTGCGTGAGGCGCAACTCTTCCTCGGCTTCGTGTACGGCTTCGACGGCAACATCTGGCAGCGTGCGGAGTACGACCTCGAGGACGGTTTCGAGAGCGTCCGGCTGCCGGCGCTCAGCACCGAACGGACCCGGGAGGCGGTCCTGGAAACCGCCCGGCAAACAATCGGCCGGGGCATCCCCGAGCCCTCCCAGGCGTGCGTCGACGCGCTGATCGCCGCTGATGCCGCCGTCGATCCGTCCCAGGTAGCCGCTGTCGTCGACACCGGCTGGGACGCGGATGTCGGGGCAGCGGCGGCCTGTGCGTTCCGCGCGGGATGACGACGCGGGATGGGAGGCGAGATGGCGAGGACCCCTCCCTGCCTGTCGAGGGTCGCTCGTCACCAAGTATCTTGATTATTGAAATACATGCAGAGGTGGAAGAGGAGTCCTGTGATCTCGTCGGTGTTCGCCGTGCTTGCGGCCGCCCAGTTGTGCCTGGCGGTGTCCGCGGGGCGCTACTGGCGTTCGGCACCAGGGCTGTTGGCCGCTGTGCCGACCCTGGTGTGTTCCGCGCTGGTCTGGGACAACGGCGTCATCGCTGTGGGGAGTTCGGTGGGGGCCGGGCAGCTGCTGGAGACGATGAGTGTCCCCCGCTTCGTGGCGCACGCGCTGCTGACCCCCCTCCTCGTGCTCTGGTCACTGTCGGCGGCGGAACACGCGGGGCTGCGCTGGGCGAGGCGCAGGGCGGTGCGGGGCGCTGCCGTCGGCCTCACGGTCCTGCTGGTGGCAGCGGGGGTGCTCCACGACGTCCTCGGCCTGACGCTGCGTACGGAGCGATGGGCGGACACCCTGCGCTACGTGAACGATGCGGCGTCTCCCGCAGGACCGCTGCCGGCCATCATCACGGGACTCGTGGTGCTGTCCGCCGGGATCGTGCTGTGGCGGTCCACCGGGTTCGTCCTGCTGGCGGTCACCGCCGCCGTGATGGTCGTGGTCTCCGGGGCGGCCGTCCAGATACCCGTGCTCGGCAACGCCGGGGAAGTCGTCCTCAATGTCGGACTGCTTCTGACGGTACGCAGGCTGCTGCCCGGCCGCGCACCCCGGTCCAGCGCCGGGAAGGTGCCCGCCGAGTCGTCCTCGTAGCCCGAGGGCGAGGGCTGCGGAGGGATCGGGGCCGACCGGGCCGCCGCCCGGCCGGCCCCCTTCATCAGCTCACCAGGCCCGGAAGGTTGCCCCCGACCGGTCGGCGGCGGTGACCTCCTCGACGTACAGCAGAGCGTCGCGGTGCCTCAGGTAGTGGCCGGGTGAGCCGAAGGACTCGAAGGACACCAGGGACCGGTCGGACAGGCCCGGAACTCGCCGCCACGTCGCGTCCGCGCGGAAGCCCGCGTCGTCGGTGCGCTCATCGATCCACACCTCCCCGTCCCGCTGCCGGAGGAACGTCCCGGGGAAGTTGACCGACTCCAGGGACACGGCCGCCGGGTCAGCCAGGCCGGGAACCACCTTCCACCGCATGTCGGCGTACGGCGTGACGTCGGCGTCCACCCGGCCTCGGCTCCACGCGTGGCGGACGAACCGGTTCGGCGCGTCGGCCGACTCGAAGCTGAACACGTCGGACCGGACCGAGATGTTGTCGAAGCGTGCGACAGTCCTGGCGGCGCCCGGCGTACCGGCCTGTGACGACTGCCGGGTGGCGGCGTGTACGCCGTTGGAGCCGGAAGCGAAGGACGCGTCCGTCGTCCTGATCTTCGGCTTCGTCATGTCGTCGACGTAGACCTCGATGGAGGATCCGACCGCCTCGACCTTCACCCGGTGGGTCGTGCCGACCGTTCCCTTCAGCCGGGTCTCCGCCAGAGGGGTTCGCACGTCGCCCGTCGCCTTGCCGAGGACCACGCCCTTCGTGGTGAGGTCCGCGTAGTAGCCGTGGAAGCCCGCGCCCGAACCCGGTTGCGTGGCGCGGAAGACGACCCCCGCCTCGCTGCGGCCGTGCTCCAGCGTCACGTCTGCCTCCTGGACCAGGTCCGAGAAGTCGGTGTCCTGGACGGCCAGGCCGCCGGAGGGCGATGCCGTGGTGGCGGAGTAGGAGCCGTTCTTCGCGGCCCAGCCGGCGTCGCCGTACGTGCGCCAGCCTACGGAGTTCCCGTCGTCGAAGTCGTCGTTGACCTTCATGGTGACCGGCCGGATCGTGCCGTCCTCGTTGAAGTGGATCCGGTCGTAGGCCAGGGCCCGGTGGTTGCCGTCCGTCTCGCTCAGCGGGCGCCGGTGGTAGAAGATGTACCAGATGTCGGTGCCCGGCACGTTGAGGATTGAGTTGTGCCCGGATCCTCGGGCGACCGCCTGGTCCTGGGCCAGCACCCTGTCGATCTTCTTGAACGGGCCGGTGGGGGAGTCCGACATCGCGTACGAGACGGAGTAGTCCGGGCCGGTCCAGCCGCCTTCGGACCACATCATGTAGTACGTGCCGCCGCGCTTGAACGTGAAGGAGCCCTCGGTGTAGTTCTCCGGCGTGATCTCCTTGAACGTCGAACCGTCGGAGAAGGAACCGAGGCTGGTCATGTCCGCGTTGAGCTTGACTACGTTCGCGTGGCCCCAACCGCCGTAGTACATGTACGCCTGACCGTCGTCGTCGATGAAGACGTCCTGGTCGATCGGCTGCGCGCCGTTGTGGAACTGCGAGATGAGCGGACTGCCGATGGCGTCCTTGTACGGGCCCTCGGGGCGGTCCGCGACGGCGACGCCGATGCCACCGTGCTCGGAGTTGTCCTGGATGTCGTTGGCGGCGAAGTAGAGGTAGTACTTGCCGTCCCGGAAGACCGGCGCGGGCGCCCAGAGCGCGTACTCGGCCCAGGGGACGTCGGCGATGTCCAGCACCCTCGGGTGCTTGGTCCAGTGCACCATGTCCGTCGAGGAGAACGCGTCCATGAAGGTCTGTTCGCCGTAACTGCGGGACGTGGTCGGGTAGATCCAGAAGCGGTCGCCGTAGACCGCGACGTCCGGGTCGGCGTACCACCCGTCGACGATCGGGTTTCCCGACTCCGCTGTGCTCGGGGCCGGTGTGCCGACCGACGGGGCTGCGGGGCGGTGGCCGGCCCCTGCGGAAGGGGGTGCGAGGCCGACCAGCAGAACGGTGGCCAGCGCGGCGGTCAGGGTGGCGGAGAGCTTGTGGATGGTGCGCACCATGGAGCGGAGTCCCTTCTCGCAGTGCGACAACGTTGTCGAGCGTCGGGCATGGCAGGGCTTCGGTGCGGATTCGAGGGTGGTGCGGGCGATGCGGAAGGAGCGGGCCGTCCGGCTCCGTGCTTCTGCGGGCGGCTGTCGGCAGGGTCCGGAGCGGGCGTGGTTCGACGGGGTCGGCAGGAGCCGTGCGCGGCACCGGGCGCACCGGTGAAGCCACGTCACATCGGGCCTCGCCCGCAGTCCTTGTACTACGTTGGAAATGACTATGACGTGAGCATCACAACATGGGCTCGGCGCTCTGTCCACCCTGCCTCCCACCACGACGACGCCGCCCCCGTCCATCCGCAGCGACCCTCGTCCACGATGACGGTGAGGGGCAGCTCGACGCTGGTCACCGCGGGCTCGGGCTCCGGCGGGGACACGCTCAGGCAGTAGACGGTGTCGACGTCCTCGGTGCCGGCCTCGAAACGGTCCACCGTCGTATCGGCGTCCCGGTCGTACGTGTCGTCCACCTCCGAGACACGCACCACGCCGCCGGTCGAGGGACCCTCGCCGCTGTCCTCGATCGCGTCCCGGATCATGCTGCTGTAACCGCCCGTCCAGGAGGCGAACTTCTGGTCCTCGGCCTCCAGCGTCCGGGCCGCGGAGTGCACGGCGTCGTGCAGTTCGCCCTCACTCCACGACGAACTCGCGCGGAGGTGGTAGAGGGCGCCCGCGGCGAACAGCACGGAGCCGATGATGAGGGTGAGGCCGATCGGGTTGCGTGGGTTGTAGACGTATCGGGTGGTCCCCCACTCCGAACGTCTGAAGACGGGCTCGTCATCGTGATCTCTGTGCACAGGACGAGCCTACGGGCCGCCCCGTGACCCTCGGCGATCAAGCTCCGGACGGTCCCGTGGAAGCGTGAGCCGGACGGTTGTGGCCGCCCCCGGCCACGCCCCGCGGCCCGCCAGATCGAGGACGAGTGCGGCGATGTTCCACGCGTCGTCCCCGGCGCGGTGGTGGCGGCCCTCCAGCGGCAGACCGGCGATCCGTAGAGCCTGGTCCATGCCGGGTTTCCTGCGCAGCCCGTAGGCTTCGGTGAAGACGGCCTTGGCGTTGGTGTGGGTGCGCTCCGCCGGGAAGCCGAACGGGTAGGCCACCCCGTCGGCCCGGCTCTGCCGGGCGAACTGCCGTCGGTCGTACTCGCCCCAACTCGCCCAGGGGCGCTCCCCGGCACCGTACTCCTCGACGAGGATCCGGCACGCACCGGCGAAGGTGACTCCCCGTTCCACCTCGGCCTGCGTCAGTCCGGTCAGTTCCGTGCAGAAGTCGCTCACCGCCGACCGTGCGGGGCGGACCAGGACGCGGTGGCGGGACAAACGGCTCCCCGCCGACAGGTCCACGACGGTGAGGCCGATCTCGATGATCTCGTTCACGGAGCCGGGCGGCGGTTGTCCGTCCCAGCAGGTGGCTTCGACATCGATGACGTTCAGGAGGGAGGGCCCGTGGCGCATGGGGGTGAGAGTAGGTGTGCACGCAGGGTTCCGGCACCTCCATTTCCACGGTCGCCGGTGTCGCTGTCACTCCCCGAAGTTCCACCCAACCCCTCTATATTGGTGCCGCGTTGAGCGTATGGCCGCAAGGCGCGAAGCCGTCTCCGGGAGTCCGTACGATGACGACCACCCCTATGACCGGCGGCTGTCCCGCGCATACCGCGACCGCCCCCGTGCCACTCAGCGGGTCCGCCTTCCACGTTCCCGCCGGTGCTCGGCCCCCCACGGCGAGTACCGCTGCCCCTTCCCGGCCGGTTCGCCCCCGTACAGACGAAGGAGACCAGCTGTGAACTGCCCCTACGCGACCGTGGTCATCGACCCCATGGTCCAGGACCTCGACGGTGAGACCGAACAGCTGCGGACCTCCGTACCGCTCGCGCGCATCGAGCTCCTCGGAGTACCCGCCTGGACCGTCACCCGGCATGCGGAGGCCCGCCAACTCCTGATGGACAGACGCCTGGTGAAGGACCTGGACGCCTGGGGGCTCTGGCAGAGCGGGAAGGTCACCCACGCCTGGCCGCTCATCGGCATGATCGACGCGGGACGCTCCATGTTCACCGTGGACGGTTCGGAGCACCGCCGGCTGCGGACGAAGACCTCCCAGGCCCTCACTCCCCGGCGGCTGGAGGAGATACGCCCGGACATCGAGAGATTCACCGAGCACCTGCTGGACGCACTCGCCGAACAGGGCAAGGACGGGGCCGTCGACCTCAAGACCGTCTTCGCCCAGCCGCTCCCGATGAAGGTGGTCGGGCTGCTGATGGGGGTGGACGAGGCGCTGCACCCCATGCTGACCCGGCAGTACAAGGCGTTCTTCTCCATGCTCACCCCGCAGGAGGACCGGCTGGCGCTGCTGGCCGAGCTCGACGTCTTCTACGCCGTGCTCGTACGGGAGAAGACCGCGCACCCCACCGACGACCTCACCAGCGCGCTGATCCTCGCCGAGGAAGGCGGTGAGCCCCTCACCGAGGAGGAGGTCGTCGGCAACCTCAAGGCGATGGTGGCCGCGGGCCACGAGACCACGATCGGGCTCATCCTCAACGCCGTACGGGCACTCCTCGCCCACCCCGACCAACTGCGCAAGGTGCTGGACGGGGAGATCCCGTGGGAGACGGTCGTCGAGGAGACCCTGCGCTGGGACACGCCCACCACCCACCTGCTGATGCGGTTCGCCACGGAGGACATCCAGGTCGGCGACCAGGTCATAGCCGAGGGGGAGGGCGTGGTGATCTCCTACCGCGCCATCGGCCGCGACACCGCCCACCACGGGGACGACGCCGACGCCTTCGACATCACCCGGCCGACCCCGATCCGGCACATGACCTTCGGCCATGGGCCCCACATCTGCCCCGGCGCCGCGCTGTCCCGGGTCGAGGCGGGCATCGCGCTGCCCGCGCTGTTCGGACGCTTTCCTCGGCTGCGGCTCGCGATCGCCGACGACGAGATCCGCAAGCTGCCGGTGATGACGCAGAACGACATGGAGGCCTTCCCCGTCCTGCTCCATGGCTGACGACTGACGGCCGGCAACCGGTGGGTGCACGCCCGCGCGTGACGGTGTGCACCGGCGGCCCCGATGTCGCAACGCGACCTGCGCGTAACCCTGTTCGGTATTTCGCGCGACGTGCGAATTCTCGGTCAATGCGGGTGGCGCACGGCAACCGATGCGGTCACGGCGACGACTGCCGAGTGGACTCCCCACCCCCGGCCCTCAAGGAGGCCCCCTCGTGAACCGCACTCCGATGAGAACCCTCGCCGTACTCCCCGCCGCGCTCCTCCTGGCCCTCGTGCCGGGCAGCGCCTCCGCCTACCCCAACCCCGGCACGGTCAACGGTGACATCGTCGTCCACGACCCCAGCATGGTCCGCAGCTCGTCCGGCCAGTACCTGCTCTACTCGACCGGCGAAGGACTGCAGCTGCGCACCTCCGCCGACCGCACCGCCTTCGGCCGCTCCGGAAACGCCTTCACCACCAAGCCGGGCTGGTGGAAGAACTACTCCTCGGCATCGGACCCCTGGGCCCCGGACATCTCGTACCGGGGCGGCAAGTACTTGATGTACTACGCCGTCTCGTCCTTCGGCTCCAACACGTCGGCCATCGGCCTGGCCGCCTCCACCAGCGGGCAGGCCGGCAGTTGGAGCGACTACGGAATCGTGTACACATCGAGTTCGTCGAGCGACTACAACGCCATCGACCCCAACCTGTTCGTGGACGACGACGGCAAGTGGTGGCTGTCCTTCGGTTCCTGGTGGACCGGGATCAAGATGATCCGCATCGATCCGTCCACGGGCAAGCAGTACGCCGGGGACACCACCCGCCGCTCGCTGGCCGCCCGGCCCACCGGGACCAAGGCGGTCGAGGCGCCCTCCATCGTGAAGCGCAACGGCTACTACTACCTCTTCGCCTCGTACGACACCTGCTGCGCCGGCACCAGTTCGACGTACAAGATCAAGGTGGGCAGGGCCACCGGCGTCACCGGGCCGTACAAGGACCGCAACGGCGTCGGCATGCTCAGCAACGGCGGCACGCCCGTCATGGAGTCCCACGGACGTTACATCGGGCCCGGCGGCCAGTCGGTCCTGGCGGACTCCGACGGCGACCTGCTCGTCTACCACTACTACGACGGTCAGGACAACGGCACCCCGAAGCTCGGCGTCAACCTTCTGAACTGGAGCAGCGGATGGCCCGTCGCCTACTGACCCCCTGCGACAGGGGAGCCGGCTGAACCACACCTGTCGCCTGTTCGAGCTCGTCCCGGCCGCCCGTCGAGCTCGTACCGGCCGCCCGAGACCCCGGCTCGGTCCAGGTCCGCCGCGGTTCACGGGCACCGGCGCCCGTATGCTGCGGCGGCATGGCCGATCTCCTCGCCCTCGCCCCGCACCGCTCCACCACTGCCACCCTGCTGGCCCGAGCGGCCCGCGAGCGCGGCATGGACGTGACGGTCCTGCCGCGCGGCGCCCACCTCGCTCCGCGGTCCCCGGACACCCGGGCGCACTACTACGGCGGTCCGCACTTCGCCGACAGGGTCGCCGGCCCCCTCGGGATCGCGCTGCTCGAACCGGGCGACGGCTGGCTCGGCGCACTGCCGCACGCCTTCACCGGACGCCACGTCCGGTGCGTACCGCTCAGCGAGGCCCGCCGCAGCCCGGGCCCGCTCTTCGTGAAGCCGCCCACCGACAAGAGCTTCCCGGCCGCCGTGTACGCGGACGGCAACGCGCTACGCACCCCCTCGGGACCTCAGGGCGATCCCGTCGTCCAGATCAGCGAAGTGGTCTCCTGGGTGCGGGAGTTCCGACTTCACGTGCTTGACGGGGAGATACGCACCGGCTCGCAGTACGCCACCTTCGGCAGGCTCGACGCGGCGCCGCTCGCGGGCCACCCGGATGAGCCCGCCGTACGCGAGTTCGCCCGGCGACTTGCCGCGGCGCAAGCCGAGACCTGGCCCAGCGGGGTGGTGCTCGACGTCGGACTGATGCGCGGGGGCGACGACGCGGGGGACGCTCGGTGGGCGGTGGTCGAGGCCAACATGGCCTGGTTCAGCAACGTGTACGCCGCCGACCCCGCCCGGGCGCTCGACGTGGTGCTCCGCTCCGCGGGCCCCGGAGCCGCCGTTCGTGCGAGGGACGCGTGCTTCCGGCGCACGTGACACCGGCACCCGGCAACCTTCGGGAGGGCTGCGGCGACTACTGCCCGGAACCCCACCTCTTCCCCGACGAACGGATAGCCATGGCAGCCGAGCGACGACGACACAGCGACCTCCACCCCGGACCGCGCCACGTGACGAGGGCAGGGGCGGCGCTCCTGGCCGTCGCCTCGGTCTGGACCTTCGGGACGGCCTCCGGTGCCGAGGCGGCGACCACCCTCACCGTCGCCAGGGACGGCAGCGGGCAGTACACCACCGTGCAGGCGGCCGTGAACGCGATACCCTCCGGCAACACCGCACGGGTCGTCGTGTCCATCAAACCGGGCACCTACCGCGAGCTGGTGAAGATCCCCTCGACCAAGCAGAACGTCACCCTCCAGGGCAGCGGGTCCAGCCGCAACGACACCGTCATCGTCTACGACAACGCCTCGGGCACCCGGAAGCCCGACGGATCCGGCACCTACGGGACCAGCGGCAGTGCGACCGTCGCGGCCGAGGCCGACGGTTTCCAGGCCCGCAACCTCACGATCTCCAACGACTTCGACGAGGCCGCGAACCAGAACATGAGCGGGCTCCAGGCCGTGGCCCTGCGCACCGCCGCTGACAAGGTCTTCCTCGACTCCGTGATCGTCACCGGCGACCAGGACACCCTGCTGCTCGACACCGCGTCCAAGGCGAAGCTCGGCCGTGTTTACATGTCCAACTCCTACGTCACCGGCAACGTGGACTTCATCTTCGGCCGTGCCACCGCGGTGATCGACAAGTCGGTCATCACCCTGAAGAAGCGGTGGGACGGCAGCTCCGGCGGATACATCGCGGCCCCCAGCACGGCCGCGGACCGCAAGGGCTTCCTGATCACCGGCTCGACCGTCAACGGTGACGTCTCGGCGTCGTCCTTCCATCTCGGCCGGCCGTGGCACGCGGGTGGTGACGCCTCGCTCGACCCGATGGCCACCTTCCGCGGCACCACTCTCAGCTCGGCGGTCAGGTCCGCCCCGTGGACGGACATGAGCGGCTTCTCGTGGAAGGACGACCGCTTCGCGGAGTACCGGAACACCGGGCCCGGATCCGGCCGGGCGAGCAGCGACCGGCCACAGCTCACCGACTCCCAGGCCGCCGAACAGGAGACCGCCGACTGGCTGGCAGGCTGGACACCCTCGGCGTCCTGAGACACGGTGGCGGCAGTGGAACAGCGACAACGACGACCGGCGGCCGGTCGAAGCGCTTCGACTCCACTCTGGACAGTACCTGTGAGCAAGTCTAGGCTCGATACTGTCTGTGCATGTCAGAGTGCGAAGGGGAGCACAGCAGGGCGCTGTCGAAGCGCTTCACCCGCTCTCCCTTGCGGTCGCCCACTGTGAGGGAGAAGCCGAATGGTCACGCTTGCCGAGGTCGCCCAGCACGCCGGAGTCTCCGCGAGCACGGTGAGCTATGTCCTCAGCGGCAAGCGGTCGATCTCGGCATCCACCCGGGAGCGGGTCGAGAACAGCATCCAGCAGTTGGGCTACCACCCCAACGCCGGTGCGCGTGCCCTCGCCAGCAGCAGGTCCAACATCATCGCGCTGATGGTGCCGCTGCGCACGGACATGTACGTGCCGGTGATGATGGAGATCGCCATCGCCGTCGCCACGAGCGCCCGTACGCACGGCTACGACGTCCTGCTGCTCACGGGCGAGGAGGGCCCGGCTGCCGTACGGCGGATCGCGGGGAGCTCACTGGCGGACGCGATGATCCTGATGGACGTCGAACTCCACGACGAACGGCTGCCGCTGCTCCGTGATTCCGGCAGGACCGCCGTTCTCATCGGCCTGCCCGCCGACACCTCCGGGCTGACGTGCGTGGACCTCGACTTCGAGGCCACCGGAGCGCTCTGCGTGGACCACCTCGCCGGCCTCGGACACCGGGAGGTGGCGGTGATCGGCGAGGCCGCCGCCGTCTACGAGAGGCACACCGGCTTCGCCGAACGGACCGTCGACGGCATACGGGCCAAGGCGCAGGAGGCCGGGATGCGGATCCTGCACCGCCCCTGCGAGGGCGGGTACGCCGCGATGGCCGGCACGCTGGGCCGGATCTTCGACGAGCGGCCGGGTACGACCGGCTTCATCGTCCAGAACGAGTCGGCCGTCGAGCCGCTGCTCAACCTGCTCCAGCAGCAGGGGCGTGCCGTGCCGGAGGACGTGTCCGTCGTGGCCATCTGCCCCGAACAGGTCGCCACGCAGGCATCGGTACGGCTCACCTCCGTGGCCATTCCGGCGCAGGAGATGGGGCGCAGATCGGTGGAACAGGTGGTCGCGAAGCTCGCCGGCCGGGGTACGGACGAAGTGGAACTGCTGGAGCCCGTCCTGACGGTGCGTGCGAGTTCCGGGCCGGCGCCGGTCTGAGCGGGGCGTCGCGCGTTCACCCGTCCGGGTGGTGCCTTTCCCGGCGTGCTGTCCCGCAGCCCCAGCGCATGCGGAGCAGGTGCTCAACAGGGCCTGGATTGAGCCTGGTTGCTGAAGATCCGGCGTGATAACTTCACGGTCTGTCATAACGGCGTTACCGACTCGACGGGGGTGGTCGGTGGTGGTGCACGGGCTGCCCGGAGTGGTTGAACCGGACGAGACCAGGGCGCAACTCATCGGAAGACTGGTCGAATTCCTGTGCGTGCAGGACTTCGTGACCGACCGCGACCAGTGCGCCCAGTTCATCGCCTTCGCCGCGGAACAGCTCGGTGCGCAGTTCACCTACCGGCGACAGAATCCACGTGCCGACATGTTGTTCTTCGTCAGGGACCTCCTGCGGTACGAAACGGGCCTCGGAGCCCTGGCCTTCACCGCGGGCGTCATCGGCGGACCCGAATGCGCTGCCCATCTGACCCGGCTCTCGGAAGCCGTCCAGCCCGACGGGACGGGCGCCGGCGGCTCGCCCGACTTCACCGACAGATCGGTGCGCGAGATCCACCGGCTGCTCGCCGACGTGCGGCGCGTCGACGACGGCCGGCTGCACGCCCTGCTCAACCACGAGTTGGGTGTCGACATCCCGTACGGGCAGACACCGGCCCAGCGGTTCGACCACCTGTGCGGGGTGAACACCCAGGCCGACGGTCTGCCGCCGGCGCTCGTACTGGTCGAGATCACTGCGTTCCTGGAGCAGACGGCGCTGCGCGAAGAGCTCAGGGAGTGGTCGGACACATGGGCCCGCGAGGTCGGCCCGGAGGCCGTGCAGGCGCTGGGGGAGCGCAGGCGTGCGATCGCGGCCCTGCCGACGGCTGATCCTGGAGTGGCACGTTGCCTCGTCGTGATGGTGGAGCCCGCGGACGACAGTTCGGCCGATATCCACGTACGTCACTGGGTCAACGCCGCGCCAGGTTATTGGGAGCCCGTCGCCGGTGAGGTGCGCCGCACGACCCTCGACGGACTGGCGGACGAGGTCGAGCGAGCCATCGGGCGTGGTCAGAAGCGCTGGGCGGGAATGCCGGTGACGGAGAGCGAACCGACTCCGCAGGTGGAGTTCGTCCTGCCGTTCTCCCTGATGAACCACGACGTGGCCCGGCTGGAGATGGGGACCTGGAGTGGTGACCCGCTGCCGATCAGCCTTCGCTACCACGTCCATCTGAGGTCGCTCGAACGCATGAGAGCCGCCCGGAGGGACGGATATCTGCCTCTGTGGCGGGAACGCTGGACACAACTCAGGAACGCCGGTGTGGCCGAGTCGTACCGCTGGCACGGCGAAGAGGGTGAGCGGCTCGACCGCTGGCGTGCCAAGCTGATAGCGGATCCAGGTCTGACCGCGGTCATTCTCGACGTACCCGCACTGCCCGGCCTCGGTCTGGAAGCACTCGTCACCGCGATCGCTCAGGGGGTGGGCCTTGCAGCATGGGACCGGAGAACGGACAGCCCCGAGCTGTCCGGCGAGGTGCTGACGCTGCTGCTGGCGCACCCACCCTCACAAATCCCCTCGAAGGTCAGCGCGTTGCGCAAGAAGGCCGAGGGGATGAACCGTGACCACTGGTCCCTCGGAAAACATCTGGCACTTCTATGGGACGACCCCAACCGCCTGGTCGACTGCGAGGAGTTGACAGCATGACCGAGCAGGTCTCGGTGGCGCAGTCCGTCACGCCCCCCTCCTGGAGGGTGTTCCACGCAACGGGGCAGCCTCCTGCCGGGGACGCCCCGCAGCTGCCGCAGCCGCCGCCCTGGCGGGTGTTCTCCGGAAGCCCTCTGCAGCAACCTCCGCCCGACGACTCGCAGTCGGCGCTGCGCCGGCTCGGCACCGTGCAGGAAGGCCCACAGTTACGCGAGGAGGAGATCAACGCGGTCAACGCCGCCCTCCTGCTTCGCCGCCCCCTTCTGATCACCGGCCCGCCCGGGGTCGGCAAGTCCACCCTCGCCTACCTGATCGCGAGGGAACTGGGACTGGGCCGGGTGCTGCCGTGGAGCATCGTCAGCCGCACCACGCTGCGCGGCGGGCTGTACGAGTACGACGCCATCGGCCGGGCCCAGGCCATCGCCGCCTGGCGGGCCGAGGGCGCCGCCGAACCGGAGAGTGAAACGGGAAGGGCCCCTGACCTGGGGGATTTTGTGACGCTCGGCCCGCTGGGGACGGCTCTGCTCGCGTACGAGCGTCCTCGTGTGCTGCTCGTCGACGAGCTGGACAAGAGCGATATCGATCTGCCCAACGACCTGCTCCACGTCCTGGAGAACGGCAGCTACGAGATCCCGGAACTGGTGCGCGCCAAAGTGGCCGAGGTGTCCGTCTTCACCGACGACCCACAGGGCCGGGCCGTCATCGGGGCCGGCCGTGTCGAGTGCTCGGAGTTCCCCGTCGTCGTGATCACGAGCAACGGCGAGCGCGAGTTCCCGGCGGCCTTCCGGCGCCGCTGCCTGCCGCTGGAGATGCGTCCGCCCAGCCGTGAACAGTTGGTCTCCATCGTGGTGAGCCACCTGGGCCGGCGTCCCGAAGGCATCGACGACCTCGTGGACGACTTCGTCAGGCGTCTGGACGGCGGGGGAACCCAGTCCGTCGACCAGCTGCTCAACGCGGTGCAGCTCACCACGGCTCACGGGTTCCGCACGGACGGCGACGGGCTCAAGCTTCTCGAGACGCTCCTCCGCGACCTCTCGAAAGGCCGCTGATGCACGGCTCGCCACGGGAACGCGCCCCGGACGCGCAGCCCGCGCCGAGCGGCGGCCACCTTCGGGAAGCGGACGGCGAAGCGAGCTGGCAGGACCTCGCCGACGCCGTATGGCTGGCGGCGGCATGGCATCGGGCCGGCACCCGCACGGACGGAGGGGAGGAGCCGGACCCCTTACGCTCACCTGACGGCTCGGCAGAGCTGTCATCCGATGTCGCGGCCCCGCCCATGGAGCAGGGGTCACCGGAGATCGTGCCCATCCGAAGCGGTGGTGCGAACCTTCACGGTGCCGAGGTCAGCGGCCTCCAGGAGAGCCGCCAGGACCTGCCGGAATCGATTCTTCCGCACGAGACGCGCCCCACCCGCCCCGCTGTGCCGCTGCGCCTGGCCAAGGCCCTGCGCGGCTTCGGCCGGCGGGTCCCCTCGCGCCGCGAGAGCAAGCTCGATGAGGCGCGCACCGCGGAGAACGGTGTCATCGACGGACTGTGGATCCCCTACCTCGATCCGGTGCAGGAACGCGCCTTCGATCTGATGCTGCTCGTGGACAGGGCGCCCACCATGGCCGTGTGGGGCAGTTCCCTCCGCCGGCTGTCCGACGAAGCGGTGCGCAGTGGTGCCTTCCGGGACGTCCGCACGGTCGACGTCACGCTGCCGGGCGGGGACGCACCCGTTCTGCGCTGGCCCGGCAACCGGCGCGCCGACCCCGCCGAGCTGCTCGACGGTCGCGGGTCACGGCTCTTTCTCGTCGTGACCGACGGGCTGGCACCCGGGTGGGCGGAGGGCGGCGCCGACGAACTGCTGGGGCGGCTCGCGTCGTCCGGGCCGACGGCGCTGGTCCATCTCCTGCCGCCGTATCTCCGCCACCGGTCCTCGGTCTACCCGTTCCGCGCGCGGCTCGACGCTGCCGGGTTCGGATCGCTCAACCGCCACGTCCTGTGCCATCCACCGCAGGGCGTACCCGAGCACGCACACGTCCTGCCCGGCACCGGGGACGGATCGGTGGCTGTACCCGTGCTCAGCCTGCGCCCCGGTTCGTTCAGGGCCTGGGCCGACCTGGTCACAGGGGAACGCGGTGTACGCCGGGCGCTTCCGGTCGTACTGGCCGGGGCGATGGCCAAGGGGGTGCCCGCCCCCGGCCTGCGGACGCCGAGGCTCGACGGGCCCCGCTCGGCGGCGGACGCCGTACGAAGGTTCTTCTCACTGGCCAGCCCGTTCGCCCGACAGCTCGCCGTGCTGCTGGCCGTGGCGCCGGTGCGGTTCGACGTCATCGAGGAACTGCGGGACCGCGCTCTGCCCGAGACGCGCCCGGAGCACCTGTCCGAGGTGCTGATGGGCGGCCTCATCGACTGGGACCGGGAGGGCGAGGGTGGACCCGACTTCGCCGACGGCATACGCGAAGCCTTGCTCGCCACCGGAAGCCGTACCCAACTCGCCCAGGCGGTCGGCCTGCTGGCGGAGTCGCGAACCGGTCGTGACCACGGGATACGTCTGCGTGCGGCCCTGCGTGACCCGGTCGGCGCGGCGCTGCCCGACCGTGCAGGGGGGCCGGCCTGGGTGCGCATCGAGGTGGCGGTGCTCCGGGCACTTGGAGGCCTGCCGTACCGGCGCCGGGCCGCGCAGTTGAACCAGGGGCTGTCGCGTGGCGCGGGAGCGCCGACAGAGGGGACAAGAGATGATAAAGAGGCACCTGATGTGAATGAGAACGGCCCCGCTTCCCCGTCGCAATCGACGGTTCCACCTGGAGGACCTGTGTCGCCGACGACACCACCCGTAGACACCGAACCGGATGCCCGGAGGGTCGACGAGCGTACGCACACGACGGCGCCGGAGCTGCGGTTCGTCCGCACGGGCCAGCCCAAGATCATGGGCAACGTGCCACCGAAGAACCCGAACTTCACCGGGCGGGAGAGTCTTCTGGCAGCCGTGGAGCGGCAGTTGCGGGAGGACGAGACCACAGCGGTCCTCCCGCACGCGCTGCACGGCATGGGCGGTGTCGGCAAGTCGCAGATCGCCGTGGAGTACGTGTACCGCCACAGCGGCGAGTTCAACGTCATCTGGTGGATCCCCTCGGAGCAGGAGAACCTGATCCTGGGGGCGCTCGCCGACCTCGCGCGGAGCCTCGGCTTGGAGGTGGGACCGCAGGCCAACGCCGCGGTGCCCGCCGTGCGCGAGGCACTCCGTACGGGCAAGCCCTTCGACAACTGGCTGCTGGTCTTCGACAACGCCGAGGACATCGAGGCCGTCCGGTCCTATTTCCCCAACGGTGGACCCGGCAAGATCATCGTCACCTCGCGCAACCGTGAGTGGGAACGCGTCGCCACGCCCCTGAGCGTGGACGTCTTCGACCGGGACGAGAGCATCGCGCTCCTGCAGCGCCGCGCCCGCGGCCTGAGCTCCCGTGACGCCGACCGGCTCGCCGCGGCGCTCGGCGACCTGCCCCTCGCCGTCGAGCAGGCGGGCGCCTGGCACGCCGCCACCGGAATGCCCGTCGACGAGTACCTCACCCTGCTGGACGAGCGCCGCCCCGAGATCCTCGAACTCGATCCGTCCCCCGACTACCCGCTGCCCGTCGCGGCGGTCTGGGACATCTCCCTGGGACGTCTGTCGCAGGACAATCCGGCGGCACGCCAACTCCTGGAGATCTGCGCCTGCATGGCGCCGGAGCCCATCCCGCTCAGTCTCTTCCGGGGCGGCCGGAACGTCGAGGTCACTCCCGAACTCGACCCGGTCCTGCGGGACCCCCTGCTGCTCGCCCGCGCGACCCGCGACCTCAGCAAGCTGTCCCTGGTGAGGCTGGACCACAAGACCGCGACCCTGCAGATGCACCGGCTGATGCAGAACGTGATCGTGGCCAGGATGGACCCCGAGGAGCGGGCCAGGATGACGCGGGCGGCCCACCTGCTGCTCACCACGGCCAAGCCCGGTGCCCCCGCCTCCCCCGACCAGTGGCCCGCCTACCAGGCGATCCTCCCGCACGTGATCGCGTCCGGAGCGGTGGAGAGCTCCGACGCGTGGGTCCGCGACCTCGTCTACGACATGGTGTTCTTCCTCTACTACTGGGGAGCGCACGAATCGGGCGCGGCCCAGGCCCGGCTGGCCTGGTCCGCGTGGCGCGCGCAGTCCGGTGACGAGGACCTGCACGTCATCAGGATGACCAAGCTTCTCGGCTTCTACCTACGGCTGCTGGGGCGCCCGGGTGAGGCGATCGTGCACAACGAGCGGGCCCTGGCCATTTCACGCGGGGCGCAGATCCCCGACGAGGAACTCATCGACTCCATGTGGCAGATGGCCGGCGCGCTACGGCACCAGGGTGAGTTCACTCAGGCGCGCGTGCTGGCCGAGGAGGCGTTCACCCGGGCGAGCGACCTGTTCGGTCCCGAGGACCCCGCGACGCTGAGCGCGGCTCACGACTACGGCGTGGCGCTGCGGCTGAACGGGAACTTCGCACTCGCGCGTGAGATCGACGAGGAGACCGCGCGGCAGAGGGAACTGCTGTACGGACCGGTGAACGGGCTCACCCTGAACACGTTGAACGGCCTGGCCATCGACCTGCGTGAGGCAGGCGACTACCTGGGTGCCCGCGCACTCCAGGAGTCCAACTACCTCCCCTACGTCGCCCACTTCGGTGAGACGAACGCGGCCACCATCCGTGCGGCGCTGAATCTCGCGGTGTGCCGGCGCAGGGCCGGTGTGGTCGAGGGAGGAGCCGCACTCGCCGAGCAGACCCTCGAGCGGTTCACCAGCCGCTACGGCCTGAACAACACCGATGCGCTGTGCGCCGCAGTCCACGCCATGGTCGAACGCCGCCTGCACGGCGACCTCGTCGGCTCCCGCGAACTGGGGGAGCAGGCCCTGTCCGCGTACCTCAAGGTGCTCGGCGACCATCATCCCTACACCCAGTTCGCCAGGGTGAACCTTGCCGCGACCCTGCGGGCCCAGGGCGACACGGACCGGGCGGAGGCGCTGGACACCCGTGCGCTGGAGGGTCTGGAGAGCGCCCTGGGGACGCTGCACATCAGCACGCTGACGGCGGCGATGTGCCGGGCCAACGACCACTACGCGCGACTGGACTTCGCACAGGCCATGGCCGCCGACGCAGATCTGCTCCCCAAGCTCACGGAGACCGCCGGGCCCGAGCACCCGCTGACACTCGCCTGCACGGCGAACCTGGCACTCGACCGCCGCGGCCTCGGCGAGTCCGATGAGGCCGACCGGCTCAACCGCTCGGCGGCACAGGGCCTTTCCCGCCTGCTCGGCGCGAGCCACCCCTGGCACACCGCGGCCAGGCTCCACCAGCGCATCGAGTGCGACATCACTCCACTGCCGATGTGACGTCGCGAAGGACCGAGCAGTCACACGCCCCGTCCGCCGTCTCCTGACGGCGGGCAGGGCCGCCGCACACAGGCAACGGGGGGCGACTCATGACCACGGTGGTCTTCATACACGGCACCGGCGTGCGCGAACCGCACCTCGGGACGCTGCTCGCGCGGATCGTCCCAGGTCTCGCGGCAACGGCTCCCGGTGCACACGTCGTCGCGTACGACTGGGGCGGGCAGCACGGAGCGGAACTCGCCGCGGACGGCGCCAGCATCCCCGCCCCTCCCGGCTCCGGGACCGGACGCGGCACCGGGGACCTCGACGACAGTGACGAAACGGAGGAGTGGGCCCGGCTGTACGAGGACCCGTCGGCCGAGCTCGCCACCGCAGCGGCCGGAGCGAGCCCACGTGTCACAGCGCCCGGCGCGGCTTTTCCGGACGAACGTCCCAGGGCGGTCCTCCGGGAGATCGCGGCGGAGGGTGTCTGCCGGGCGGATGCGCTCGGTCCCGAACTGACTCGGGAAGCTGCTGAGTTGGCGCGCAGTCCTCTCCTCCGGCCCGCCGCCGAGGCGCTGGACCAGGAGACCCTCGCATGGGTGCTGGCCCGTGCGCTCGCCGCTGCGGCCGTCGCCGCGGATCTCGCGGCCGACAGCCCCGTGCAGTGCGGGGGAGGCGTCAGGGACACTGCCGTCGCCGAACTCGCGGAGCGTCTGGGCGCCCCGCCCGCCGGTACCGGCCGCGGCCCCCTGCTCCGGATGGCCGGCCGCCCGCTCGTGCGCCTCGGCTCGCGCTACGCCGTGCGACGCCGACGCGCGCTGACCGACGCCGCGCATCCGGCGGCCGGCGACATCCTCAAGTACCTCGCCAGAGGCGAGGGCATGCGTGAGGGGCTGCGCGAGCTCGTGGCCACCCTGGAGCCGCCCGTCGTCCTGCTCGGACACAGCCTCGGCGGCATCATGGCGCTCGACACCCTCATCTCCGCCCCGCTGCCGGGGGCCGAACTCCTGGTCACGGTCGGCTCTCAGGGCCCCTTCCTGTACGAGACGGGCGCGCTGCCCTCACTGCTCCATCCGGCTCTGCTGCCCGGTCACGTACCGCCGTGGCTGAATCTCCATGACCGCCGCGACCTCCTGGGCTACGCCGCCGAGCCGCTCTTCCCCGGCCGGGCCCACGATGTCGCCACCGACAGCCGACAGCCCTTCCCCGTGGCGCACAGTGCCTACTGGACCGATCCGGCTGTCTACCGCGCGATCGGGGAGCGGCTGCCGTGAACCGCAGGCCCGTGCCGCCGGACCGCGTCTTCGCCCTGGTCGTCGGCATCGAGCAGTACGCCGCCGGATCCGGCTGGGACCTTCCCGGGCCCGCCCGGGACGCCATGCGCTTCCGCGACTGGCTGCTGGCCCGCGGAGTGCCCGACAGCCAGATTCAGCTCCACCTCGCACCGGTGACCGGAACCGCCCCCGGCATTCCGTTCCACCCGGCCGACCACGACTCGCTGAGGCGCGCCTTCATCAAGGACATCCCGGAGCGTGGGGAGGATGCCCTGTGGGTGTGGTGGGGCGGCCACGGCGTGCTGGACCAGGACGAGAACACACGGCTCTACACCGCCGACGCCACGCAGACGGACCGGCGCAACATACACGTCGAGTCCGCACTCGCCCGGCTCAGGAGTGACGTGGCCCCGGGCCTCGGAGTGCAGATGTGGATGGTCGACGCGTGTCGCACCTTCGACGAGATGCACCACTTCCCCCAGTCGCTGCCCACCGAGCGCCTTCCCGCCGGGACGCGCGTCGCCGCGCACGAGCAGACCCTGATGTTCGCCGCCGGTCGTGGGCAGCGGGCGGGCAACGACCCGGAACGCCGCCTCGGGTTGTTCTCGGACATCGTTCTGCGCGAACTGCCGGACGATCCGCTGCCGGAACCCCTGCCGTTGTTCGGCGCGGTCAAGGCGAGGATGAGCGCTCTTCGGCAAGCGGGCCTCACCGCCCAGGGGCCCGGCCTCCGTTTCGACGCCCCCAGCCTCCGTCTCGAAGCGCCCGGACACCGCGAGCTCATCGGTTGGGGCAAGGAGACGCGTCCCCGGCCGGCGGTACCTCCGACCGCGCGGGTCGTCTCGGCCCTGATGGCGTATCCGCTGATGGGCGACCGTGACGAACGGCAGGCCCTGGTCAACGAGCTGCCCGCCGCCGTCGTCGCTCGGATGCCGAGGCACCCCATGCCGCGGACCGATGTGATCGGGATCTTCCGCGCCCTCAGAACTCAGCCGGACGGTCTGTGGAAGCTGTACGCCGCAGTGACACTGATCGATGACGATCCCGCCCGAGCCTCCGAACTGAAGGCAGCAATACAGGACTTCCTCGCATACCCGGGGCCCGCCATGTGATCCGCTGGCGTGATCACACGGGTTTCGGGAAGGAGTTTCAGTCGTCATGATGGAGTAAACGGTGGCATCCTGTGCCACCGCACGCGAAGGGGGAGCGCGCCTTGTACCAGCCGGTGCCCGCCGACGGCACATCCGACCACCTCGAATCCGACCTCATGGACCTGGCCTCCGTGGGCGTCGCCGATCTGAGGCACCTGACCGCTCCGGACGGGGCAGCACGGCTCCTTGCCGAACTCCGCCGCGCGCGCACCAACGCGATGGGCGGCGGTGAACCGGGGCGGGCCGAGTAGGCGGGGGCGTAAACGGGACCGCCGCGATGAGACCCGTCCACGACAGGGAGCGATGTGTACGAGCCGATCCGTATGCCCGGCCCGCTGTTCGACGAGATCGCCGCGGGCGGTGGCTCTCCCGAAGCCGTGGCGTTCCTGGTCCGGGGCGAGCGTACGCGTCGTCTCCTCCTGCTCCGTGAGCTCCTCGACTTCTTCGACGCCGACCCGAGTGTTCTGGGGAACCTTGAGTCCCGGGTGATCTGGCCTGTCCTGCAGGCCGCCGCCACCCGGGCTCCCGAGGCGGTCGACGCGCTGCTGCTGACCCCTCAGGTCGGCAGCTGGCTCGCCCACATGCTCCGCCGGCTGCACGGAACGGCGTCCGGGCCGCCGATGTGGGCGGACGCCGGACAGATCGCCGCCGTCGCCGCGGCGGCGGCCCTCCATGCCGGTACGGACGCCGAACTCCTCCTGCCCGCCAAGGGTGCGGCGGCCGGCCTGCCCGCCCTCGGAATGGTCCGGCTGCCCGGCCCCGACGACGGCGCGTACCGTACGGTGCGGGTGTCGGTGTCCGACGGAACCCTCACCGTCCGCACGGAGCACGGGCCGGACGTCGTCGTCACCCCGCTCACCGAGCCGGAGTCGGAGCGCTGGCTACCGGTGCACCGGCTGGACACCGGGCCGGGGTCGCGCGCCGTCCAGCTCGACGACCTCGACCCCTACCGTGACCTGGACGAACCGATAGCCCCTGGACGCCTCGCGCCCGAGGAACTGCGAGCCTGGCAGGGGCTGTTCAGGGACGCCGTGGCGATCCTGCGACGGGGCGGCAGCGGCCCCGGCGGGCTGCGGCCCGAGGAGATCAGCCGCATCGTGCCCTGGCAGGCCAAGAACGGCGACGCGGTTCTCCCGGTGCCCGCCGAGGGGCTCAGCGCCTCCACCGGGGACGCCTTCGCCTCCATGGTGATCGCCCGCCCCGGGGACGGCCTCGCCCTCGCGGAGACCCTCGTCCACGAATTCCAGCACAGCAAACTCGGGGCGCTGCTCCACCTGTTCCCCCTCCTCGAGGAGGACCGGTCCGAGCGTCACTACGCGCCCTGGCGCGCCGATCCCCGGCACCTGCCCGGCCTCCTCCACGGCGCCTACGCCTTCGTCGGTGTCACCGGATTCTGGCGGGAGCGGATCAGGGACACCGGCACCGACCCGGACGGGCGGGCGGCGTTCCTCTTCGCGATGCGCCGGCTCCAGACCCGCATGGTGCTGCGTACCCTGGCGACCCACGCGCGGCTCACCGCGCCCGGCCTGCGGCTCGTCACCCGGCTGTCCGAGACGGTCGACAGCTGGCTGAGAGAGCCCCTGGCGCCCGCCACCGTGGCCAGGGCGCGGGCGGCGGCGGTCAGTCACCGGGTGGAGTGGCGGCTGCGCAACCTGCGGTGCGCCGAGGACGACGCGGTCGGCCTCGTCGAGGCGCTGCGCCGTGGTGCCGCCCCCGCACCCGGCGGTGGGCCGCTGGTCGCGCCGGACGCGGGACGCGGATACTGGCAGGACGACCGCGCCCGCCTCTATCAAATGCGGGAGTTCGAGGCGGGCAGGTCACCGGCTGCCGACGAACTGCTGGTGGCCGGGGAGACGGAGGCGGCACGCGCGGCGTACACCGAACAGCTCGGCGGCACCGACCCGTTGGACCCGCACGCGCTGGCCGGGTGGCTGCTGGCGCACACCGCCCTGTATCCGCGTGACCGCCGGTTGCTCGCCCGGCCCGAGCGGTTCGCGGCGCTGCTGCGGGAGTCCCCGCCCGACCGCTGGACGCGGACCGCCCGCTGGCTGGCCGGTGGCCCTGTCGCTCGCTGACACCTGGTACGAGGACTCACGCAGGCACGGGGAGGGGTGACCGGGACTCATCCGCGAGCGCTGAGGTACGCCTCCCGCTCCGGGTCCCGGACGCGCTGTCCGCGCGGCCGCCGCTGCGACACTCCTGTCCCGGCTGCAGGCCGCACCACTCAGTCGAGACAGAACTCGTTGCCCTCGACGTCCTGCATCACGAGGCACGACTCGTAGTCGCCGTCGGCAAGCATCAGGCGCACACGTACCGCGCCGAGCGCGACCAGTCGTGTGCACTCGGCCTCCAGTGCGGCGAGGCGCCCCTCACCCACGAGCCCGGTGCCGACCCGCACGTCGAGGTGCAGCCGGTTCTTGACGACCTTGCCTTCGGGCACGCGCTGGAAGAACAAGCGGGGGCCCACCCCTGACGGATCGACGCAGGCCGCCGACCCCTGGTGGTCGGGCGACAGGGTGCGGTCGAAATCGTCCCAGGTGGCGAACCCCTTCGGCGGCGGCGGTACGACGTACCCCAGCGCCTCGCACCAGAAGCGGGCGACGCGCTCGGGTTCCGCGCAGTCGAAGGTGATCTGGACCTGCTTGACCGTGGACATCGGACCATCGTAGAGGCGGGTCCGATGCCGGGGCCATCCCCGCGTACGCGTTGACGGCCCCGGCGGCCTCCGGACGGGCCGGCCGGATCAGCTCGACGAGACGTGGAACCCGTTGGTCGTGAAGTTCAGCCCGCCCGACGACGACGTGATCTCGTAGCCGAACTGGACGTCACCGATGGTCTCGTTGCCCCACCAGCCCTTGGTGTCCTTGATCCACTTCAGGATCGGCAGGATGTTCACCGTGCCGGAGGAGGAGTCCGAGGTCCGCAGGAACGAGAAGACCTCGTTGGCGCCGTTGTCGCCCTTGTAGACGGCCCAGGTGTGCCCGCCGAGTGTGACGGTGCCCTGGGACGTGCCGAGGGGGCCGACGGCGCCGTTGTGGTTCACCCAGAGCATCACCTCGTAGTCGTAGTCCGTGTCCCAGATGTCGTACGACGTGTTGTACGCGCCGGATGAAGGGACCGTCACGTTGTAGCCGCTGGTCAGCGACGAGAGTGACGTGATCGGCTTGTCGACGATCTTCTTGGCGTTCGGGTACGACTTGATGCCGCCGGTGTTCGGGTGGTTCGCCGTCACGCCCCAGTTGCCCGACGAGTTGGCCCAGATGCTCTGGCTGCCCGCTCCGGAGCCCCAGATGTTGTTGTAGAGGATGTAGCCGTCGGATGTGGTGTAGTTGCCCCACTGCTCCGACGAGGTCCAGATCGCGGCGTGGGCCGGAGCCGCCGCGAAGCCGATCAGTGCGGCGACCGCTGCCGTCGGGGCCAGCAGCCTGGTCAGGGTGGATCGTGCCATCGGGTGTTCCTTCCATGTGGGGATGGAGGAGTGCTACCGCGGCCCCAGGGTGAGGACGCGGTCCACGCCGGCCGTCAGCTCCAGCGGAGCCGGGGGGTTTCCGGCGGAGGTCTCGGTGAGGGTGAGCCCCGCGCCCGTACGCAGATCGACGCGGGCGTCGCGGGTGGGTCGCAGCACGGCGGTGGCACCGTCCGCCGACCACCGCAGATCCAGATGCGCGCCGAACCGGGTCCGAACGCCCCGGAGTTCACCGGCCGGGTACGCCGCGGGAACGGCGGGCAGCAGAACCAGGCGGCCGGGCGTCGACTGGACCAGCGACTCGATCACGACGGCGGGCAGGGCGTGTGCCGCGTCCGCGTTGTAGACGTTCCGGGACGGATAGTGCGCGCTCATCAGCGAGTCGTGGAAGAAGTCGCCGCCCAGCACCGAGCCCAGCGCCGCCGACACCCGGGACGGGTCCCGCAGCCGTGCGGCGATCAGGGCCTGGTGCAGATGCCCGTGGGCGGAGTCGTTCTCCGAACCGCGCAGTTCGAGGGCGCGGTGCGCCGCCGTGGCCAGCTCCGGGGTGTCGTACGGATTGATCGCGTCCAGCGGCCACACCGGGTAGAGGTGGCTCAGGTGGCGGTGGTCGTACGTCTCCCTGAGACCCGGCCACGCCCACTCGGCGAGGGCCCCCTCCTCGTTCACCAGGTAGTCCGGGAGCCGGGCCGCGAGTGACTGCCAGTGGCCGGCCGACGGGTGCCCGGGGGCGTGCGCGGCGGCCGTCGTCAGGGCGTGGCGGGCCGCGGCGATGTCCATCGTGGCGTTCACCGTGCCCCAGCCGGCGTTGGCCGGCCGGTTCTCGGGGGAGTACGACGGCACGACCGCCAGGTTTCCGTCCGGGTCCTCGTGGCTGAGGAAGTCCTCGTAGAACAGCGCCGCTTGGACGAGGGCGCCGGTCAGCGCGGCGTCCGGAGTCCCCGCCGTGACCTCGGCGTGCTCCAGGAGCGGCTGCAGCAGCCAGTCCGCCCCGGCCGTCCACAGATGCAGCGGATAGGCGCGCTGGAAGTGCCGGGTGTGCCCCGACGTACCGTCCGTGTGGGACGGCGCGACGATGCCCCGTGCCCCGAAGAGCGCGCGGGCGTTGTCCCGCCAGTCCGCCAACTGCCCGTGGACGAGTGCCGCATGGGCTTCGGTGACCTCGGGGAGTGCGGCTGCCGCGGCCGAGGCGACCTGGAGGTTGAGGTTGGCGTTCGTGGTGAAGGCTCCGGACCACGCCGTGTCCCAGTCGCCGGTCCACAGGCCGGTGAGCCGGGGCGGCAGCAGTCCGGAGGAGGAGAGCAGGTGGTAGCGGCCCGCCGCGAAGAGCCGCTCCAGGAGCGCGGGCGACCCCGGCGCACGCAGCAGCTCGCTGCCGGGCAGCTCCCGATCCGGTGCGGCGTCCCGCAGCGTGAAGGAGGTGCGCCCGTACGCCGTACGGTGCAGAGGTCGGTGGCGGTCCAGCAGTGTGGCGTAGTCCCCGTCCGGCAGGGCCGCCCACAGTTCCCCGAGGTCGGGGCGGCCGGCCCCACGGACGACCCGGGTCGTCAGGGTGAGGCTCCTGGCCCCCTCGATCCGGATGCCCTCCCCGGACACCGAGACCGTGCCGCCGTCCACTCGCGCCGCCGTGACTCCCGTGTACCCGAGCGCGCTGCCCGGATAGCCCACCCGCAGGGCCAGACGCGCGCCCTCCGGGGTCAGGACGGTGGAGCGGCCGACCGCCAGGCGGGCGGGGGCGCCGGGCAGGGCGTGGTCCAGGACGAGGTCGGCGGTCAGCCCGAGGTCGGTGACGTGCTGCACGATCACGTCGTCGGCCCGTGAGACGAAGACCGCGCTGCGCCAGGCCTCGTACGACGCGGTCACCTCACCCGTCGTGAAGTCGACCTCGCGCCGGTATCCGGCGACCGCGTCGTGCAGCCCCCGGGTGCGGCGCACGCACGAGCGGAACGCCGGGTGGAAGGGCTGGACCCACACCAGCGGACGCCCCGCGCCGAAGCCCTCGGCCGCCTTCGTGTCGCCGGCCAGGAGAGCGTCCTGGAGGCGGCCCAGCCCGTCGGCGAGCTCCGGCGGCCGGAGGTCCTCGCTGCCGTTCGGCCGGACCAGGGTGTGGTGGTTGACGATCACCCGGTCGTCCGCCGGGTCGCCGTGGACCATCGCCCCGTGGTGGCCGTTGCCGCTGAGGAACGCGTCCTCCCAGCGGGTGGCGGGGAAGGGCTCCCACGTGCCGTCGATCATGCGGAGACGTCTCTCAGGACGGCCACGCCGTAGCGCTCCAGCACGACCGAGCCGTCGGTCACGGTACCCGTGAGCAGGTCGGCATACCTGCCCGGCAGCTTCACCCCGGCCGGGGACCGGCCGTGGTTCAGCAGGAAGAGCAGGCCGCCCCGCCGCACCGCCTCGACCCCGGCGGGCAGCCCCTCCAGGACGGGGCGCACGCCCGCCCCGGCCGCCGCCCGGCCGAGCAGGCCGCGCAGCGCCTCCGGCTCGGGCAGCGTCGAGACGTACCACGCGGTGCCCTTGCGGAGTACAGCCGGAAGCCCGTCCAGCTCGCCCTCCCGATATGCGGCGACTGTCTCCGCGCTGCCGTCCGGTTCCAGCTCCTCCGACCACAGGGTGCCGCGGAAGCCGTCGCATTCCACGGTCGCCCCCGCGTCCAGGGGCCACCACTCGTGCACCGTACGGATGCCGAACAGCTCACGCAGCCGCCCGTCCATGCCGCCGGGCCTGATCCGGTCGTCCACGTCCGCGACGCCCGTGAAGAACCCGCACACGAGTGTGCCGCCGCCCCGCACGTACGCGACGAGGTTGTCGATGGCCGCGTCGGTGAGGAGCTGGAGCTGGGGCACGAGCACCATGCGGTAGGCGCCCAGGTCGCCGCCGGGGCGGGCGAACTCCGTGCTGATCCCGATCTCCCACAGACCCCGGTGCCAGGCCTGGACCAGCTCCGTGTACGAGACGAGTGAGGACGGCCGGCCCTCCTGCGTGCTCGACCACCAGGCGTCCCAGTCGTGCAGCACGGCCACCTCGACCGGTACCTCGGTCCCGCTCACCTCGGCTCCGATCTGGGCGAGTTCTGCGCCGATGCGCTTGACCTCGCGGAAGGTGCGGCCGTGCTCACCGGCGTGGCTCAGCATCCCGGAGTGGAACTTCTCCGCCCCCTGCCGGGACTGCCGCCACTGGAAGTAGCAGAGGGCGTCCGCGCCCCTGGCCACCGACTGCAGCGACCAGAGCCGGTTGAGGCCCTGTGGCTTGGGGTGGTTGACGCCGCGCCAGTTGACCGTCCCGGCGGCCTGCTCCATCACCATCCACGGTCCGCGTGCCTGCGAACGGGTCATGTCGGCGAGCATCGCGTTGTACTGGCCGCCCCGGGGGTCAGCCGGATCCGGGTAGACGTCGACGGAGACGATGTCCTCCTGCTCCGCCCAGGCCCAGGCGTCCTGCCCCGACCACAGCGGCATGAAGTTGGTCGTCACCGGGATGTGCGGGGTGTGCCGGGCGACGATGTCCCGCTCGGCGACGTAACACTCCATCAGGGCATCGGAGGTGAACCTCTTGAAGTCCAGCTCCTGCGCGGGATTGCGCATGTACTGCGCCCGGCGTGGCGGCAGGATCTCCGCCCAGTCGTCGTAGCGCTGACTCCAGAACGCCGTACCCCAGGCGTCGTTGAGCGCGTCCAGGGTGGTGTACCGCGAGGCCAGCCAACGGCGGAAGTGGGCCGCGGTCCCGTCGCACCAGCAGTGCGTGCAGTACTCGTTGTTGATGTGCCACACGGTGAGCGCCGGATGGTCCGCGTACCGCGCGGCGAGGTCCTCGGTGAGGGCCGTGGCGTAGCGGCGGTAGACCGGGGAGCTCGGACAGAAGTGCTGCCGGGAACCGTAGTTGACGAGAGCCCCGTCCTCGGTGCGCGGCAGCGTCTCCGGGTGCAGGGCGCCCATCCACGGGGGCGGTGACGACGTCGGTGTGGCGAGGACGACCCCGATCGCGTTGTCCGCCATGAGGTCCAGCAGCCGGTCCAGCCAGCCGAACTCCCGCGCACCAGGGCGTGGTTCGATGGCCGCCCAGGAGAACACCCCGACGGTGACGGAGTTGACCCCGGCCTCCTTCATCAGCCGGACGTCATCGGCCCACACATCCTCGGGCCACTGCTCGGGGTTGTAGTCGCCTCCGAAGAGGATGCGGCCACGGGCGGCGTCGTGCAGGGACGGCATGGACTTCTCGTTCCTCTACTGGGGATCTGCGTACTGGATGCCCCGGCCGTTGGTGCCCAGGTAGACACGGCCGTGGACGCGGGGGTCGCCGGTGACGACCTCACCGGTCCACCCCCACTGGAGGGCGTCGTCGTTGATGCGAACCCAGGTCGCGCCCGCGTCGTCCGACCGGAGCACGGCGACGCCGTCGTACGTCGCAAGGACCCGCCCGGTCCGGTAGACCGCCGGATAGCCGGCCCGCCCCTTCGAAGGGGCGGCCTTCCCGAAGCCGAGGGCGTGCGAGGCCTGGCAGCCGGCCAACGGTGTGAACGTGCGGCCGCCGTCCGTCGAGCGGAGAAGCCCGTTGTCCTCGGCGGAGAGCCACAGGCCACCGGAGCGCCCCGAAGCCGCGACGATGCGGAACTGCACGTCGCCGGAGGGGAGTCCGGTGGCTCCCTCGGCGAACGTCAGGCCCCGTCCGTGGAGAGGAGCACCGCGCCCGTGTCCGTGTCGTACACGTAGAGGCGTTTCGGGTCGAGCGGGTCTGCGACCGGTGTGCCGCTCTTCGGGAACGACGCGACCTCGGCCCATGTGGCGCCGCCGTCCGTGGAACGGTGTGCCGCGTACTTCGTGCCGTCCCCGTGGGACGGCACCCGCCGTCGGAAGCACGGACGCCGAGGCCGCGGCCGCCGCCGCACCGGCCAGGACGGTCCGGCGTCGGGGGTGCGAGGCGGGTTCCGGCTGTGGGACGGACGAAGCGCGCATGACGGGGACCCTCCGGTGGGGGAGTGCGGGACGTGCGGTACGGGTGCGGGGTTCAGCCCTTGACGGCGCCGGTGAGCATGCCTTCCTTGAAGTGCTTCTGGACGAACGGCGACAGGAACGCGACCGGGATCAGTGCCAGCACCATGACCGCCATCTGGACGGCGAGCAGCGACAGGTGACCGGTGTTGATGACCTGCGTGAGACCCGTGGGCCGCTCCTGCTTGAGGACCAACTGGTTCATCACGTTCTGCAGCGGCAGCATGTCCGGGTCACTGATGTAGATCGACGCGTTGAACCAGGCGCTCCAGTAGCCCACCGCGTAGAACAGCGTGATCACGGCGATCACCGCGCGGGACAGCGGCATGACGATCTGCCACAGGATGCGGAAGTCGCCCGCGCCGTCGATACGGGCGCTCTCGATGAGCTCCTGCGCCGTGCTCATGAAGAACGCCCGCAGGACCAGGATGTTGAAGACGTTCAGCGCGCTCGGGAGGATCAGCGCCAGATAGGAGTCCGTGAGACCGAGCCCCTGCACCACCAGATAGGTCGGGATCAGTCCCGCGCCGAAGAACATCGTGGCCAGCATGAAGAGCAGCAGCGGGCGGTGCAGCACGGAACCGGTACGCGAGAGTCCGTAGGCGCACAGGATCGAGACGGCCATGCTGAAGAGCGTCCCGACCACGGTCACACAGATGCTGATGAGAGCCGCACGGGTGACCTGGCCGCCGCCCAGGAGCTCCTGGTAGGCGACGAAGGTGACGCCGCGCGGGATCACCACGAGACCGCCGGCCTCGGTGATGGTCTTCACCGAGGACAGACTGGTGACGATCACGACCCAGAGGGGGAAGAGGACGGCCAGGCAGATCAGGACCATCACCACGCCCTTGGAGGCGAGGCCGGGCTTCGACGGCTCCTCCTCCCACACGGGACGCAGGCGGCCACGGGTTCCCGGCTTCACACCACCCAAGCCGGTCAGGCCGGAGAGCAGGCTGCTCACTTCTTGTACACCCCCTGCTCACCCATGAGATGGGCGACCTTGTTGGCCCCGAGGACCAGCAGCAGACCGAAGATTCCCTTGATGATCCCGACGGCCGCCGCGTAGCTGAATCCACCGTTGGTGATGCCGACGTTCCAGACGTAGGTGTCCAGCACCTCCGACGCTCCCGGGCCGACCGCCGTGCGCTGGAGCAGGATCTGCTCGAAGCCGACGGTCAGCGCGTTGCCCACCTGGAGCACGAGCAGCAGGGCGACGACGGGACGCAGGGCGGGCAGGGTGATGTGCCACATCCGGCGCCACCGGTTCGCGCCGTCCATGGCGCTCGCCTCGTAGAGGTCCGGACTCACCGCCGCGAGGGCGGCGAGGAAGACGATGACGCCCCAGCCGGCGTCCTTCCAGATCATCTCGAAGGTGATCAGGAACTTGAACAGACCGGGGTCGGTCATCAGGTCGAAGCCCTCGTGACCGTTCTCCCGCAGCGTCTGCGCGATCAGCCCGGCGCCGCCGAACATCTGCTGGAACACCGTGACGACGAGGACCCAGGAGAAGAAGTGCGGCAGATAGAGGATCGCCTGGGCCACCGCCCGGACCCGGGGCCGCACGAAGCTGTTGATGAACAGCGCGAGCAGGATCGGCACCGGGAAGAACAGCGTCAGCTGCAGGAGGAAGATCGTCAGGGTGTTCCGCAGCGCCGACCAGAACAGCCGGTCGTTCACCATCTGCTGGAACCACTCGAACCCGACCCACGGGCTCTGGGCGATCGCCTGGAACGCGTTGTCGGCGATGTACGGGTCGTAGTCCTGGAACGCCACGACGTTCCCCGCCAGGGGGATGTACGCGAAGACCAGCAGCAGGACCATCGCCGGCAGCGTCATCAGGATCAGCGTGCGGTCCCGCCGCAGCCGGTGACGCAGCGGCATGTCCTTGGTGACGGGCCGGTCACCGGCCGCCGCCCTCGTCTTGACCGGCGGCGTCCGTGACTCCTGCGCGCGCCGGTCGTCTGTGCTCAGTGACATGTCAGGAGGCCGACTCACCGGTCTCGTCGAGCAGCTTCTTGTACCAGTCGCGAAGCTTGTCGCCGCCCTTGGTCTTCCAGTCGGAGACGGCCTGCTGCATGTCGCCGACCTTCTTGCGGCCGCGCACGATGTCCTTCTCGAGGTCCTCGAACTGCGCGTTGAGCTCGGTGTAGCGGGTCGGCTCCTGGATCTGCATGCCGTGGAAGAGGGGCTTCTGGAGGTGCGCGCCCTGACGCTGCTGCCACTCGATGACGCCCTTGGCGACGTCCGGGAAGTCCGGGTAGGCGCGGAAGGGGGCCGGGGACGCCACGTACTCGTAGGTGGCGAAGACCTGGTTGTTGCCCTGCTCCGTCTTGACGAGGACGCCGTCCTTGAGGGTGTGGTGCGTGCCCTCCAGGCCGTAGGCCTTCAGGCGCTGCTCCTTGGTTCCGTAGGGGGCGGCGGTGTAGTTGGCGAGGGCGAGGACGTCCTGGACGGTCTTCTTGTCTGCGTTCTTGTTGACGAAGCACCAGATGTTGGAGGGCGACGCCTCGTAGATGACCGGGTCACCGCCGGCGGCGGCGAAGAAGTCCATCGCCCCCATCCGGAACTCCGGCTTGTCGAGGCGCTGGACGGCGGTCGCGGCGTACCAGTCGGAGATGTCCGCGTTGTACATGAGGACGTTCCCCGAGGAGAACGTGGTCCGCATGTCACCCGTCTCGGCCTTGGCGTCCGGGTGCACGAAGCCCGCCGAGTACAGCGAGCGCGACCACGCCAGCGCCTCCAGGTACTCGTCGGTCTCGTAGCGGTTGACCAGCTTGCCGTCGACGAGCTTCCAGTAGTACGGCTTCTCCGGCAGCACCCCGAAGAAGACGAACGCCGACCACGTCATGTCGCTGCACGCCCACACCTTGCTCTTCGGGGCGTTGATCTCCTTGCAGAGGTCGTAGAACTCCTGCGTGGTGGTCGGTACCTCGTACCCCTTCTCCTCGAAGATGTCCGCACGGTAGAAGGGCGTGATGTTCGGTGTCGCCTCGGCGGGCATGGGGAGACCGCGCAGCTTGCCGGCGAAGATCGCCCGCTGCCAGGCGCCGGTGGGAATGGCCGCCAGGTTCGGGTAGTCCTTGACCTTGTCGCCCGACAGGTAGGGGCCGAGGTCGGCGAACTTGTTGGCGATGGCGCTCGGTATCTTGCCGCCCAGTTCCCAGCCGGGGACGACGACCGCGTCGGGGATGTCGCTGGAGGCGAGCACCGCGCCGAGCTTCTGGCCGTAGACGTTGCCGTCCTGGTTCTGCCACTTGACGCTGACGCCGGCCGCCTCGTCCATCGCCTTCCAGTACGGGTTGCCCTCACCCGGCGACGTGCCCCACAGCGGTGCCATGACCCTCAGCTCACTGCCCTGGCCCAGCTTCTTCGGCACCGACACCGCGAGCCGGTCGGCGGGGAGCGCGGTCGTGAAGCCGGCCGCGGAGCCGTTCTTGCTCGGGATGTCCGGGGTGACCGCCTTGGAGGGCACGTAGGCCGGAAGGATGTCCTTCAGCTTCTTGCCCGTGGTCGTTCCCTCGTTCTTCGCACCGCCGGAACCGCCGCCGCAGGCGGTGAGGAGCGGCATCCCGCCGCCCACGGCTGCCGCGACGACCACGGAGGAGGCGAGGAATCGTCTCCGGCTGGGAGCGGAGGGGGAGTTCGGCGTCATTGCGTCAACCCTTCGTGGTGCAACAGGACGGCCCGCGGCGGCGACTGCCGCTCGGCCCTGTGTCTGAGGTAGGGGCGTTACCGGCCGAGCCGGTGGAACTGCACCGGCTGAGCTGAAGCGGTCGGACGGGCTGCCTCGTCGAAGCGCTTCGATGTTGCAGCGAGATTAAGTGAAGGGTCTCGGCCGCACAAGAGTTCGTTTCGAGATTCCTCCGACCTGTTTCCGAACCGTTTCCCGGGGCGACGCGACTTCGATACGTCCACATGAACCTCTTTGCGGCGGTAGCACCCTTGACACCTGCGGGGTGAGGCACAGAGCATCGAAGCGCTTCGAAAGATCTTTGCCTGCGCGTCGAACGGTCTTTCGGCGTCGGCAGACCGGAAAACCTCCCACCTCTCCAAGGGGCCCCGCACGTGACGGACCATCCGCTTCCCTTCCGCGACCCGCAGCTGTCCTTCTCCCGGCGCACCGACGACCTGCTCGGACGGCTCACGCTCGACGAGCGGATCGCGATGCTGCACCAGTTCGCCCCGGCGGTGGAGCGGCTCGGGCTCGGCCCGTTCCGTACCGGACAGGAGGCCCTGCACGGGGTCGCCTGGATGGGCCCCGCCACCGTCTTCCCGCAGGCCGTCGGCCTCGGCGCCACCTGGAACGACGACCTGGTCCGCCGCGTCGGCGA
Source organism: Streptomyces sp. NPDC005752 (assembly GCF_040630715.1). NCBI lineage: Bacteria > Bacillati > Actinomycetota > Actinomycetes > Kitasatosporales > Streptomycetaceae > Streptomyces > Streptomyces sp. NPDC005752. The sequence goes on along the minus strand of NZ_JBEXYB010000019.1, from coordinate 23,261 downwards.
GGCCGTCGGCAACGAGGTGCGGGCCAAGCGCGCCCAGGACGACCGTGTCGGCCTCAACGTCTGGGCGCCGACGGTGAACCTGCTGCGCCACCCGCTGTGGGGCCGGGGCGAGGAGGGGTATTCCGAGGACCCGGCACTCACCTCCGCCATCGCCGTCGCCTACACGCGAGGACTGCGCGGGGACGACCCGCACTACTGGCGCACCGCACCCGTGCTCAAGCACTGGCTCGCGCACAACAACGAGACCGACCGCGACACCGCCTCCTCCTCGGTCCGCCCGCGCGTCCTGCACGAGTACGACCTGCGGGCCTTCCGTGACGCGGTGCGGGCCGGGACCGTGGCCGGTGTCATGCCCGCCTACAACCTCGTCAACGGCCGCCCCAACCACGTCTCGCCCCTCCTGGAGCAGCACCTGAGGAGCTGGACCGACCAGCCGCTCGTCGTCTGCTCGGACGCGGGTGCGCCCTCCAACCTGGTCGATTCCGAGCACTACTTCGACACCCACGAGGAAGCCACAGCGGCCTCCCTCAAGGCGGGTGTCGACAGCTTCACCGACCACGGCACGGACTCCACGGTCATGACCGGCCGCATTCGTGACGCCCTGGCCAAGGGGCTCCTCGACGAGAGCGACATCGACACGGCGGTCCGCCGGCTGCTCGCCATGCGCTTCGCGCTCGGTGAGTTCGACCCGGAACTCGACCCGTACGCCCAGGTGGACGACCTGGACACCGCGGAGCACCGTGCGCTCGCCCTCGAGGCGGCCGAACAGGCGGTCGTCCTCCTCAAGAACGACGGACTCCTGCCTCTGGAGCCCGGGCAGGGACGCACCGTCGCCGTGGTCGGACTGCTGGCCGACGACTGCAAGCTCGACTGGTACAGCGGCACGCTCATGCACCGCTCGACCCCGCTCGACGGCATCCGCGAACGGTACGGCGCCGAGAACGTCCTCCACGCCGATGGCGTGGACCGGGTCCGCCTGAAGACCTCCGACGGCTGGCTCCGGGTGCCCGTCGCCGACGGGGCGACGGACGGGGCGGCGCGAGGCGCGGAAGGCGCGCTCGACCCCGCGCTCCTCGCCGGCCGCACCGACCTGCCCCCGCTGACCTGCGGCGACGAGGCCACCGAACTCGCCCTCGTCGACTGGGGAGACGGTGTTCTGACCCTGCGCACCGACGAAGGGCTGTACCTCTCCGTCGCCGACGACGGATACGTCAGGGCCTCCGCGGACGAGCCGGGCGGCTGGGTCGTCCAGGAGACGTTCCGCAGGGAAGCGGCGGAAGGACACGACGGCGGGCACCGCCTTCTGCACATCGGGACCGGAGGATACGTCTCTGTCGCCGCCGACGGCGCGAAGGTTGCCGCGTCCGGCGAGAAGATCTCCCGGGACGACGCCACGGTCTTCGAGACCGAGACCGTCGAGCACGGCGCGGACGCCGTGGCCAGGGTCGCCGCGGCCGCCGACACCGTGATCGTCGTCGCGGGCAACGACCCCCACATCAACGGCCGCGAGACCGAGGACCGCACCACCCTCGCCCTCCCCGCCCAGCAGGACCGGCTGTGGCGCGCCGCCCTCGCCGCCAACCCGCGTACGGTCCTCGTCCTGTCCTCCGCCTACCCGTACGCCGTCGTCGACGCGGCCGCCGCACTGCCGGCCCTGCTCTGGACGGCGCACGGCGGCCAGGCCGCGGGTACCGCTCTCGCCCGCGTCCTCGCCGGCGACGTGTCCCCGGCCGGGCGCCTGCCGCAGACCTGGTACGCGAGCGACGACGATCTGCCCGGCCTCCTCGACTACGACGTCATCGGCTCACGGCAGACGTACCTCTATTTCCGCGGCACCCCGCTCTTCCCCTTCGGACACGGCCTCGGCTACACCGACTTCACCTACTCCGGGCTGCGGACGGAGCTGGACGGTGAGCTGCTGCGGGTTTCGCTGACCCTCACCAACGACGGCACGGCCGCCGCCGACGAGGTGGCCCAGGTGTACGTCCGCCGGGCCGGGCCCGTAAGGGCGGCCCTGCCGTCGCCCCAGGGCCTGGGACGGCTGCTGGGAAGCCTGGACGACCCCCTGGACCTGCCGCTGCGCAAGCTGGTCGGCCACCGCCGGGTGCACCTCACGCCCGGCGCGCAGGAACGCCTCGACTTCACCGTGCCCCGGGAGGAGTTGGGGCACTGGAGCGTGGCACACGGCCGGTGGACCGTCGAGCCGGGCGCGTACGAGATCCTCGCGGGAGCGTCCAGCGCGGACATCCGGCTCACCGCGATGGAGGTCGTCGACGTCGAGGCGCAAGGCCCGAGGCCAATGGCGGCACGAGGTCTGGAGGCCGTCGACTTCGACCGCCAGAAGGGCACGGTCATCCTCGACCGTTCGAAGACGGACGGTGACGTCGTCGCCCCCGCTTCCGCCGGGGAAGAGGGCCATCTCTTCTACCGGGCGTGTGACTTCGGCGAGGGTGTCGAGGGACTGGCCTTCCTGTATTCGGGGGAGGGGAGCATCCACGTGAGCGCGGTCGGGCACAGCGTCCAACTGCCGGACACCGGCGGCCCGTACACCTACCGCACCGTCGCGACCGACGTCGACCTCCGTGGAGTGCGCGACCTGAGCATCAGTCTCTCCGGTTCCGTGCGGCTCGCCCGGATCGACGCCGTCCCCGGCAAGGAGTCCGCGTGAAGTTCACCGACGGCTTCTGGCTCATGCGCGAGGGCGTCCGCGCCTCGTACGCGACCGAGATCCGCGACCTGAGGGTCGAGGACCACCGCTTCACCGCGTACGCCGCGGTCAAGCGTGTCGCCGCACGCGGGGACACACTCAACACCCCCCTGATCACGGTCGAATGCTTCTCCCCGGCCGAGGGCGTCATCGGGGTCCGCACCACCCACCACGCGGGAAAGGCCCGTCGGGGGCCCGACTTCGAGCTGTCGGCCGGCGATGCCACGGCCCCCTCGGGCAACACCCGTCGGGACGGAGCGGTCACCGAACTCACCAGCGGGCCCCTGACACTGCGGATGGACGGCGACGGGCCCTGGGGCATCACCTTCCTCGACGGCGACGGGAAGCGCCTCACCCGGGTGGACCCGAAGGGGACGGCGTTCGCCACCACACCCGACGGCGTCCACCACATGATCGCCCAACTCGCCCTGGACGTCGGCGAGAACGTCTACGGCCTCGGCGAGCGCTTCACCCCGTACGTGAAGAACGGCCAGACCGTCGACATCTGGCAGGCCGACGGCGGCACCAGCAGCGAACTGGCCTACAAGAACATCCCGTTCTACCTGTCCTCCTGCGGCTACGGCGTCTTCGTCAACCACCCCGGCAAGGTCTCCTTCGAGGTCGGCTCGGAGTCCGTCGGCCAGGTGCAGTTCAGCGTCGAGGACCAGTCGATCGAGTACTACGTCGTCGCCGGCCCGACCCCGAAGGAGGTCCTGTCCCGCTACACGGCCCTGACCGGCCGGCCCGCGCTGCCCCCGGCATGGTCGTTCGGCCTCTGGCTGACCACCTCCTTCTGCACGTCCTACGACGAGGAGACCGTCACCTCCTTCGTCGACGGCATGGCCGAGCGCGGCATCCCGCTGAGCGTCTTCCACTTCGACTGCTTCTGGATGCGCGAGTACCAGTGGTCGGACTTCCTCTGGGACCCGGAGGTCTTTCCCGACCCGGAGGGGATGCTGGCACGCCTCAAGGAGCGCGGGCTGCGCATCAGCATGTGGATCAACCCCTACATCGCCCAGAAGTCCGCCCTCTTCGCGGAGGGCGCCGAGCACGGCTATCTGGTGCGCCGCCCCAACGGCGACATCTGGCAGTGGGACCTGTGGCAGCCCGGCATGGCCCTGGTCGACTTCACCAATCCCGCCGCCCGGGCCTGGTACGACGACAAACTGCGGGTACTGCTCGACCAGGGCGTCGACTGCTTCAAGACGGACTTCGGCGAGCGCATCCCGACGGACGTCGTCTGGCACGACGGCTCCGACCCGGAGCGGATGCACAACTACTACGCGCAGATCTACAACCGCACCGTCTTCGAACTCCTGGAGAGGGAGCGGGGCGCGGGGGAGGCGGTGCTGTTCGCCCGGTCGGCGACTGCGGGCGGCCAGCAGTTCCCCGTGCACTGGGGCGGCGACTGCTTCGCCTCGTTCACGGCGATGGCGGAGTCGCTGCGCGGCGGGCTGTCACTGAGCCTGTCCGGGTTCGGCTTCTGGAGCCACGACATCGGCGGCTTCGAGGGGACCCCCGATCCGGCCGTCTTCAAGCGCTGGCTCGCCTTCGGCCTGCTCTCCTCGCACAGCCGGCTCCACGGCAACGTCTCCTACCGCGTGCCGTGGGAGTTCGGCGAGGAAGCCGTCGACGTGGCGCGGAAGTTCACCCTGCTCAAGCACCGGCTCATGCCCTACCTCTACGGGGTGGCCGCCGAGGCGCACCGCACGGGCGTCCCGATGATGCGGCCCATGCTGGCGGAGTTCCCCGGCGATCCCGCCTCCCGCACCCTGGACCGGCAGTACATGCTCGGCCCCGACCTGCTGGTCGCCCCGGTCTTCACGGAGGACGGCGAGGTCGAGTACTACGTCCCCGAGGGCACCTGGACCTCGCTGCTCACCGGTGAGCGCGTCACCGGCCCCGCCTGGCGGCACGAGACGCACGGCTTCGACAGCCTGCCCCTGCTGGTCAGGGATGGTGCCGTGCTTCCGTGGGGCGCCGACGACCAGCGCCCGGACGGCGACTGGCTGGACGGCCTCACACTGCGTGTCTTCGGATCCGCCACCGGTGAACGGGAGGTCACGGTGCCCGACCTGGCCGGCAGCCCGTCGGCTGTGTTCAGCGTCGTGCGGGACGGCACCGTCGTGCGCGTCACGGCGCGGGGCACCGAGCGTCCCTACCGCGTGACCGTCGAGGAGTCCGGCGCCACGGAGGAGGGAACGGGCACGGTCTCAGCCGGCTGATCCCCCGGCCACGGCGGTCAGAGGTCACGGTGGCCCGGTGCGCTCGCACCGGGCCACCGTGACGCGGTCCGACCGCTCGGCGCCGTGACCCTCCCGTGACTACGTCCCCCGCCGGGGGCGGTGGCCCTCGCCCGCCGCACGCCCGGCCTTCCCGCCCGTCGACCGTTTCGCCACGCTGCCGGCCTTCTTCGCAGCGGGTTTCGCCGAAGATGCCTTCTTGACGGCGGCCTTCCTGCCCGAAGCTCCCTCGGCAGGCCCGTCCGACGCGGTGGTGGCCCTGGCTGCCGACTTCTCACCCTGTGCACGTTTCCTGGCGTCACCGGTCGTGCTCCGTTTCGTGGAGCCGTGTTCGGAGGCTCCGGCCCGACGGCGGGCGGACGGGCGCCGGGGCTTCTGCGCCTCATCGCCGAGTTCCTCCCCGACTCCGTCCCGGACCGCCTCGACCGCGCCCGCACCGCTGCGGCCCACGTCCTCGACGGCGTCCCCCGCTCCCTCGCCCACGCCCTCCACCGCCGTACCCGTGCTCTCACCGACGGACTCGACCGCGGCCCCGGCGGCTCGCCCGACATCGCTCACGGCCGCACCGGCACCCTCTCCCAGCTGTCCTACGGCCCTTCCGGCTCCGGACCCGACGTTCTCGACGGCCGCGCCCGCGCCGCGCGTCAGTTGCTCGAGGATCTCGGGATTGCGGTCCACCGTGGCCAGCAGCCTGGTGACGATGGCGGCGATGTGGTGGAGCCGTACCTTGAGCTGGGCCTGTACATCCACACCCTCGATGTCCAGCTTGACCCGACCGAGCCGCACGTCCGCCCCCACGTTCAGCTTGAGGAGGTCGAGCACCTCCGCCTGCAGGGAGACGTGGGCCTCGAGATCTTCGACTTCCAGGTCCAGTTCGTCCACATGGAGAGCGGGAACATCCAGAAATACATCCGAGGGACCCGCCCCCGGCCCGTGGTCCTGCGGGAGCGTGCTCCCGTCATGGTCCAGGTCCTGGCGTTCGCGGTCTGCGCCGTCTGCGCTGGGCATGATGCGTACACATCCTTGCTGACCCTCCGGGGCAACTTCACGTCCAAGTGTCGACCGGCTGAAACCATCACGCAATCGCCCGGCTGACACCCCTTGCCGCGACTCGCAGAGCTGTCGGCGCCGCCGTGGAGCGGTCGCCGGCGTCGTACGCCGTCATCGTGCTCCTCACGATTGCTGATCTCCGGCATGAGCGATGCGACTCCCCTCCTCGACCGGCGCGCCTCTCGCGGCGGCGCCGCGCCCGTCCGCCCGACCACATCGGTCTGCCCGGATCAAGGGGAATCCCTGGTCGGAGCACCGTCGGGTCGGATTCCCGCAATGCCACCGGGCGTCTCAGTGAGTCACATCACCCAGAGTGAATATCTCGGCATACATCTCGCCGGAACGGAAAGGTTCCCAGACTGCTGGTGCCGAATCCCGGTACACCGGCGCGTATGTGCTCGGCCGGACCGGTGCGGAGCAATCAGGCACGGAAGGCAGATCACCACATGTCGGCTCCCCGCTCGTCGGCCCACCCCCCGGCCGCCCTGGAAACCCTCCACATCGACGGTACCTGGCAGGCTGCCGCATCCGGCGCCACCCGCGAGATCCTCGACCCCGCGGACGCCACCGTCCTGGCCCTCGTCTCCGAGGGCGGCACCGAGGACACCGACGCGGCCGTGGCCGCCGCCCGCCGCGCCTTCGACGACGGCCCCTGGCCCCACCGGCCCGTCGCCGAGCGCGCCGAGCTGCTGCGCAGGGTCGCCGGCCTCCTCCAGCGGGACCGCGAGGAGATCGCGATCACCGAGAGCCGCGACACCGGCAAGACCCTGGAGGAAGGCCGCGTCGACGTCGACGACGTGACCAACGCCTTCCGCTACTTCGCCGACCTCGTCATGAACGAGAGCGGCGGCCGGGTCGTCGACGCGGGCGACCCCGACGTGCACAGTGTCGTCGTGCACGAGCCGGTCGGCGTCTGCGCCCTGATCGCCCCGTGGAACTACCCGCTGCTCCAGGCCAGCTGGAAGATCGCCCCCGCCCTCGCCGCGGGCAACACCTTCGTGCTCAAGCCCAGCGAGGTCACCCCGCTCTCCACCGTCCACCTCATCCGACTCCTCGCCGAGGCGGGGCTGCCCGACGGCGCAGCCAACCTCGTCACCGGCGCGGGCGACCCCGTCGGCGCACAGCTCTCCGAACACCCCGACGTCGACCTGGTCTCCTTCACCGGCGGGCTCGCCAGCGGTACGAAGGTCGCCCAGGCGGCCGCGCCCACCGTCAAGAAGGTCGCCCTGGAGCTCGGAGGCAAAAACCCCAACGTGGTGTTCGCCGACGCGTGCGCCACCGGCGAGGGTTTCGACACCACCGTCGACCAGGCACTGAACGCCGCGTTCTTCCACAGCGGCCAGGTCTGTTCCGCCGGGGCCCGCCTCATCATCGAGGAGTCGGTCCGAGACCGGTTCGTCACCGAACTCGCCCGCCGCGCCGACGCGATCCGGCTCGGCCGGGGCACCGTCGACGGGGTCGAATGCGGCCCGCTCGTCTCCGCCCAGCAGCTCGCCAAGGTCGAGGCGTACGTGGCATCCGCCCGCGAGGAGGGCGCGGTCGTCCGCTCCGGTGGGGCCCGCCCCGAGCCGTCCGACATCCGCCCGGCAGACGGTTACTTCTACCGGCCGACCGTCCTGGACGGCTGCCACCGCACGATGAAGGTGGTCCGCGAGGAGACCTTCGGCCCGATCCTCACCGTCGAGACCTTCCGCACCGAGGAAGAGGCCGTCACCCTGGCCAACGACACCGACTACGGTCTCGCCGGCGCCGTGTGGACCACCGACGCGGGCCGCGCCCGGCGCGTCGCGGGCCGGCTGCGTCACGGCACCGTCTGGATCAACGACTACCACCCCTACCTCCCGCAGGCCGAGTGGGGCGGCTTCGGCAAGTCCGGCACCGGCCGCGAGCTCGGCCCCACCGGTCTCGCCGAGTACCGCGAGTCCAAGCACATCTACCAGAACCTCAACCCGCGCCCCCAGCGCTGGTTCGCCGGCTGAGCGCAACCGCCCTGCCCCGCCCGGCTGTTCGCAGCACCACGTACACGCAAGAACCTTGCAGAAGGAGCAGTGACCGATGCCCCCGCCCCCCAGCACCGCACGCCCCGAACCTGTCGACTACGTGATCGTCGGAGGCGGTACGGCCGGTTCGGTCATCGCCTCCCGCCTCACCGAGGACCCCGACGTCACCGTCACCGTCATCGAGGGCGGCCCCACCGACATCGACCGCGACGACGTACTCACCCTTCGCCGCTGGCTCGGTCTTCTCGGGGGTGACCTCGACTACGACTACCCCACCACCGAACAGCCCCGCGGCAACTCCCACATCCGGCACAGCCGCGCCCGCGTCCTCGGCGGCTGTTCCTCGCACAACACGCTGATCAGCTTCAAGCCGCTGCCCGGCGACTGGGACGAATGGGCCGAGGCCGGGGCCGAGGGCTGGGACGCCGCCGCCATGGACCCCTACTTCGACCGGCTGCGCAACAACATCGTGCCCGTCGACGAGAAGGACCGGAACGCCATCGCCCGCGACTTCGTCGAGGCCGCGCGGGCCGCCGCCGAGGTTCCCCGGGTGGAGAGCTTCAACCAGCAGCCGTTCCACGAGGGCGTCGGCTTCTTCGACCTGGCCTACCACCCGGAGAACAACAAGCGCTCCTCCGCGTCCGTCGCCTACCTCCACCCGCACATCGAGGCCGGTGACCGCCCCAACCTCTCGATCCTGCTGGAGACATGGGCGTACCGCCTGGAGTTCGACGGCGACCGCGCCACCGGCGTGCACGTGCGGACCAAGGACGGCGAGGAGACACTCCTGCGCGCCACCCGTGAAGTGATCGTCTGCGCGGGCGCGGTGGACACCCCCCGGCTGCTGATGCACTCCGGCATCGGACCGGCGAAGGACCTCACCCGGCTCGGCATCCCCGTCCTCCACGACGCCCCCGGCGTCGGCGAGAACCTGCTCGACCACCCCGAGTCCGTCATCGTCTGGGAGACCGACGGGCCCATCCCGGAGAACTCCGCGATGGACTCCGACGCGGGCCTCTTCGTGCGCCGGGACCCCGGATCCAGGGGGCCGGACCTGATGTTCCACTTCTACCAGATCCCCTTCACCGACAACCCGGAGCGCCTCGGCTACGAGAAGCCCGAGCACGGTGTGTCGATGACCCCGAACATCCCCAAGCCGCGCAGCCGCGGCCGGCTCCACCTCACCAGCGCCGACCCCGAGGTCAAGCCCGCCCTGGACTTCCGCTACTTCACCGACGAGGACGACTACGACGGCCGCACCCTGGTCGACGGCATCAAACTCGCCCGCGAGATAGCGAAGACCGAACCTCTGGCCCACTGGCTCAAGCGTGAGGTGTGCCCCGGCCCCGAGGTCACGTCCGACGAGGACATCAGCGAGTACGCCCGCAAGGTCGCGCACACCGTCTACCACCCGGCCGGCACCTGCCGGATGGGCGCTGAGGGCGACCCGGCGGCCGTCGTCGACCCCCAGTTGAGGATCCAGGGCCTGCAGGGCATCCGGATCGCCGACGCGTCCGTCTTCCCGACCATGCCCGCGGTGAACCCCATGATCGGCGTCCTGATGGTGGGCGAGAAGTGCGCCGAGCTGATCCGAGCGACCCCGACCACCGGAGACGATGTCCGATGAGTGAAGCCGGTACCCCTGTGTTCAGCGTCCGGAACCTCTGGAAGGTCTTCGGGCCCAAGGCCGACCGCATCCCCGGAAGCGAGTACGCCGCCCTGCCGCCCGCCGAACTGCGTGAGCGCACCGGCTGCACCGCTGCCGTGCGGGACGTCTCCTTCGACGTCAACAAGGGCGAGGTCTTCGTCGTCATGGGCCTGTCGGGCTCGGGCAAGTCCACCCTCGTGCGCTGTCTGACCCGGCTCATCGAGCCCACCAGCGGCACCCTCGCGATCGACGGCGAGGACGTCCTGGCCATGGACACCACCCGGCTGCGCGAACTGCGCCGCCACCGCGCCGCGATGGTCTTCCAGCACTTCGGGCTGCTGCCGCACCGCACGGTCCTCGACAACGTCGCCTACGGCCTGGAGATCCAGGGCCTCGGCAAGGCCGAACGGCGCGCCAAGGCCGCCGAACTGGTCGAGAAGGTCGGCCTCGCCGGACTCGAGGACCGCCGCCCCTCGCAGCTCTCCGGCGGTCAGCAGCAGCGTGTCGGGCTGGCCCGCGCCCTCGCCGTCGACCCGTCCGTCCTCCTCTTCGACGAACCGTTCAGCGCGCTCGACCCGCTGATCCGGCGTGAGATGCAGGACGAGGTGGTCCGCCTGCACCGCGAGGAGGGCCGCACCATGGTCTTCATCACCCACGACCTCAGCGAGGCCCTCCGCCTGGGCACCCGCATCGCGCTGATGCGAGACGGAGGCATCGTCCAGCTGGGCACCCCCGAGGAGATCGTCGGTTCGCCCGCCGACGACTACGTACGCGAGTTCGTCCGGGACGTCCCCCGCGAACAGGTCCTCACCGTCGCCACCGCCATGCGTCCGCCGACCGCCGGCGAGAGCGAGAGCGGCCCCGCCCTGCGCCCCGGGGCCACCGTCTCCGAAGCCATCGAGGCCGTCGCCCGATCCGGCGAACCGGTCGCACGGGTGACCGAGGACGGCAGGCTGCTCGGCGTGGTCGACCACGCGTGCCTGCTCGATGTCGTCGCCGGGGCCGGCGGGGGCCCGGGAGCCCATGAGGTGACCGTCTGATGGCCACCGCCCAAGCCACCACCCGTACCGCGTCCGGCCCCCCGGGGAACGGCCCGCTCGCCGCCCTGCGCGGCCGTCCCGCCCTCGGCAAGATCCTCCTGCTGCTGGTGATCGCCGCCGTCGCCGTACCCCTCGCACACGCCCGCTGGGGCGGCGGGGTCTGGCCCGGCGCACTGACCGTCGACCTGAGCGGACCGCTCGGCGAGGTCAACGACTGGATCATCGGCAACCGCGACAGCCACCCGCTGTTCCTCTACTTCTTCGGCCACATCAGCAACGCCGTCGTCCTGTCGGTGCGCGGCGTCTACCTGGCGCTGCTCGCACTCGGCTGGGCCGGTGTCACCGCCGTCGCCGCCCTCGTCGCCTGGCGTACCGCCGGATGGCGCCTGGCACTGACCGCCGGACTGTCCTTCCTCCTCTGCGGGCTGCTCGGCATGTGGGTGCCGACCATGCAGACCCTCGCCCTGATGACGGTCGCGGTCCTCGCCTCCGTGGTGCTCGGCCTGCTCCTCGGGCTCGCCGCCGGGCTCTCGGACCGTACGTTCCGTGTCCTGCGCCCCGTCCTGGACACCATGCAGGTGCTGCCCGCCTTCGCCTACCTGCTGCCCGTCGTGCTGGTCTTCGGTATCGGTGTGCCCGGCGCGGTCCTCGCGACCGTCGTCTACGCGGCTCCGCCGATGGCCCGGCTCACCGCTCTCGGGCTGCGCGGCGCCGACGCCGGCGTCATGGAGGCCGTCGCCTCGCTCGGTGCGACCGGCCGGCAGAGCCTCTTGAGCGCACGGCTGCCGCTGGCGCGCAAGGAACTGCTCCTCGGCCTCAACCAGACCATCATGATGGCGCTGTCCATGGCCGTCATCGCCTCCGTCATCGGCGCCGGCGGTCTCGGCGACCGCGTCTACCAGGCGCTCTCCTCCGTCGACGTGGGCGCCGCACTCGCCGCGGGCATCCCCATCGTGCTGCTGGCCGTCGTCCTCGACCGTACGACCGAGGCGGCCGGACGCGGAATCGGCACGGAACCCACCGGCCCCGCCGCCCTGCGCGGGGCGCGCGGCTGGGGGATCGCCGCCCTGATCGCCGTGGCCGTCGCCGTCGTCGGCCGCTTCACCGGCGGGCGGATCTGGCCCGAGGGCGGTGTCGTCCCCATCGCGGAACCGGTCAACACCGCCAAGGACTGGATGGTCGACCACCTCTACACCGGCATCCCCGTCATCGGGGGAACCGCCGACTGGGCCGCCCACTTCACCAGCTGGATCCTCAACCCGCTGCGCGACGGACTGCAGGGCCTGCCCTGGTGGGCCGTCCTGCTGATCGTCGCCGCCCTCGCCTGGACCATCGGCACCTGGCGCACCGCGCTCACCGCCGTGCTCGCCATGGCCGCCATCGGGGTCCTCGGTGTCTGGGACCTGTCGATGGACACGCTCAGCCAGGTCATCGCCGCCGTCGCCGTCACCCTGGTCCTGGGCTTCGGCATCGCCGTCGGCGCCGCGCGCAGCCGGCGCCTCGAACGGCTGCTGCGGCCCGTCCTGGACGTCTTCCAGACGATGCCGCAGTTCGTCTACCTCATCCCGGTCGTCGCCCTGTTCGGCGTGGGCCGCGCCCCCGCGGCTGCGGCGGCGGTCGTCTACGCGCTGCCCGCCGTCGTCCGCATCACGACGCAGGGCCTGCGGGGCGTCGACCCCGCCGCGATGGAGTGCGCCCGCTCGCTCGGCGCCACCAGCGGCCAGCGACTGCGCCAGGTCCAGATCCCGCTCGCCAGGCCCGCACTGCTGCTGGCCGTCAACCAGGGCGTCGTCCTGGTCCTCGCCGTCGTCATCATCGGCGGTCTCGTCGGCTCCGGCGCGCTCGGCTACGAGGTCGTGTTCGGCCTCGCCCAGGGCGACCTGGCCACCGGTCTCGTCGCGGGTGCCGCCATCGTCTGTCTGGGGCTGATGCTGGACCGCGTCACCCAGCCCACCGCCCGCCGCCAGCGGAAGGAGAGCTGACATGGCTCGCACCCGAACCCGCGCCCGTCTCCGTACCTCCGCGATCATCGCCTCGGCGGGCGCGCTGCTCGCCGTCACCGGCTGCGGCGCGGCGGACATGACCAAGCAGTCCTCTCCGTTCGCGGCCCCGGCCGACATCAAGACCGTGACGCTCTCCGTCCAGTCGTGGGTCGGTGCGCAGGCCAACGTGGCCGTCGCCCAGAAGATCCTCGAAGACGAACTGGGTTACCGCGTCGACCTCGTGCAGACCGACGAGGTGCCCGCCTGGGACGCCCTCAGCCAGGGCCGGGTGGACGCCATCCTGGAGGACTGGGGCCACCCCGACCAGGAGCAGTTGTACGTCAAGGACAAGAAGACCATCGTTCCCGGGGGCGACCTCGGGGTCACGGGCCACATCGGCTGGTACGTCCCCAAGTACTGGGCGGACGAGCACCCCGACGTCACGGACTGGAAGAACCTCGACAAGTACGCCGACGAACTGCGCACCCCGGAGAGCGGTGACAAGGGCCAGTTGATGGACGGCTCGCCGTCCTACGTCACCAACGACAAGGCGCTGGTGAAGAACCTCGGCCTGGACTACAAGGTCGTCTTCGCAGGTTCCGAGGCCGCGCAGATCACCCAGATCCAGCAGTTCGCCAAGGAGAAGAAGCCCTTCCTGAGCTACTGGTACCAGCCGCAGTGGCTGTTCAACGAGGTGCCGATGGTCGAGGTGAAGCTCCCCGAGTACTCCGACGCGTGCGCGGCCAAGGACCCGGCGGACATCGACTGCGCGTACCCGACGACCCCACTCCAGAAGTACCTCAACGCGGACTTCTCCGAGCGGGGAGGGGAAGCCGCGGCCTTCCTGAAGAAGTTCAAGTGGCGGGAGGAGGACCAGAACGAGGTCTCCGAGCTGATCGCCTCCGAGCGGCTGTCACCCGACGAGGCCGCCGGGCGCTGGATCGAGGAGCACCCGGACACCTGGAAGAAGTGGCTGGACCGGTGACCTGAGCCGAGATCCCGTCCGACGACGTCAGCCGCCCCGGCACCTGCCGGGGCGGCTGACCGCGTTCCCGGCCGCGGAGGGCACCGTCCCACACCAGCGGCCTTCCTGGGCCGCAGGCTCACGCTCCGCGCGGAGAGCCCGGCGGTGCTCATCGCCGCGAGCCGCCTCCGACACGACCCGTGGGCCGCCGCGCGGACGCATGCCGCGCTCCGGCTCGTCACGGTCGTCGGCGTGGGTTTCGTGGGCGTGCGCGGGGTTCTCCTCGAGGCGCTGTCGGTCGGCTACCAGCCGATGGAGAGGGCCTTCTACGCCATCGGCATCGACCTCGCCGGATCGGCCGTGCTGATCGCCCTCGCGATCAGCCTCTGCGGACTCGCCGTCGGCACCGCCGAGTCAGTGGTCACCCGCCGCAGGGGCCTCGCCGCCCAGTCCGCCGCCGGGGTGTCCCACCGGGTCCTGGCCCGAGCCGCACTCCTGGAGACCGCGCTCCCGCTGGCACCCGCGCTCCTGCTCGCCGGGGCCGGAGGCACGGTGGTGTACCTGGTGTACGCCACCGTCGCGGGCACCGGCTTCGTCACGCTGCTGCCACTGCTCGTCCCGGTGGCCCTCTACGCGGCCTGCCTGCTTGCCGCGGCGACGTCCCTGCCGCTCCTGCGGCGCGCGGCTCACCCGGCGGAACTGCGTTTCACGTAGTGGTCCCCGGCGCGCGGCGGCCCTGACCGCCGACTGCGCGCCCGGGCTCCTCCCCTTCCGCCGCGCGTTCCGACCGGCCGCGCGCACGCGCCGCGACGACGAGCGTCGTCGCCACGAGCACGGAGGTGATGACGCCGGTGGCGAGCACCGGACCCGGGGCGAACGTCACGGCCAGCACGGCGAGGACCGCCACGGGGTGGATGAGGTCGTTCCGGCTGCGGAGTTCCTCAGCCCGGTGGTGGAGCAGCCACACCAGGGTGATGAAGACGGCCACCGGAACGGTGAACGCCGCCGCGGCGGCGCGGTCGGACAGGTGACCGTGACCCGTGGTGTGGGCGACACCCAGGGCCAGTCCGGCTCCCACGGCCGCGGCCGAGGCGAACACGGCGTAGTGCCCGTAGCCCCAGAGGATCGCGGACCTCAGGCCCGTGAGCCGGCGAGGGGCGTTCTGGGCGAAGTAGAGCCACCACAGGGCGAAGACGGTCAGTACGCCGCCGATCACCAGGGTCGCGATGTCGCCGAGCGCCGCCTCGTCGTCGAGTGCGGTGCGTACGGCCACCGTCGCCGCGGTGATGGTCTCGCCCAGGACGATCAGGGTGAACAGGCCGTATCGTTCGGCGATGTGGTGGGGGTGCCAGGTGGTCCTGCCCGCGCTCTCGGCCCAGACGGGGACGGCGAGCTCCGCGATGACCAGGACCGCGAAGAGCGGCAGCCCCCAGTCGTCGGGCACGGCCAGCCGGGCCACCCAGCCGACCTGCACGACCAGGATGCCGACCGCGTACCGCACGCAGCAGCGCCGGCGTTCGGGATCGGAACGGGCCGCGCGCAGCCACTGGGTGACCATGGCGAGCCGCATGATGACGTAGCCCCAGGTGATGACGGTGAAGTCCTCGTGCTGGAGGGCCTCGGCCGCACCGGCGGCCACCACCAGCGCACCGGCGATCTGGACCAGTGTCAGCAGGCGGTACGGGACGTCGTCGGTGTCGTACGCCGACGCGAACCAGGTGAAGTTCATCCACGCCCACCAGATGGCGAAGAAGACCATCGCGTAGCCGAGCAGCCCGCGACCGATGTGGCCTTCGGCGAGTTCGTGCTCGAAGGCTCCCGACGCCTGGGCGACCGCTGCGACGAAACACAGGTCGAAGAAGAGTTCGAGCACGGTCGCCGTGCGGTGCTCCTCACCGGCGAGGCGGGCGACCATCGGGCGGTGCCACGCACGGGAGGCGGGGTGTGACTGACTCATTCGTACCCGGTTTCAGCGGTGGGAGGAGTGGCGGCGGGGCCTGCCGACGCACACTGCGCAGGTCACGGGCCGGGTCGGTCTGCTCGACGGACACCGGGACACGTTACGCGGGCCCGGAGGCACGCAACGTCGACAGGCCGCCCGCGATCACGCCACAGGCCGGTCGGCCTCCGTCGCCGGCCGCTCGAACTGGGTGCGGTGCAGCTCCTCGTACCGTCCTCCCGCGGCCAGCAGCTCGTCGTGCGTGCCCCGCTCGACGACCCGGCCGGCCTCCACGACCAGGATCAGGTCCGCGGCCCGCACCGTCGACAGCCGGTGGGCGATCACCACGGCCGTCCGGCCCTCCAGGGCCTCGGCCAGCGCCTCCTGGACCGCGGCCTCCGAGGTGGAGTCCAGATGCGCTGTCGCCTCGTCCAGGATGACCACCCGCTGACGGGCCAGCAGCAACCGGGCGATCGTGAGACGTTGGCGCTCGCCGCCGGAGAGCCGGTAGCCGCGCTCACCGACCACCGTGTCCAGTCCCTCGGGCAGTGACGCCACCAGACCGTCCAGGCGGGAGCGGCGCAGCGCGTTCCAGATCTCCTCCTCGGTGGCCTCCGGCCGGGCGAGCAGCAGGTTCTCGCGCACCGACTCGTGGAAGAGGTGCCCGTCCTGTGTGACCATGCCGAGCGTCTCGCGGATCGAGTCGGCCGTCAGGTCGCGTACGTCGACACCGTTCAGCCGCACGGCGCCGGCGTCGGCGTCGTACAGCCGGGGGAGCAGCTGCGCGATCGTCGACTTCCCGGCTCCGGACGATCCGACGAGCGCGACCATCCGGCCCGGCTCCGCCGTGAACGAGACGTCGTGCAGCACCTGCGCACCGCTGTCGGAGTCGAGCGTGGCGACCTCTTCGAGCGAGGCGAGGGAGACCTTCTCGGCGGAGGGGTAACCGAAAGAGACCCCGTCGAACTCCACCGACACCGGCCCGTCCGGGACCCGGCGGGCGTCGGGCTTCTCGGCGATCAGCGGTTCGAGGTCGAGGATCTCGAAGACCCGCTCGAAGCTGACCAGGGCGCTCATCACCTCGACCCGGGCTCCGGCCAGTGCCGTCAGCGGCGCGTAGAGCCGGGTGAGGAGCAGCGCCAGGGCGACGACGGCCCCGGGTTCCAGGCTGCCGCGCAGCGCGTAGTAGCCGCCGAGGCCGTAGACCAGGGCCAGGGCGAGCGCCGAAACGAGGGTGAGCGCCGTGATGAAGGTGGACTGGAGCATCGCCGTACGGATGCCGATGTCACGCACCCGGCCCGCGCGGGCGGCGAATTCGGCGGACTCGTCCGACGGGCGCCCGAAGAGCTTGATGAGCGTCGCACCCGGGGCCGAAAAGCGCTCGGTCATCTGGGTGCCCATGGTGGCGTTGTGATCGGCGGCCTCCCGCTGGAGGTTGGCCATCCGGGCGCCGAGCCGACGGGCGGGGACGACGAACACCGGCAGCAGCACCAGGGCCAGCAGGGTGATCTGCCACGAGATCGTGAGCATCACCGCCAGGGTCAGCAGCAGCGTGACGAGGTTGGACACGACGCCGGAGAGCGTGTTGCTGAACGCTCTCTGGGCGCCGATCACATCGTTGTTGAGCCGACTGACCAGCGCGCCGGTCCGGGTGCGGGTGAAGAAGGCGACCGGCATCCGCTGGACGTGATCGAACACGGCGGTACGCAGATCGACGATCAGCCCCTCACCGAGGGTCGCCGACAGCCATCGGGTGAGGAGTCCGAGACCCGCCTCGGTCACAGCGATCAGTGCGATGAGCAGGGCGAGCCGGGTGACGGTGCCGGCCGCCCCGCCCTGGACGATCGCGTCGACGACCCGCCCCGCGAGCACCGGTGTCGCCACCGCGAGCAGGGCGGTGACCACACTGAGGAGCAGGAACCGGAGAATCCGGCTCCGGTGTGGTCCGGCGAACACCGCGATGCGGCGCAACGTGGCCCTGGAGAAGGGCCGTCGGTCCTTCTGCGCGTTCATCGTGCTGTGCAGCGAATGCCACGCGGTGACTTCCATGTCCATGCGGGTGCCTCCGGAAGGGTCGGTCGGTATGCACGGCACGCTATGACCTCAAGTAAAGTTGAGGTCAAGTGTTCCGGTTCGGCTTCACCCGTCGGCGTGTTCAGCGCGCCCGTACGGTCGCCATGACCGCCCGGTCCGGCTGCAGTGTCAGCGTCGGCACGGGGTTGACGGTGCCCGGGTCCACCTCCAGTTCGAAGCGGCGTGCCAGGACGGCGAGGATCAGCACCGCCTCCACCATCGCGAAGCGCGTACCGATACAGGCCCTGGGGCCGCCGCCGAACGGGTACCAGGCGTACTCCGGGATCTCGTCCCCGTCCTCCGCGTCCCAGCGCCCGGGGCGGAACACCTCCGGCTCCGGGAACCACCGCTCGTCCCGGTGCGTGGTCCACTGGCTGCTCCACACCCGGGTGCCCTCGGGCAACGGCACGCCGCCGATCCGGGCCCCTTCTCCGGCCACTCCGGTGACCAGCCAGATCGTCGGGTAGAGCCGGAGGGTCTCCTTCACCACCGCCTGTGCGTAGGTCAGTTGTGCGTAGTCGTCGATCCCCGGCTCACGGTCGCCGAGGACCCGGTCCAGCTCCTCGGTGAGTGCCGCACGCGCCTGCGGGTTGCGGGACAGGAGGTACCAGGCCCATACCAGCGTGGAGCTGGTCGTCTCGTGGCCGCCGATGTAGAGCGTGACCGTCTCGTCGCGGATCTCCTGGTCGGAGAGGTGTGCCCCTCTCTCGTCGACCGCGGTGAGCAGCCGACTCAGCAGGTCGGGCCGCCCACCCTCCCCGTCCCGGTGGCGGGCCACCACGCGTCCGACCTCCGCGTCGATGACCGCGGCGGCCTTCTTGATCCTGGCCCGCCCGGGAGTCGGGACCCAGTCGGGCAGGACGGCGCCGAGACCGCTGAACTCCTTGCCGATCTCCTGCTGGGCGATGTCCATGGCCCGGCCCATCGACTCAGCGTCGGCCGGTGTGTCCACCCCGAAGATGGTGCGGACGGCGATCTTCTGCGTGAGTGCCGCCATCTCCGGCTTGATGTCGACGCGTTCGCCGCCCGTCCAGGTGTCGGCCAGCTCCACCGTGGACGCCGTCATCGTGGAGGCGTAGGACTTCACCTGTCCGGGCCGTACCGAGGGCTGTACGAGCGACCGCTTGCGCCGCCAGTCCGCGCCACGCGCCACCACGACGCCGTTGCCCATGACCGTACGGAAGGCGATGCCCAGCAGGGGCTGGTCGAAGGTGCGTTCCGTCTCGGCGAGCAGTTCGCCGATGCACTCGGGGTCGGCGATGAAGACGCAGTCGTTGCGGCCGAACCGCCAGCGCACCATGTCCCCGTGTCCGCGCAGGCGTTCGAAGAAGGCGAGGGGGTCCTTGCCGAACTGCAGCAGGCTCCCCAGCAGGGGGAGGCCCTTCGGCCCCTGGACGAGCCGGTGGCCGCGTGGCTCGGTGCCGAGGGGCGCACCGGTTTCCGTGGACATGGGGAACTCCCGTCATCTGCCGTGCGCAGTAGGTGAGTTGCAGAGCCTAATGCGAGTGGGCCGTCAGTTCGACGTGGCTGCCTCCCGTATTGCCCCGGACAGGCCTGAGGGCCGCAGGCGGTTGCCTGCGGCCCCCCGGGCCGACGTGCGCGAGCCGGTCAGACCCCCGGCGGCACCTGGGCGGGACGGCCGCGGCCGCGGGTGAGGCCGTAACCGAACACCCCGGCCAGCGCGGCGAGTACGCCGCCTCCCGCGGTCCACAGCCAGCGGTGTGTCCACCAGCCGGAGGACCAGCCGTCCTCCGGCTCGCTGCCGGCCACGGTGGAACCGCCCTGTGCCGAGATCACGGACGTGCCCGGCACCAGGGGTTCGGCGAGGGCGCCGTCCACGTCGGCGGCGCCGCCCTGGCCGGCCGAGGTCACCTCGGTCTCGACGTGCACCGGAAGGCCGAGGTCCTCCTCGGCCAGGCCGACCACGGTCAGGCGTACGTAGTAGCTGCCGGGCAGCGGGTCCGACGCCCACGGCTCGGACCAGGCGCGGACCGTACGCAGGACGCAGGACAGCTCCACGGTGCCCGCGTCCGGCGCCGCCTTCCTGGTCTGGTGGCCGTACACACAGGCCTGCCGGCGGCGGAGCCCGTCGTACACGTCGACCTGCCAGGTCGACGCGCCGCTCCGCGTTGCGCTCTCCGGCAGGCTCACCTTCGCCCGCACGGTGGGACGCTGTCCGCTGTCGGCGGGGAACGCCCAGTACAGGTAGTCGCCCGTGGACGCGTCCGCGGTGGCCGTCTGTTCCTGCTGGATCGCCGTCGCGGTCCGGAAGGTGGTGCCCGCCTCCGTCGGTCCCGCGCCCTCGCCGTCCGCCGGGCTCGCGTCGGCGGACGGGTCGTCCGCTACAGCTACGCCCGCCGGGGCGAGGAGGGTGACGGCGGCCAGGAGCGCGCCCACGCATCCGCGCCTCAGGGTGTTTCTCCGGGTGCTACGCATCAGTTGGTCCTCCATACGGCCACACGCCAGCGCGAGATCCAGCCGAAGAGCAGGCCGGCGATCAGTCCTGCCAGCACCATGACGCCCAGCAGCCACCAGCCGCGGCCCAGACCGAACGCCGCCGCGTCGGCGGCCTCGTCGGGGGCGTCCACCAGATCGATGGTCAGCTCGACGGGCATGCCGGGCGTGGTCTTCACGGACGCGGGCGCCGAGAAGGAGTTGCTGAGCTGGAGGCACACGGCCTCGGCGGCGGGCTTCACGTCGCCGTCGGAGACATCGGCGTCGTCCTGTTCGGGCTTGGGGTAGCGCAGTCCCGTGGACACGGCGTCCGTGCGCCCCGTGCCGGACTCCGCGCCCCGGACGATCTCACGGCCGTGCGCGGTCACGGCACGGAGCAGCACCCCGTAGTCGTTGTTCACGGCGCGGTCCGCCGCCACACTCACCGAGGCGCGCAGTTCCTGGCCGGGCAGCACGTCCACCCGGTACCAGCGGTGCTTGCCGATCTCCTGCCGGTCCGTGTAGAGGCCGGCCTTCAGCGCGGGGGCCGCGGAACAGCTGCCCGCCCCCTCGGTCGCCACGGGGGTGACGACGGGCTCAGCTGCCCGGTCGACCAACTGCTTTACTCTGCCTGAGAGTTCATCGGTGTGCTGGACCGCCGTGTAGGTGCCGCCGGTGGCCTCGGCGATGCAGGTCAGCTGCTGCCGGATCTTGGCGTTCGGTACCAGGCCCAATGTGTCGATGACCAGGTGGATGCCCCGGGCGGCGATGTCACGCGCTACCTCGCAGGGGTCGAGCGGGCCGCAGGTGTCCTCGCCGTCGGTGATCAGGACGATCCGCCGGGTGGCGTCCCCGCCCTCGAGGTCGTCGGCCGCGCCCAGCAGCGCCGGGCCGATCGGGGTCCAGCCGGTCGGAGCCAGAGTGGCGACAGCGGTCTTGGCCTCGGTGCGGTCGAGCGGGCCCACCGGGTAGAGCTGCTTGGTGTCCTTGCAGCCGACCTTGCGGTCGTCGCCCGGATAGTCGGCACCGAGCGTACGGATGCCGAGCTCCACCTCCTCGGGCACCGCGTCCAGGACGTCGTTGAACGCCTGCTTGGCGGCGGATATGCGGGACTCTCCGTCCATGTCGCGGGTGCGCATGGAGCCGCTGACGTCAAGGACCAGTTCGACCTTGGGCGACGGGGTGGTGGAGGGTTCGTCGGCGGCGGCCGGCAGGGCGGTGCCGAGCCCGGCGGCCAGGGTGGCGAGCAGGACGCACACCCCGGCCTTCAGCCGTTTTCTTATGATCATCGCCGGATCCTATTGAAGATCCGCGGCCATCCCCAAAACCGTTCCGCCGGGCGCTGTTTCGGCCCTTGCCCTCACGCGCCGAGCAGCGGCTCCGAAGCCCTGTCCAGCACCGAACCGACACGCTCCCACGTCTCGGTGTCCCTCTCCACCGGCGGGAGTTCGGCATCGGTGTCGGCCGACTTCGCGTTCCACCGGGTCGCCACGGCGACGGGGTCGCCGCCACCCGCCGCGGAAGCGGCCAGTGCCGCCGCGCCCAGCGCCACCAGTTCGCCGCTGCCCGGCACGATCAGGGGCCGGCCGGAGAGGCGGCGCACCGTCTCCACCCAGGTGCGGCCCTGGGCGCCACCGCCGATCAGCCGCAGGGGCCTGCCGGCGACCTCGGGGTCGGCCGGGTCGAGGCCGCAGGCCAGCAGGAGCTCGTCGAGCGCCCGCAGCACGGTGAAGGCCGCGCCCTCGTAGGCCGCGCCCAGCAGTTGCTGTGGTGTGGTGTCGTGCCGGAGCCCGGTGAGCAGTCCGGAGGAGGTGGGCAGGTCCGGGGTGCGCTCCCCGTCGAGGTACGGGAGGAGGACGGCCTCGCCGCCGGGCGTCGCGTCGTCGCGGTGCAGGCCGAGGAGCGTGGCCACCTTGTCGACGGCCAGAGTGCAGTTGAGGGTGCAGGCCAACGGGAGGAACGTACCGTCGGCTGCGGCGAATCCCGAGAGGGCCGTGGACGCCGGGCGGGTCAGTGAGGCGGCGAAGACCGTGCCCGAGGTGCCCAGGCTCAGTACGGGGTGGTCCAGCAGCCCCGCGCCGCCCAGGCCGAGGCCCACCGCGGCGCTCATGTTGTCCCCGGTGCCGGCGGCGACGGCGATGCCGGGCGGCAGGCCGAGCGCCTCGGCCGCGGCGTCGGTCAGGGAGCCGATCCGGGTCCCGCCCGTCGCGGCGACCTCGGGCAGCATGGAGGCGTCCAGGCCGAGGCGGTCCAGGAGCTCGGAGTCGTACGCGCCCGTCGCGGTGGAGTACCAGCAGGTGCCCGACGCGTCGCCCGGGTCCGTCGCCGCCACGCCCGCGAGCCGCTCCGTGAGGAAGTCGTGGGGCAGGCGCAGGGAAGCCGTCGCCTCGGCGTTCGCCGGGTCGTTCTCGCGCAGCCACCGCCACTTCGTCGCGGTCATGGACGCGACGGGCACCGTGCCTGTACGCGCGGTCCACGCCTCGGGGCCGCCCAGCTCGGCGACGAGCGCGGCAGCCTGCGGCGCGGAGCGCGTGTCGTTCCACAGGAGCGCGGGACGCAGCGGGCGGCCGGTCCGGTCGAGGGTCACGAGGCCGTGCTGCTGTCCCGCGACGGCGATGCCGACGACGGCGGAAGCGGAGAGCCCGGACTCCTTCAGCCCGGCCGCGACGGCATCGCAGAGCGCAAGCCACCAGACCTCCGGGTCGGTCTCGCGTGCACCGCCCTCACCCGTGACGACGTGCGGGGCGCGGCCGACGGCGAGCAGTTCACCCGTCTCGGTGTCGGTGACTGCAGCCTTGGTGGACTGGGTGGAGCTGTCCACGCCGATGACGACGGTACGCGGCGGCATGGGCTACCTCTTCTCGTGCGGATCTGGCGGTGCGGTTTTGGGAGTGCGACAAACAAATTACGTGATCGAGGGCGACCGGAACAGGGGTGACCCTCGTTTCGTCGTTCGGGGGGTTACGAGCACGGGGTGCGGTGTGCATAATTAATCATGTCAGTGAACAAATAGGCTCGGGCTGCGGACGGCGGTCCCGGACCCCAGGCAGGCGAAGGCGGACACACACCATGACGGATCGCTTCACCCCCACCCCTGCGGACAGGTTCACCTTCGGTCTGTGGACCGTGGGCTGGCGTGGCAACGACCCGTTCGGTGACGCGACGCGTCCCGCGCTGGACCC
>NZ_JBEXYB010000018.1:0-154480 GCF_040630715.1 Streptomyces sp. NPDC005752 | reverse complement strand
ATCGTGTTCAACAGCGTCGACAACACCGCGCAGGAGCCCTTCTCGGCTCCGGTCCGCCGCCCCGAGTTCATCGGGGCACGCGACTTCACACCGGTGAAGTAGGGCCGTACGACGGGTATGCGGAAGGGGCGGGACGCATCGCGTCCCGCCCCTTCCGCATACCCCTGGCCGGCTCGTCACTGCCGGAGTCCGCTGGACGGGGCACCGTGCGCGGCTTCCACGTGCAGTTCAATCTGCCCCTGTACATCCTTACGATGCCGGACCGGTCGGTCATGGCGTCCGCCGAGTCCGCCCAGCGCGGCCAGCTCGAACGCGAAAGCGCTGTCGTCCTGCCCCTGTTGACGGCCTACCATCAACTGCAGGCCGAATCGATGCCTCAGGCGGCATCCGTTGCCATGATCAGCCAGTTGCGAACGGGCGTCCCATGACGACCGACACCCCCCGTTGGATCAAGTCCTCCTACAGCGACAACGGTGGCGCCTGTGTCGAGGTCGCCGCCGACCTCGCCGGCCCGCACGGCATGGTCCCCGTCCGCGACTCGAAGAATCCGGATGGCCCCGTCCTGGACCTGCCCACCGCCTCGTTCGCCTCCTTCGTGACGGGCGTCAAGGCAGGCGCGTTCGGCGCTGTCCGACCGGCGCCCGGCCCGCGTCGGCCGAGTGCCGGGATTCGCGGTCAGCGGACTCATCGCGTGGGCTTCATGACGTGCCCCAGTGCGACGAGGCCGATTCCCACGACGAGGAGTGACGGTGAGTGTGCGTACCCGCTGGCCGGTATCAGCAGGGCGCCCGCTCCCCAGACCCTCGGCTGCCGCACTCGCCTCTGCAGCCAGTGCCCGGGCATGCGGCCGAGAAGCAGACCGTGCACTCCGAGGGCCACCCAGACGATGACCAGGATGAACAGCATCAGGGCCAGCACACCAAAGAGCAACATCCGTTCCCCCCTTGCGCCCGCGAACGCGGTTGCGTCACGCGATGCTGCCATCGAACCCGAAGGGATGGGAACCGCCGCCTCCGGGGTGGAGGCGCCGCCGCTCCGATCCTGCGTCAGGCCGTTTCGGTGGCCGGTGAGATGCTCACAGAGTGCTGATCAAGGGATATGACGACGGTCCTCTGGTTGCCGGGGAGTCGCTGCTGGCCCGACCGGGCTTCTGGTCGAACCACCTCATGGCGATGTGCGGTACCGGCGCAGGCGCCGAGCGGCCCGTTCCGGAGTGGTTCGGCGACGACGGCGCCGATACCGACGCCGTCGCCGAGATCCTCTTCGATCCCGAGAACTGGCCGGTGTTCCGGTTGCCCGCCGCAGAGGGCCCCGGAGCCGCGGTGGTCTACCGCAACGTGGTGGGCGACTACGGCATCGACTACCTCCTCACCCGTCCGGGCCGGAGCCATGCGCAGCAGATCGCCAGCTGGGAGGGAGGGTTCACGGAGACCGGGCTGACATGGCACGAACTGGTTCGCATGGCCGACAGCCCCGACGCTGCGGCCGACGGTGTCGAGGACTCTGCCGCCCGCCTCCTGCTGGCCCTTCCCCTTCTCGACGACTTGGACGTGCCGGAGACGGGGCCGGCCAGGCTCAGTGCCGCCCTGATTGCCGCAGGTGCTCCACGGGACACTGCCGCGAACACGGCGAAGAACCTGCTCACCCACCTGATGGGCAGGCCACGGCACGACCGCACATGGGATTCGCCGCTGAGCGGCAACTGAAGGGTGACCCCAGGAGGCGGACCGCAGGCCGGTTCAGCCGCTCGGCCGGAGCGTCGGGGCGGGGCCGCGGGTACGCATCGACAGCGCCATGACCAGGGCCACGAACCAGAACAGCCCCGTGACGGCACCGATCAGGCTGACCACGATGACGAGGCCCAGGCGCTCCACTCCTCTGCGGTGGGCGATGACCGGCGGCAGGCAGAGTACGAGGAGTGCCACCGGCACCAGCACGAGCAGTTCCAGGGGACCCACTGTCGAGATCATCAGGCCACTCTATGGATCGCCCTGTTGGAACCGATGCCGAAGTGGGGATCGATACCGGCGGCTCGCGTATTCAACTGTCGCCGACTCACCACGGAACCCACCTGAGATCGTCGATCTATTCCTGGGGACGCAGAACGAGCTTCCCCACATGCCCCCTGCCGTCCAGCTCTTCCTGCGCCCGAGCGGCCTGGTCCAGAGGGAACGTCGCGGCGATGACGGGCTGGATCTCGCCGCGACGAGCCAGGTCCACGAGGAGGCCGAAGTGCGTGGGCGTGTGCATCGAGGAGCCGATCACCTGTGCGTTGTGCAGGTAGAGGCGCCGCACGTCAAAGGTCACGTCGTACCCTCCGAGCGCACCGGCGACGACCCACCGGCCGCCTTCGTTCAGCAGTGGCAGTCCGTCACCCACCAGGTCCCCGGCGACGACGTCGAGTGCGACGTCGATGCCCTCCGGGGCGGCGGGCTGCTCGGGCCCCGCCACCCTCGCCACCCAGCTCCTCCTGCTGCACGAGGGCGCTCTCGCCACGCAGCCGCTCCCGCTCGACACGCTTTCCGAAGGCACTGACCTGGCACGAGCCGTAGTGCGAGCCGCGCTGCCCCACGTGTAGGGCGAAGCACCTGCCCGGCCGTGCAACTCGCTGGACCCGGGCCCGGGTCAGCGGCGACAGTGGCGCCCATGACTTCGCTCGTACAGCACATCACCATCGACTGCGCCGACGCCTACGAACTGGCCCGGTTCTGGGCCGAGGTGCTCGATTCCCCCCTGGCCGACGACGACCGTCCCGGTGACCCCGAGGCACTCGTAGGGGCGCCGGGGGCGGCGCTGCTCTTCGTCACGGTGCCCGAACCCAAGCGCGCCAAGAACCGCGTCCACCTGGACGTCCGCCCCGAGGACCGCACCCGTGACGAGGAGGTCGAGCGGCTGCTCGCTGTCGGCGCCACGCTGGTCGCCGACCACCGCAAGCCCAACGGCAGGGGCTGGGCGACCCTGGCGGATCCGGAGGGCAACGAGTTCTGCGTGGAGTGCGGTGCGGGGGAACGCGCCGCGCTGACCGGTACCCGGCTGCCCGTCACCGCCGACGACGTGACGCTGGCGGTACGGCTCGCGGTGGACGTCATGGCGCAGGCTCCCGGGGACGGCTGGCGCACCCCTGCGGGGACCTTGGAGTGGGACTGCTGGGAGACCGTCGAGCACCTGAGCGACGATCTGTTCTCCTACGCGGTCCAGCTCGGCCCGCGCCAGCCGCCGCAGGACCGTCTGGTGCCGTATCACTTCGCCCCCCGGCGCGAGGGCGGCCCCTGGAACATGGTGTTCGCCGATCCGGAGACGGGAAGCGCCGGGCTGCTCCAGACGCTGGAGGCGAGCGGCGCCCTGCTGAGCGCGATGGTGCGGACGACCCCTGCGGATGTGCGCTCCCACCATGCGTACGGCGTCTCCGACCCGGAGGGCTTCGCCGCGATGGGCATCGTCGAGACCCTGGTGCACACCCACGACGTCGCCGCCGGGCTCTCAATCTCCTGGACCCCTCCCAGGGACCTCTGCGACCGGGTGCTGGCCCGGCTCTTCCCCGACGCCCCGGACGACGAGGACCGGTGGACCGTCCTGCTGTGGTCCACAGGCCGCACCGATCTGCCGGGCCGCGACCGTGTCACGTCGTGGAAGTGGCACGGTACGCCGCTGGCCGGGTGAGCTGACGGAACCGGCCATATCGCGGCCGGTTGTCCCGCCCGGCGATGTCCGGGCGGGAAGTTCCGGTAGCGTCCCAGCCGTGGAACGGCCGACCAGCACCACCCTCACCGATCAGGCGCCGGCAGACCCTGCGGCCACCGACGACGCACTGGTCACACAGCCCATCGGATACTGGAGCGGCCTGGCCCACGCGGCCGTCACCCGCCGCCTGCGGGACGCCATGGCCGGGATCGACGTCACGCAGCCGCAGTACTGGGTGCTCAACCGGGTGCACGGCGGGCCGGCCGCACCCACCCGTGAGGAGGTCGTCACCCAGCTCACGCCCCTCGCCGACGGACCGCACGACGTCTCCAGGGTCGTCGCCCAGTTGCTCCACCGCGGCTGGCTCGGCAGCGAGGACGGGCAGCGACTGCACCTCACCGACGACGGCGAGGCAGCCCGGGTGCGGCTGCGCGAGCTGGCGACCGGTCTCCGCGCCGAGGCCCACCAGGGGATCAGCGACGCGGAGTACGTGGCCGCGCTCAAGGTCCTCCGGACGGTGGTGGCCAACGTCGAGGGCTCACGCCCTCTCTGAATGCCCGCTCCGTCGCCGGCGGGTGCCACGGTCCGGATGCCCGGCGGTGCGGGCTACCTGTGCGAGAACCAGGCGGCCGCCGGGAGCAGCTTGCCGTTGTAGTCGAACACCGCCTGGTTCTCCCACGCGTTGCCCGAGGACGGGTCGGCCGGGTCCCAGCCGCTGCCCTTCGCCGCGGTCCAGGCCGGCTCCCAGTACACGGCGCCGAGCCCTCGGCCGTTCGGGACGGCCTCGACGACGTTCATGACGTCGCGGAGGTTCGCCGCCTGGCCGGACGGGGTCGCCGGGTAGCCGGCGGCCAGTTGGCCGGCGGTGGCCACGTTGTTCTCCAGGCCGTCGCCGTTCGCCAGTGTGTGGGCGTAGGCCGTCTCGGCGACCAGCACCGGCTTCCCGTAACGGGAGGCGGCGTCGTCGAGGTTGGTCTGGAGCTCGGACAGCGGGCCGTGCCAGTAGCCGTAGTAGGAGAGGGCGATGACGTCGAAGGGCACCTTCTGCGCCACGGCGTTGTCGAACCACCAGCGGGTGCCCGCGTTGTCGCCGCCCTCGGCGAGGTGCAGCGCCACCTTCGTGCCGGAGGAGACCGCCTTGGCCGCGTTCGCCCCCGAGGTGATCAGGCCCGCCAGCTGGGACCAGTTGGCGGTGGAGCCCTCCGGCCGGAGCATCCCGCCGTTGATCTCGTTGCCGATCTGCACCATGTCGGCCGTGGTGCCCTGGGCCTTGAGCGCGTTCAGCACGTCGTAGGTGTGGTCGTAGACGTCGGTGCGGAGCTGGGCGTAGCCGTGCCCCGCCCAGGCCGCGGGCTTGTTCTGTTTGCCGGGGTCGGCCCAGGCGTCGGAGTAGTGGAAGTCGATGAGCGTCTTCATGCCGAGGGCCTTGGCGCGCTTGGCCATGGCCAGGACGTGCGCCTTGTCGTTGTAGCCGTCGGCCGGGTTCACCCACACCTTGAGGCGTACGTAGTTCATCCCGGAGCCCTTGAGGATGCTCATGGCGTCCCCCGCCCTGCCGCTCGCGTCGCGGTACGTGGCGCCGTGCGCCTCGTTCTTCGGGAGGGTGGAGAGGTCGCCGCCCCTGACGCTCAGTCCGGTGCTCCCGGGGGTGAAGGTGATGTCGTCGAAGTTCGCCCACTCCCCCGCGTGCGCGTCGGAGTTGAGGCTGATCGTGCAGGCGCCGCCGGTCACCTTGACGGAGGTGACGAGCCGGATCCACGCGCCGTCCGCGGTCGGCGGCAGGTCGGTGCGCTGCTCGGCGGAGCCGCAGTTGCGCAGGGCGAGGTAGGCGGAGTTCTGGCCGCCGCCGGAGCGCACCCAGGCGCTGAGGGTGTACGTGCCGTCGGCCAGGCCGCTCAGGTACTGGTAGGTCTCGACCTTGTACGCCGAGGCCGACCAGTGGCTGAGCCGGGTGCTGCCGCCGTGGCCGCCCGCCTCGGTGAAGGAGGCGGCGTTCTGGCCTCCGGCCGAGTACGTCGACCAGCCGGTGGCCCCGGACTCGAAGCCGGTGTTGACGGGAGCGGTGGCCGCGTGGGCGGCCTGGGCGGGGAGTGCGGCGAACACGAGGCCGGAGAGCACGGCCACCGCCCCTGCCGCTTTCGCGCGGGTGTGCGTCGTTCCGTACATCGTCGATGTCCCTTCGACAGTTGTGCGGGATTCCCTGTGGGTGTGCGCCTCAGCCGGCGAGCCGTACGACGCGGACCGCGCCCGCCGGAACGGCGAGCTTGCCCACGGCGGCCTCGTCGGTGAGGAGTTCGGTGCCGGGGGCGTCCAGCGCCACTGCGGCCTCGGCGTCGGTGTGGTTGATCACGAAGAGGTAGCTGCCGGTGTCGCCGGTGCGGCGCACGACCTCGACGTCGTACGGCAGGCTCGTGCGGGGCTCGATGCGGGCGTCGGCGGCGGCGCGGTCCAGGACGGCGTCCAGATCCGGGCCGGAGAGCCGCGTGGAGATGTACCAGGCGGTGCCCTCGCCGAGCCGGTTGCGGGTGACGGCGGGGCGGCCCGCCGGGATGCCGTCGGCGTACGACCAGAGGGTCTCGGCGCCGCGCGGGATCACCACGTCCGACCAGAGGTCGCCGGTCAGCTCCGGTCCCTCGGGGGCGCCCTCGGGGGTGATCAGGCGGACGGTGCCGCCCTCGCCGAGCGGGGAGAACTCCTCGACCGTCAGCCCGAGCACGTCCCGGAGCGGACCCGGGTAGGCACCGGGGTGCACCGCGTCGTCGGCGTCGACGATGCCGGAGAAGTACGAGACGACCAGGGTGCCGCCCTGCTCGACGTAGCGGCGCAGATTCCGTCCGGTCTCCTCGGTGGCCAGGTAAAGGGCGGGGACGACGACCAGCGGGTAGCCGCTGAGATCGGCGTCGGGGTGGGCGAAGTCGACGGTGAGGTGGCGGTCGAAGAGCGAGGCGTAGAAGGTGTCGGCGCGCTCGCGGGCGTCGTGCTCCTCGCTGGGGCGCCACTCCAGACTCTGCGCCCACCAGGACTGCCAGTCCCAGATCATCGCCACGTCGGCGACGGTCCGGGTGCCCCGGATGCCCTCCAGCAGGCCGAGCCCGGCGCCGAGCGCGCTCACCTCGCGCCAGATCCGCGAGTCGGTGCCGGCGTGCGGGACCATCGCGGAGTGGAACTTCTCGGCGCCGCGCCGGGACTGCCGCCACTGGAAGAACATCGCGCCCTCGGAGCCCCGGGCGACGTGGGAGAGGCTGTTGCGGGCCATCTCGCCGGGGCGCTTGGCGGGGTTGCGGGGCTGCCAGTTGACGCCGCTGGTGGAGTGCTCCAGCAGCAGCCAGGGTGCGCCGCCCGCCACGGAGCGGGTGAGGTCGGCGGCCATGGCGAGGTTGACGTGGGTGCGGCGGCCGTCGGTGATCAGGTAGTGGTCGTTGGTGACGAGGTCGACCTCGCGGCCCCAGGCCCAGTAGTCGACGGATTCGCACTGGCTGAGGGCGGTCATGAAGTTGGTGGTGACCGGGATGCCGGGGGCGAGCCGGTGCAGGACGTCGCGTTCGGCGGTGAAGTTCTCCCGCATGGTGGCGTCGGCGAAGCGGGCGTAGTCCAGCTGCTGGGCGGGGTTGCCGACGGTCGGCGTGGTGCGGGGCGGGTCGATGTCGTCGAGGCTTCGGTAGCGCTGGCCCCAGAAGGCGGTGCCCCAGGCCTTGTTGACCGCCTCGACGGAACCGTGCCGGGCGGCGAGCCAGCGGCGGAAGTGCGCGCCGCAGCTGTCGCAGTAGCAGGCGCTGACGGGGACGCCGTACTCGTTGTGGACGTGCCACATCGCGAGGGCGGGGTGCTTCGCGTAGCGGCGGGCCAGCTGCTCGGTGATGTTCGCCGCCGCCGCGCGGTAGGGGGCGGAGCTGTGACAGATGGCGCCGCGTGATCCGAAGGCGTAGCGGACCCCGTCCCGGCTGACCGGCAGGGCCTCGGGGTGGGCGCGGTAGAACCAGGCCGGCGGGGCGACGGTGGGGGTGCCGAGGTCGGCGCGGATGCCGTTGACGTGCAGCAGGTCCAGGAGGCGGTCGAGCCAGCCGAAGTCGTAGGTGCCCGGCTCGGGTTCCAGGAGCGCCCAGGAGAAGATGCCGACGCTGACCATGGTCACGCCGGCCTCCCGCATCAGGCGTACGTCCTCGTGCCAGACCTCTTCGGGCCACTGCTCAGGGTTGTAGTCGCCGCCGAAGGCGAGCTGGTGCAGGCCGACCGGGTAGGGAGCGGGTTCTGAGTGCGGCATGGACAGCTCCTGGCTCTTCGGGACAACTTCTGGGAACGTGCACACACACTCTCGGCGGCGCAGGCCCAACATAACCGCACAGCAACAACCATTGACAAGTGTCGGTTTCGTTTCTCTACTGTGAACGCTCACAGCGCCTTTCCGGCCGGTCGGCCGATGCGTCTGCTCGTCTCGTCGTTCGTCTCGTCGTTCGTCTCGTCAGGGGAGAACCCATGAAATACCGCACCGTCGCGGTGTCCACCGCCGCCGCTCTCGCCGCCACCGCCCTGCTCTCGGGGTGCGGCACGGACGACGGCGGCGACGAGCCGGCCGCGTCCGGGCCCGCGTCGCTGACCTACTGGGCGTGGGCTCCCGGCCTGGACAAGGTCGCGGACATCTGGAACGAGGGCCCCGGCAAGGAGGCCGGTATCACCGTCACGGTGAAGAAGCAGGCCTCGGGCGACGACCTGGTCACCAAGATCATCACGGCGGCGAAGGCCCACAAGGCCCCCGACCTGGTCCAGGCCGAGTACCAGGCGCTCCCCACCCTGGTCTCCAACGACGTCCTCGCGGACATATCCGAGGAGGCGGGCGACGCCGAGGGCGAGTTCGCCGACGGGATCTGGCAGCAGGCGACGCTCGGCTCCGACGCCCTGTACGCCCTGCCGCAGGACTCCGGCCCGCTGATGTTCTACTACCGCGAGGACCTCTTCGAGCAGTACGGCCTGACCGTGCCCACCACCTGGGACGAGTTCGCCGAGACCGCCCGCGCGCTGAAGGAGAAGGCGCCGGACAAGGACCTCACCACCTTCTCGTCCAACGACTCGGGCCTCTTCGCGGGCCTCGCCCAGCAGGCGGGCGCGAAGTGGTGGACCACCGGCGGCGACAAGTGGAAGGTCGCGATCGACGATCCGGCCACGCAGAAGGTCGCGGACTTCTGGGGCGGCCTGGTGAAGGAGGGGGCCATCGACAACCAGCCGATGTACACCCCGGCCTGGAACAAGGCGCTCAACACCGGCAAGCAGGTCGCCTGGGTCAGCGCCGTCTGGGCGCCGGGCACCCTGACCACCGCCGCTCCCGAGACGAAGGGCAAGTGGGCGATGGCCCCGCTCCCCCAGTGGAAGGCCGGTGAGAACGTCACCGGCAGCTGGGGCGGCTCCTCCACCGCCGTCACCAACGACTCCAAGAACAAGAAGGCCGCCGCCACCTTCGCGAAGTGGCTGAACACGGATCCGACGGCGCTCGCCGCGCTGGTGAAGGAGGGCGGCATCTACCCCGCCGCCACGGCCGCCCAGACCGGGGGCGCCCTGTCGAAGGCTCCGGACTACTTCTCCAACCAGCCCGACTTCTACACCGAGGCCGCCAAGATCGCCCAGGGCACCGCCCCCGCGGCCTGGGGCCCCAACGTCAACGTCGCGTACAGCGCCTTCAAGGACAACTTCGCCGCGGCCGCCAAGAACAAGTCGGACTTCGGCCCCGCGCTGACCGCCATGCAGGACGCCACCGTCGCGGACCTGAAGAAGCAGGGCTTCGGGGTCTCGGAGTGACTCGTACACCCCGCAGGAAGGCGTACGGGGTCAAGAGCGCCCCGTACGCTTTCCTGGTCCCCGCCACCCTCCTGTTCCTGCTCTTCTTCGCGCTCCCCATCGGCTACGCCGTGTACCTCAGCTTCCGCAGGACCGAGGTCAAGGGACTGGGTCTCGGCAAGGACGCACGGGAGGAGATCTGGGCCGGCGTAGCCAACTACACGGACGCGCTCTCCGACGCTGAGCTGCTGCACGGCGCGCTGCGCATCCTCGGGTACGGCGCGATCGTCGTCCCGGTCATGCTCGGCCTCGCCCTGCTGTTCGCCCTGCTGCTGGACACCGACGGGCTCCGGGTGCGCGGCTTCACCCGGCTGGCGATCTTCCTGCCGTACGCGATCCCCGGCGTCATCGCCGCGCTGATGTGGGGCTTCCTGTACCTGCCGGACGTCAGCCCCTTCCTGTACCTGCTCGACGCGATGGGGCTTCCGCAGCCCGATCTGCTGGACGGCGGGCCGCTGTACCTCTCGCTCGCCAACATCGCAGTGTGGGGCGGTACCGGCTTCAACATGATCGTGATCTACACGTCGCTCCGGGCGATCCCCGCCGAGATCTTCGAAGCCGCGCGGATCGACGGCTGCTCACAGCTGCAGATCGCGCTGCGGATCAAGATCCCGATGGTGGCGCCGTCCCTGATCCTGACCTTCTTCTTCTCGATCATCGCGACACTCCAGGTCTTCAGCGAGCCCACCACCCTGAAACCGCTGACCAACTCCCTCTCCACCACGTGGAGTCCCCTGATGAAGGTCTACCAGGACGCCTTCGTCAACAACGACATCCACGCGGCGGCGGCCCAGGCGGTCATCATCGCCGTCGCCACCCTCGCCCTGTCCTTCGGCTTCCTCAAGGCGGCCAACTCCCGTACGAAGCAGGGAGACTCCCGATGAGTACGCAGTCCCTCGCCACCCCCGGCCGCCGGCGGCGACCGCTCGTCCCCACGGCCGCGCTGCTCCTCGGCGCCCTGTACTGCCTGCTGCCCGTCGCCTGGGTCCTGGTCGCCTCGACGAAGTCCGGCAGCGAGCTGTTCTCCACCTTCACCTTCCTGCCCGGTTCCGGCTTCACCGACAACGTCGCCGAACTGACCGAGTACCGGGACGGGGTGTACTGGAGGTGGATGGCCAACTCGGCCTTCTACGCCGGGGTGGGCGCACTGCTCTCCACCGCGGTGTCCGCGGTCTCGGGGTACGCGCTGGCCGTGTACCGCTTCCGCGGGAAGGAGACCGTCTTCAACATCCTGCTCGCCGGGGTCCTGATGCCGCCGGTGATCCTTGCCGTGCCGCAGTACCTGCTGCTGGCCGAGGTGGACATGACCGACTCCTACCTCTCGGTGCTGCTGCCGCTGATCCTCTCCCCGTACGGCGTCTACCTCGCCCGGATCTACGCGTCGGCCGCCGTGCCGGCCGACGTGATCGAGGCCGGACGGATGGACGGCGGCGGCGAGTGGCGGATCTTCCGGACCATCGCGCTGCCGATGATGCTGCCGGGCCTGGTGACGGTGTTCCTGTTCCAGTTCGTGGCGGTCTGGAACAACTTCCTCCTGCCGTACATCATGCTCGGCGACGACGAGAAGTTCCCGGTGACCCTGGGTCTCTACACGCTGCTGCAGCAGGGCTCGAACACCCCGGCGCTCTACACACTGGTCATCACGGGCGCGCTGCTGGCGATCATCCCGCTGATCGCGCTGTTTCTCGTGATCCAGCGGTTCTGGAGCCTCGACCTGCTCTCCGGCGCCGTAAAGTCCTGACAGCTCCTCAACAGGGCTTCCCTTGATGAAAGATCATGCTTCATGAGCCGCACAGAACAGAACGGCACGGGACGCCGCCGGCCACCGACGATCCACGACGTCGCCCGGGAGGCCGGGGTCTCCCGGGGCACGGTCTCCCGGGTGCTCAACGGCGGTCACAACGTCAGCCCGGCCGCGCTCGACGCGGTTCAGTCCGCCATCAGACGGACCGGTTACACCGTGAACCGGCATGCCCGGTCCCTGATCACCGGGCGTTCCGACTCGGTGGCGTTCCTGCTGACCGAGCCCCAGGAACGCTTCTTCGAGGACCCGAACTTCAATGTGCTGCTGCGCGGCTGCACCACCGCGCTCGCGGCGCACGACATCCCGCTGCTGCTGATGATCGCGGGTACGGAGGCGGAGCGGCGCCGCAACATGCGGTACATCGCCGGGCACGTGGACGGGGTGCTGCTGGTCTCCAACCACTCCGGCGACCCGGTGGCCGCCCAGCTGCACGAGGCCGGCGTGCCGCTGGTGGCCTGCGGGAAGCCACTCGGGCAGGGATCCAAGGTCAGCTATGTGGCGGCGGACGACCGCGACGGCGCCCGGGACATGGTCCGCTTCCTCCACGGGTCGGGGCGCCGCCGGATCGCCACGGTCACCGGACCGCTGGACACCCCGGGCGGGGTGGACCGGCTGGCGGGCTACCGCGAGACGCTCGCCGAGTGCGGGCTACCGGCCGACGGGACCCTGATCGTGCCGGGCGACTACAGCCGCTCGGGCGGTGAGGCTGCGGCCGCGCTCCTGCTGGAACGTGCCCCGGACGTCGACGCGGTGTTCGTCGCGTCCGACCTGATGGCACAGGGGGTGCTGACCGCGCTGGAGCGGGCCGGCCGGCGGGTGCCGCAGGACATCGCGGTCGGCGGCTTCGACGACTCCCCCGCCGCGCTCGCGGCACGCCCCGCGCTGACGACGGTCCGTCAGCCGTGGGACCGGATCAGCGCGGAGATGGTGCGGGTGCTGCTGGCGCAGATCGGTGGGGAGGACCCGGCCGCGGTCATACTCCCCACCGAACTGGTCCGCCGGGAGTCGGCGTAGGAGGGCGTCGGGCTCAGGCGTCCAGCGCCGGGTAGTCGGTGTAGCCCTTCGCGTCGCCGCCGAAGAAGGTCGACGGGTCCGGGGTGTTGAAGGGCCCGCCGGCCTTCAGCCGGGCCGGCAGGTCCCGGTTGGCGAGGAACAGTGCGCCGTAGGCGATGATGTCGGCGATCCCGTCGTCGATCACCGTGTGGTGCTCGGGGCCGGTCGGCCCTTCGGAGAACACGTTGATGACGAGGGTTCCGGTGAACTGCTTGCGCAGCGCGAGCGTCAGCTCACGGGTGCCGGCCTGCTCCAGGACGTGCAGGTAGGCCAGCCCGAGCGGCTCCAGCAGGAGTTCCTGATGATGCACCTGTGGGACACCGGGGCGGTCCGGCAGGCGGAGCTGATCAAGGCCATGGACCTCGACCCGTCCACCGTCACCAAGATGCTCCAGCGCCTCGAACAGGCCGGGCACGTACGCCGCCGCCCGGACCCGGACGACGGCCGGGCCGTCCTGGTCGAGGCGACCGAGAAGAGCTGCGCCCTGCACGACGAGGTGCGCGACGCCTGGTCGGGCCTGGAGGAGTGCACCCTCGCGGGGCTCGGCCCGGCCGAGCGCGCGGAGCTGACCCGGCTGCTCGCCAAGGTGGAGGAGAACCTCTGCAACGAGGCCGGGGACCGCCCCGCGCGCTAGCTCAGCCGGACAGCACGTCCAGCGCGCGGTCGACGTCGGCCTCCGTGTTGTACAGGTGGAAGGCGGCCCTCAGGTTCCCCGCCCGGGCGGAGACCATCACGCCGGCCGCGGCCAGGTCGGGCTCCCGGCCTCCCAGTCCGGGTACGGCGACGATCGCGGAGGTGCCGGGGACCGACTCGTGCCCGAGGGCGGCCAGCCCCTCCCGGAAGCGGGCGGCGAGCCCGGTGGCGTGTGCGTACACGGCGTCCACCCCGACCCCGTCCAGCAGGTCGAGGGACTGCTCGGCCCCGTGGTAGGAGAGGAACGCGACCGGTTCGTCGAAACGCCGGGCGTCCACGGCCAGCTCCCCGACCGGCCCGTACGTGCTGTTCCAGCGGTCCTCGGCCGCGACCCATCCCGCGTAGAGCGACGGCACGGCCTCCTGCGCGTCCTCGGTCACGGTCAGGAACGACGTGCCCCGGGGGCACAGCAGGAACTTGAACCCACCGGTGACGGTGTAGTCGTACGGCGCGGCGTCGAGCGGCAGCCATCCGGCCGACTGGCTGGCGTCGAGCAGCGTGCGGGCGCCGTGCGCGGCCGCGGCCGCGCGGACCGCGTCCAGGTCGGCGACGCGGCCGTCGGCCGACTGGACGGCCGAGAAGGCGACGAGTGCGGTCCCCGGCCGAACGGCGTCGGCCAGTCCGGCCAGCGGGACGTAGCGCATCTTCAGATCGCCACGCACCGCGAACGGGCTGACGACCGAGCTGAACTCCCCGGTCGGCGCGAGGACTTCGGCGCCCGCCGGCAGGGAGGCGGCGACGAGCCCCACATGGGCGGCGACGGAACTGCCGACGGCCACCCGTGCGGGTGTGACACCGGCGATCCTGGCGAAGCCGGCGCGGGCGGCGTCCACCGACTCGAAGCTGCCCGCCCCGGCCCGGACGCCTGCGGCGCACTCGTCGGCCAGCGTCCTGACGGCCTCGACGGCACGACGCGGCAGCAGGCCGTAGCTGGAGGTGTTGAGATAGGTGGTCCCGGATGCGAATTCGTTGGCCCTGGCCTGATCGATCGCAGAAGTCTCCATGCGGGACAGCCTGACGGCCGCTCAACCCCACGTCAATCACACGAGTTTGAGCGGCGCGCCCAAGGAGTCCTTATACGCGCTGGTCGGACGCGTTCGCTGCGGGTACTTCGCAGGCCCCGTCCGCGTCGCAGGCCGCCGCGTCGCCGCCGACCTGCGTCAGGCCGGGAACCTCGCGGTCCTTCCACGCCTGCTCCAGGGCCTGGGTGAAGACCTCCGCGGGCTGTCCGCCCGAGATGCCGTAGCGCCGGTCGAGCACGAAGAACGGCACGGCGTTGGCGCCCAGTTCGGCCGCCTCGCGCTCGTCGGCCCGCACGTCGTCGGCGTACGTCCCGGGGTCGGCCAGCACCGCACGCGCCTCGTCGGCGTCGAGCCCGGCCTCGACGGCCAGGTCGGCCAGCACCGCGTCGTCGAAGACGGAGCGCTCCTCGGCGAAGTTCGCCCGGTACACGAGGCTCAGCAGCTCGTCCTGGCGTCCGCGGGCCTTGGCGAGGTGGAGCAGCCGGTGGATGTCGAAGGTGTTGCCGTGGTCGCGCCCCTCGGTCCGGTAGCCGAGCCCTTCGGCCTGCGCGTTCGCCGCGACGTTGGCCTCCATCCCCCGGGCCTCCTCGATGGTGCGGCCGTACTTCTGCGCGAGCATGTCGATGACCTGCTCGGTGTCGCCCTTGGCCCGGCCGGGGTCGAGCTCGAAGGAGCGGTGGACCACCTCGATCTCGTCGCGGTGCGCGAACCCGGCCAGCGCCTTCTCGAAGCGTGCCTTTCCTACGTAGCACCACGGGCAGGCGATGTCGCTCCATATCTCGACGCGCATGACTCTTCTACTCTCCCACTCGGATTCGCACAGGACGGAGGATCCCTCCGTGCGTCATTCAACCTTCCGCTGCCGTTCGGGATTCCCGAGGCCGGGGCGGGGCCGCGCACGCGTGTCCGTACGAGGCTGCCCGGGGACGGCAGCCCCGCCGTGGCGAGCACAAGGGAGCGGGCACACGCGGCGTGGACGAAGATCATCAGGAAGGTGAACGGCACACCGGAACGTCACCGGCGCCTCGACGCAGGCCGCATGCCGAGTGCCGGTGCACGGGCGGAGTCGTCAGCGCCGGCACGGGCCCTGCCGGGTGCCGCTGCCCCGTGGCCCCGCGCCACCGCCCCCCGTGCGGCGGGGACTTCGGGTGCCGAACGCTGTCATATGATCCGTTGAACGGCCGCTCCGCGATGGTGCGGCCTGACAGCCACGCAGCTT
Organism: Streptomyces sp. NPDC005752; assembly: GCF_040630715.1. Taxonomy (NCBI): domain Bacteria; kingdom Bacillati; phylum Actinomycetota; class Actinomycetes; order Kitasatosporales; family Streptomycetaceae; genus Streptomyces; species Streptomyces sp. NPDC005752. The sequence continues at coordinate 139,182 of NZ_JBEXYB010000018.1, read as the reverse complement.
GCGGCGCGGGTGGCCCGCTCTCCACGAAGGCACCCGGCCCGTCCGAGAACCGGGCGGTAGCAGTGCGTTCCGGCAGGGTACCCAGGAGGAATCCGCTCAGTGCAACCGCTCACCGACTCAGATCCGGCCCGGATCAGTCGCTACCGTCTCGCCGGCCGCCTCGGGGCGGGAGGTATGGGCTCCGTCTACCTCGGCAGCACACCCGGCGGCCGACCGGTCGCCATCAAGGTCATCAGTGACCAGTTCCAGTACGAGGAACAGGCGCTGGAGCGGTTCCGCCGCGAGGTGGGCACCTTGCGCACCATGCGCAGCGCCTACAGCGCTTCGCTCATCGACTCCGGTCTGGACGCCCCACCGTACTGGTTCGCCACCGAGTACGTGCCCGGCCGGACCCTTCACTCCGCCGTGCGCGCGTCCGGCGCGCTGCCCGCCCAGCTCTGCCTCGGTCTCATGGCCGCGCTGGCCGAGGGGCTGTCGGACATCCACGTCCACGGAATCCTGCACCGGGATGTCAAGCCGCAGAACATCATCCTCTCTCCGGTCGGCCCGCAGCTCATCGATTTCGGCATCGCCCGGGAAACCGGGCAGGCCGCTCTGACCCAGGTCGGCCACACTGCCGGGAGTCCGGGCTTCACCTCCCCCGAGGCGCTGCAGGGAGAGGAGGTCGGCGTCGCCGCCGACGTCTTCGCGCTGGGTGCCACGCTGGCCTTCGCCGCCACCGGCCGCCCCCCGTACGGTGACGGTTCCTTCCCGGCAATCGCCTACCGCACCGTGCACGGCGACATCGACCTGGGCGGGGTCGACGCCGGACTGGCCGAAATAATCACGGCCTGCGCACAGCGGGACCCGGCCCGGAGGCCGGCGCCTGAGGAGATCGTGGAGATGTGCCAGTCGCACACCTCCCTGGCGAATGATCCGGCCTACCAACGGATCGCCGCCGCCGACCCGACGGACGGCCTGCCTGTTCTCCCCCCTGCCCCCACGGTCCTGGACTCCCCTTCGGATTCCCCGGGCGTCACACTCGCGGTGGCTCCGACACACCCGGCCACCGCCCGTTCGGCACCTACCCCGCCTCCGGGGCCGACGGCAGTGCAGCCGACCGACGTCGTGGTGGCGTCCCCCCGGTCGGCGCCCCCCGTCGTGCCGCCCGGCGAGGCCGGCGGAAACCGTCGGCGGCGACGCAGGATCGCCGGGGCCGTGGCCGCTGTCGCGGTGGTGTGCGCGGTCGGCGCGACCCTGCAGGTGCTTCAGCCCTGGCATGGCACGGAGGGGGCCGACGGGACGAGGGCCGGGGCGAAGGCAGGGGCGACGCCGTCGGAGACGGCAGCCGCAGCCCCGGGCGACAACGCGGACGCACCGGCCGGCAGCGTTCCGGAGGCCGAGAAGGAAGAGGAACTGCCCGAGGAACGGGTGATCGACTCACCGATGAGACTGCAGCCCGGTGAGGAGATCTCCGCGGCCAGGATCCGGCTGGTCTTCCAGCGCGACGGTGGTCTTGTCGCCTACGACGAGGCGAACCAGGCGCGCTGGGACACCTGGGCCAGCGGCCCCGGCACGCGAGCCGACTTCCAGCCCGACGGAAACTTCGTCCTCTACAACGCGGAGGACCAGGCGGTGTGGGCGAGCCAGACCGATGGGCACGAGAACGCGGTGCTGAAACTCCAGAGCGACGGGAACATCACCGTCGTCGACGGTGATGTCGTCCTCTGGGCTGCGGGAACGAATCACTGACGCGAGGGACGCCCGGGTCGCGGCACTCCTCGCAGTCCTCGCAGTCCTCGCCGGCGAACCGGAGCACGTGGGACGGCCGCGCGCCGCGTGGTTCGCGCCGCGTGGTTCGCGCCGCGTGGTTCGCGCCGCGTGGTTCGCGCCGCCGGAAACTGACCCGCGACGGCGTACACGGGCGCACGGAGGACCGGCGGGTGCAGCTCGCTCATGACCTCCGAGCGGGGGCGCGGATCCGGGAGGGTCCGCGCCCCGCGGGTGGATGGCTCCGTCAGCTGCCGTCGCGCAGGTCACCGGGCGCGGTGGGACGGAAAGCGATCCGGTCGAACGAGGCGGCGCAGCCGTCGCCGGTCGGTGACTGGACGAGGAAGCCGATACGGGCGGCCGCCCGCTCCTCCTCCGTGCCGAGCGTGAACACGCGGACGAAGGTCCACCGTTCGCCGTCCTCCGACGCGTGGAAGGCGAACGCACCGCCGGTGCGGCTGATCCGCAGCCAGCAGCTGTCCCCCTCCACCACGGCCGAGTTCACGTCGTCGGACTGCCCGCGGGTGACCACGGTGCAGACGGTCGGGCGTTCCGGGGAGAGCTCCAGGCAGAGCTTCGCCCACTCCCGCTCGCCGACATGGAGGTAGAGCACTCCCGCATCGAAGGCGGCGGCGAAGCCGACCTTCACCCGGGCGATCAGCTGGAAGTCGCCCTCGGGCGCCACGCCCAGCAGACGCGGAGCGTCGGAAGCGGGCTCCAGCGCGTCGCCCCCCGGCGGGACGAAACGGTCCTGCTTCGGGCCTGCCGTGCCGGTCAGCGCGCCGTCCTCGTACGTCCACCCGCCCTCGGGGCCGAAGCGCTCCAGCGAGAAGGGGAGCGCGTCGATCCGCAGCGCCGTCATGCCCGGCGCCCGTCGACCCGGCGCGGCAGGTTCTGCGGGTTGTCCTCGCGGAGCTCCGCCGGCAGCAGTGCCTCGGGCGTCGACTGGTAGCTGACGGGGCGCAGCCAGCGCTCGATCGCGGTGGCGCCGACCGAGGTGGAGGTGGAGGTGGTGGCCGGGTAGGGGCCGCCGTGGTGCTGGGCGGGCGCGACGGCGACGCCGGTCGGCCAGCCGTTGACCAGGACGCGTCCTGCCACCGGGGTCAGCTCGGCCAGCAGTCCGGCGGCGCTGCCGTCGGCCTCCTCCGTGGCGATCTGGAGGGTGGCGGTGAGGTTCCCGGGCAGGCGGGACAGCACGGCGGTGACCTCGTCCGCGGAGTCGTAGCGGGCCACGACGGTGACCGGGCCGAAGCACTCCTCCAGGAGCGCGTCGTGGGGTCCCTCCTCGGACAGCCGCCGGGCCGGCACGGTGAGGAAGCCGGCGGAGACCGTGTGCTCACCGCCCGCGCCGGGGGTGACGGGTGCCTCGACGTCGGGGAGCGCGGCCCGTTCGGCCACTCCCTGGACGAAGGCCTCGCGCATCCGGTGGTCGAGCATGACCCCGGCGCCCGTCCCGCTCACCGTCTCGGTCAGCGACTTCAGCAGCTGGTCGCCCGCCTCACCGGACGGGGCGAACACGAAGCCGGGCTTGGTGCAGAACTGTCCGGCGCCCATGGTCATCGAACCGCCGAGTCCGGCACCGATCTGTTCGCCGCGTTCGGCGGCGGCCGCCTCGGTGACGACGACGGGGTTGAGCGAACCGAGCTCGCCGTGGAAGGGGATCGGCGTGGGCCGGGCCGCCGCGGCGTCGAAGAGCGCGCGGCCGCCGCGGATCGAGCCGGTGAAACCGGCGGCGGAGACGAGCGGGTGCTTCACCAGCTCGACACCCGCCTCGAAGCCGTGGACCACGGTCAGGACGTGCTCGGGCAGACCGTGCTGCGCCGCGGCCCTGCGCAGGAGCGAGGCACAGATCTCCGAGGTCGCCGGGTGGTCGGGGTGCGCCTTGACCACGACCGGACAGCCCGCGGCCAGCGCGCTCGCGGTGTCGCCGCCGGGGACGGAGAAGGCGAGCGGGAAGTTGCTGGCGGCGTAGACGGCCACGACACCGAGCGGGATCTTGTAGCGGCGCAGGTCGGGCCAGGGCGGGGTCCGGCTGCCGTCCTCGTGGTCGATGTGGATGTCGAGGAAGGCGCCCTCGTCGACGACCTCGGCGAAGGCCCGCAGCTGGGCTGCGGTGCGGGCGAGTTCGCCGGTCAGCCGGGCCGGGCCGAGCGCGGTCTCCGCGTCGGCGGCCTCGATGACGTGTTCCTGGGCCTCGGCGAGCAGGTCGGCCGCGGTACGGAGGAACGCGGCGCGGACGGTGCGGTCGGCCAGCGCTCCGCGCACCGAGTGCGCAGCCCGGACCGCGCGGTCGACCTCCTCCGCTGTAGCCTCCACCGCAACCTGCTCACGCGGGTTCCCGGTTCGGGGGTCGACGCTCCAGACTGGTGCTGCTGCCACCGTGTTTCCTTTCCGGTCCACTGCCACACAGGAGAAGTTGTTCGGTATTCTGAACAGAGTTCCTGATCGTGAATACACGGGAACTCTATTTCCGGGCGCTCGGTGTTGGCAAGAAGTCGCAGGGTCGTACAAGAAGGCTGGAAGGGGCATCAGGCATGTCGGTTGGCGAGTCCGGTGGGGCGCAGGTCAAGTCCGCTGTACGGACGGTGGAACTCCTCGAATACTTCGCGGGGCGGCCCGGTATGCACTCGCTGGCCGCCGTGCAGGAAGCCGTCGGCTACCCCAAGTCCAGCCTCTACATGCTGCTGCGCACGCTGGTGGAGCTCGGCTGGGTGGAGACCGACGCCACGGGCACGCGGTACGGCATCGGTGTGCGCGCCCTGCTCGTCGGCACCTCGTACATCGACGGCGACGAAGTGGTCGCCGCCGCCCGGCCGACCCTGGACCGGCTCTCCGACGACACCACGGAGACCATCCACCTGGCCAGGCTGGACGGGACGAACATGGTCTACCTCGCCACCCGGCAGTCCCAGCACTATCTGCGCCCCTTCACCCGCGTCGGCCGCAGGCTGCCCGCGCACTCCACCTCGCTCGGCAAGGCGCTGCTGGCGACCCACAGCGACGAGCAGGTCCGCAAGATGCTGCCCGAGACGCTCCCGGCCCTGACGGAGCACACGCTCACCGACCGCGAGAAGCTGATCGAGGAACTGCAGGTCATCCGCGAGCAGGGGTACGCCGTGGACCGCGAGGAGAACACCCTGGGGCTGCGCTGCTTCGGCGTCGCGATCCCGTACCGCACTCCGGCGCGCGACGCGATCAGTTGCTCGGTCCCGGTCGCCCGGCTCACGCCGGCGCACGAGCAGATGGTCAAGGACGCCCTGTTCGACGCCCGCGACCGGCTCACCCTGGCGACCCGCAGGCTCTGAGCACCGGAGGCCGGTCACCCTGGAGGCCGAGGCCTGACGGGGACACCGCCCGCCCGCCTTTGAATACGGTGAGAAGGAACACGGACGGGAACACCCCCGGTGTCCCCGTTCGTCCTCCAGCGGGATGAACAAGACGATCAGGCGCGCCTCGGTCTTCTGCCTGCTGATGGTCCTCGCCCTGCTGGTGCGGGTGACCTGGGTGCAGGCGTACGAGGCCAAGGCGCTCGCAGACGACGAACACAACCGGCGGAACACGATCGCGCAGTACGCGCAGCCGCTCGGGAACATCATCGTGGCCGGCTCCCCGGTCACCGGTTCGAAGGAGACGGACGACGACGACCTCCGCTACAAACGCACCTACCCCCGGGGCGAGCTGTACGCGGCGGTCACCGGCTACAGCTCGCAGGCCTACGGCGCCACCCAGCTCGAAGGCATCTACAGCGATGTCCTCGACGGCACCGACGACCGACTGAAGAACCCCGCCGATCTCCTCACCGGGGAGCAGACGGCCCCCGGCGACGTGCTGACGACCATCGACCCGGACGTGCAGAAGGCGGCCTCCGAGGCGCTCGGCGACGACCGGGGAGCGGCGGTCGCGATGGACCCGGCGTCCGGACGGATCCTGGGGATGGTCTCCTCGCCCTCGTACGACCCGTCCGGCATCAGCGGGACCACGGACGGTGACGCCTGGCAGAAACTGCTCGACGACAAGAGCAAACCGCTGGTCAACCGGGCGCTGAGGCAGCCGCTGCCGCCCGGCTCGACGTTCAAGCTGGTGGTGGCCTCGGCGGCGCTGGACAACGGCCTGTACAGCTCGGTCGACGAGCCCACGGACAGCCCGGATCCGTACACCCTGCCGAACACGAGCACGGTCCTGTCGAACGAGAACCCCTCGGCTCCCTGCGAGAACGCCACGCTGCGCACCGCGCTGCAGTACTCCTGCAACAACGTCTTCGCGAAGGTGGCGGCCGATCTCGGCCAGGACAAGCTGAAGGCGATGGCGGACGCCTTCGGCTTCGACACGGAGAAGCTCGACGTGCCGGTGCGTGCCTCGGAGAGTGTGTATCCGACCGGCATGGACAAGGCGCAGACCGCTCTGACCGGCATCGGCCAGTTCGAGGTGACCGCGACCCCGATGCAGATGGCCATGGTCTCGGCCGCCCTGGCCAACGGCGGCGAGCTGGCCGCACCGCACATGGTCGCGAAGGTGACCGACTCCGACGGCTCGACGCTCCAGGAGTACCCGGACGGGGACACCGAGCGGGTCGTGAAGGAGTCGACGGCCGAGCAGTTGCGCAGCGCCATGGTGACCGTCGTGGACAAGGGGACCGGCAGCAACGCGAAGATCGACGGAGCCGAGGTGGGCGGCAAGACGGGAACCGCGCAGAACGGCGTGGACAACAGCAACACCCCGTACGCCTGGTTCACCTCGTACGCGAAGGACGGCTCGACCGGCAAGCAGGTGGCGGTCGCGGTGGTCGTCGAGGACTCCGGGGCGGCCCGCTCCGAGGTCAGCGGCAACGGCCTGGCCGCACCGATCGCGCAGAAGATGATGAAGGCGGCCCTCGGACGCTGACGGAGCGGGGGTGACAGCCGCCCGTGCGGCGCGCTGCGCACCCGCCGGCCCGCCGAGGCCGGTACCGCCTGAACGGAACGGTTGCTTCGGCACCAGGGGTTCACGTTTTCGCCGCGTTGCGCCTTACTGGGAAGGCACACGCGTCGAAGCGCTTCCGGGGTGCGCGTTGGTACGCTCTCGCCCCGCGAACGGAGTTGGGAACGTACACAACCCGTTCGAGCGCGCAGGGATCCCGTGCAGAGAAGAGGTACCCGTGGGCACAGGCGTGGACGATGCTGCCGCCGCCGAGTTCCGTGCGTTCTTCGAGGCGCACTACGCCGAACTCGCCCGGCTCGCCCATCTGCTGACGGGTGAGGCCGATGCGGCGGACGACCTGGCCGCCGACGCGCTCATGGCGCTCTGGCACCGCTGGGACCGTGTCAGGGGCGCCGACCACCCGGCAGCGTACGCGAGGGGCGTCGTCGCCAACCTCGCCCGCACGCGCATCCGCAGCGCGGTGCGTGAACGCAGGAGGATCGCGCTGTTCTGGGCGCCCCGCGGGACCGGGGACGGCTACGCGGCGGACGGACCCGACGTCTCGGCCGTGGTGGACGTCCAAGGCGCCCTGCGCCGACTGCCGTTCCGCAAGCGCGCGTGTGTGGTGCTGCGCCACGCCTTCGATCTGTCCGAACGTGACACCGCTCTGGTCCTCGGGGTCTCGGTGGGTACGGTGAAGAGCCAGACCTCGCGCGGTGTGGCGGAACTGCAGCGGCTGCTCGGTCCCGATACCCCGGCGGCCCAGGTACAGGTGGCGGCCGCCGGGCGGCGCACCGCGGAGAGGCAGTGATGGACGAGGACCTGCGGGAGCGGCTGCGCACGGCTGCCGCTTCGCACCGCCCCGACCGGGCGCGGATGCTGGCCCGGATCGAGCGCGGCATGACCCGGGAACCGCCGGCCCGTGGCGCGCGCGCCCCCGGCATGCCGATGCCGTGGCTGCGGATCGCCGGGGCGACAGCGGCGGTGTGCGGGGTGCTGACGGCCGGCGCCTTCGCGGTGACGTCCACGGGCCGGGAGGAGCCGCAGGGCGGGCAGCGGGTGGCGGCGGGTCCCGCGTCGCCCGCCCCGGCGCCGTCGTCCCCGGGCCGCGGCGTCGCGCTGCCCGCCGACAAGGGCCCGCTGTGGTCGGACGGTTCGGTGGATCCGAACAGCAACAGCTACTGGGCGCAGAGCGAGGTGACGGTCAGAACCACCCGGCCGCTGTCCGGGCTCACCGTCGAGCTGCGGATCGCGCTGAACGGCGGAGTGAACTCCACCGGTTCCTGGCGTTCCCTGCCCGAGCGGGACTTCACGGCGTCGGCACGTGAGGAGGACGGTTTCCTGGTCTACCGCTGGAACCTGAAACCGGGACGGAGCGTGCCGGCCGGTACGCACACGTTCGCGGGGCAGTACAACCACGCGGAGGGCGACCGGGGCACGGAGCGGGACGACTACACGGCACATGGTCAGACGTCGGCCGAACAGACCTCGGTGGGCGGCGGCTTCGCGGAGACGCGCTGACCGCACGACGGCGGTGCTCACGTCCGGCGGCGGGGCGGGGCGGGCCGGATCATGCCTCGGAGAAAAACAGGTCAGGAACACGGCAACCCTTTCCCGGGCGGTGGCGACCCAAGAGCGCGAAACACTCCCCCACCCCCTAGGGAACGGACCGAAGAGCATGAGCGAACGAGCGCACACGCACCGGCGCAGGCCCGGCAAGCGCCGTATGGCGGCCGCCCTCACCGCGGCCCTGGGTCTCACCGGTGCCGCTCTGGCGACCAATGTGATGCTGCAGCCCGCGGGCGCGGCGACAGCCGCCGTACCCGCCTGGCCCAGTGCCACCGGCACCCAGGCCGTCTCGAAGACCATCGAGGTCTCGGGGACGTACGACGGTTCGCTGAAGCGCTTCTACGGAAGCGGCGACCTCGGCGGGGGCGGCCAGGACGAGGGCCAGGACCCGATCTTCAAGCTCGCCGACGGAGCGACGCTCAAGAACGTCGTCCTGGGCTCGCCCGCCGCCGACGGCGTGCACTGTTCCGGCAGCTGCACCATCCAGAACGTCTGGTGGGAGGACGTCGGCGAGGACGCCGCGTCCTTCAAGGGCACGTCGAGCGGATCCGTCTACACGGTGTACGGCGGCGGCGCGAAGAAGGCCTCCGACAAGGTCTTCCAGTTCAACGGCGCGGGCAAGCTGGTCATCACGAAGTTCCAGGTCGCGGACTTCGGCAAGCTCGTCCGCTCCTGCGGCAACTGCTCCAAGCAGTACAAGCGCGAGATCATCGTGAACGACGTCGACATCACGGCGCCGGGCAAGTCCCTGGTCGGCATCAACACCAACTACGGGGACACCGCGGCGCTGCGTTCGGTGCGGATCCACGGTGACAGCAGCAAGAAGATCAAGCCGTGCGTCCGCTACACCGGCAACAACACCGGTGCCGAGCCGAAGGAGACGGGCAGCGGCCCGGACGGCACGTACTGCCGCTACACCGCGTCGGACCTCAGCTACGACTAGGAGGTAGCGGTGCGGGGGCGCGGGCACCGTGGTGTCCGCGCCCCCGGGCGTGCGGAGCCAGGGCCCGATGGGTGAGGCCCGGGTTCACGCGTAGGGGTGCCAGTCGCCCAGCCAGCCGGCAGGGGTGTGCGCGCGGGCCACTGGCGCGGTCAGCTGCGGACGGTTGCCGGGGACGGTGATGCGCGCGCCCGGACCGGTGTTGCGGTGTTCGGCGAAGCGCTGGTCCTGCCAGGGGAAGCCCGCGGACATCGTGCCGTACGGAGCGACCGCGTCGATGCCCGCGCCGAGATGGCTGTCGCGGACCGTCAGCATGGGGTGAGCGGTGAGGTCCGACGAGGGCACCCAGGGGCGGGCCAGCTTGTAGTAGGCGTCGGGGGCGGCGCTGGTGATCCGGGAGCGCCGGACCAGATAGCCGCGGGGGTTGGCTCCGGCGGTGCTGGGCGCGAAGACGAAGCCGTACGGCGCCGAGGCCAGGTCGGTTCGCGTCAGGGTGCGGAAGTGGCAGCGGTCGTAGACGGCCGTGGCGCGGCCGAAGACGAAGTCGACGTCTCCCTCCACGTAGCAGTCGCGGTAGTACTGCCGGGCGAACGCGGTGAGGGTGAGGGTGTCGGCGTACAGGGTGTCCTGGTGGCCGAGGAATCGGCAGCCGTAGAACGCCGAGCGGTCCCCCTGGACCTTGATGGCGACGGCCTGGGTGCCGGTGTACTCCGGGTTGTCGGAGCGCAGCCAGTCGTTGGCGAAGGTCACGTCGCGGGCGGTGAAGCCGGCGGCCTGGACGGTGACGGAGGCGGAACCGCTGGTCCCCAGGGTGCCGGAACCGTCGGGCTTCGGGGTTCCGGCCGCGTCGCCGTGGACGACGACGGTGTCGCGCGGGTCGCCGCTCGCGCCGATCAGGGTGAGGCCCGCCCGGTCGGCGGGGACGGAGAGCTTCCCCCGGTAGGTACCGGGTGCGAGCACCAGGGTCCGGCCGGTGCCGGTGGCAGCGTCGAGCGCGGACCGCACGTCGGTGTGGTCGCCCCTGCCGTGCGGGTCGACGTACAGCGTCAGGGCGTCGAGCCGCCGTGACGGCGAACCGAAACGGCCGAAGGGGCGTGGGTGGGCGGGCCGGGCGTGTGCGGCGGGTGCGCCGAGGGCGAGGGCCGCGCCCGCCCCCGCGAACAGGGTCAGCGCACTGCGTCTGCTGGGCATGGCGGTACTCCTTGCGAGGAGGGGGCGGGCCGGAGCGGCGCCTTCCGGGGTGGTGGAAGGGTGCGGTGCCGCTCCGGCCGGTCTCGGGGTGGGGTCAGCGGAGGGACGGCTTGCCGGCGCCCGCGCCCAGGCCCACCAGCAGCGGGACGACGAGCGGGTGGCTGACCTTGGTGCGCAGCGCCGGGGTCCAGCCGGCGCCCTCGGTGAGCTGCTCGGCGGGCACGCCCGCGTTGTGCACGGCGATCAGGTCGGTCTTCCGCCCGTTGACGTAGTTGTTCTCCGCAGTGAGGGAGGACTCGGACCACTTCTTGAGGATCTTCGCCTTGTCGAAGCCCTTGGGGACGGTGAACGCGTTGTGCTCGGCGACGAGCTTCGACTCGGCGCCGATGCCGTACGTGTAGCCGTAGGCGACGCCCGCGGTGGCGACGAAGTGGTTGTTGTAGGAGTCGACCTGGCCGAAGCGGACGCGGGGCGCGCGCTCCTTCACGTCCTTGAAGAGGTTGTGGTGCAGCGTGACGCGGAGCTTGCCGCGGTCGCTCGCACCGGCGCCGTCGCTGTTGCCGATGAGCATGGTCTTGTCGTGGTCCTTGAGGACGTTCCACGACACGGTGACGAGGTCGGCGCCGCGCACGATGTCGAAGAGACCGTCGTGCTGCTGGTACACCTGCCCGAAGTAGTGGGGCTGGTCGGCGTCGGGGCGGTCGCCGTCGCCGAAGGTGTTGTGGTCGACCCAGACGTGGCTGGAGCCGTGGACGACGAGGTTGTCGTACTCGGAGTTCCAGGCGCCCTGGTCACCGTCGGTGGGGTCCCACTGGGGGAAGCAGTCGTAGGTGTCCTCGAAGGAGATGTTGCGGACGATGACGTTGGAGACGTTCTTCACCTGGAGGCTGGCACCGATGATCGTGGCGTCCTTGCCGACGCCGACGAGCGTGGTGTTGGACGGGACGTTCACGTTGACCGCGGCGGCCTGCAGCTTCGCGGACGCGGCGCGGGCGTCCTCCAGCGGGCCCGACGGGACCTCCTCCGTGCCCCAGACGGCCGGGTCGTAGGCGGCGAGGTACTTCTCCAGGGTGTAGCCGTCCTGCTGGTACGCCTCGCAGCCGATCGGGGTGCCGGCGGCGTCGGAGTTGCCGTGGACGGTTCCGGCGATCCTGACGATCTTCGGCGCGTCCCCGGCCTCCTCGAAGGCGGCGATGAGCTCGGCCCGGTCGGTCACGGTGTAGACGTGCTCGGGGGTGGCCGCGGCGCCGCCCGTGGTGGAGCCGCCGGCGGAGGCCCAGCCGTCACCGGCCGGGAGCACCGAACGCTCGATGCCCTTGCCGTGGTGGGTGGCGGCCTGGGCGGGGAGGCTCACGGCGAGGGCCAGTGAGGCGCAGCCCATCACGACGGCGATGGCGCGGACATGTCTCATGCGTGCGGGCATGGCGGATCCCTAACTGTCGTACGCGGAAGATGCTCGGGTGAGCGGGGGAAGGCTGCGCGGCAACGGCGGGAGGTGCGGAGGGGATCAGGCCTGCGGCCAGGTGATCCACGCTCCGGGCACCGGCTCGTCGAGGCGGCGCAGGTCGCGCGGGGCGAGGACGCGCCCGTCCAGCAGGGCGCGGGCGGTCGTCCGGGCCACGTCGACGGCACCGTCGGGCCGGAAGTGGGTGTTGTCCTGCTTGCCGTCGGGGTAGTTGGGCGACTCGCCGGGCTCCAGCCAGTTGAAGTACGCCTCGGTCCCGTCGGGGCCAAGCTCCTGCCAGCGGGCGAGGGAGAGCGCCTGGACGTCGAGCAGGGCCACATCCTCCTCCGACGCCAGGGCGCGCATCGCGGCGGGGTACTCGCCGTGGGTGGGCTTCGCGGTGCCGTCCTCGGCGAAGCGGCGGCGCTCGACCGGGGTGATCAGCACAGGCTCGGCGCGCCGGGCACGGGCGCCCTTGACGTATTGGCGCAGGTATTCCTGGTAGGTGGTGTACGGGTCGGTGCCCCGGGCGGGGTCCTCGGTCTTCTCGTCGTTGTGCCCGAACTGGATGAGGACGAGATCGCCCGGGCGGACGCCGTCCAGGAGGGCGGTGAGGCGGCCCTCGTCGATGAAGCTCTTGGAACTCCGGCCGTTCACCGCGTGGTTGGCGACGGTGAGCGTACGGCTCAGGAAGAAGGGGAGGGCCATGCCCCAGCCGGTCTCGGGCGCGGCACCGGCGTACTTCGGGGCCGCCGTGGAGTCGCCCGCGATGTGGAGTGTCCGGGGCCGGGGCCTGCCCCCGCCACCGCCGCCGTGTGCGAGTGCGGGGGTGGCGCTGAGGGCGAGGGGCAGCGCGAGGAGCGCGGCTGCCGTCCGTCTGCGCGTGAGTGACACAGGATGACTGCCTCTCTCGGTGACACACGTGGGGTGGTGCGTAGGGAGGGGGGCCGGCGGCGGGGTGCGACCCGGACCGCCGCCGGTCCCCCGGTCATCGGGGTGGCCGCGCCGTTGTGGTGCGACCGGGTCAGCCGTTGCCCAGTTCCGTCCATTCCTTCTGGGCGGCGTTCAGCTCATCGGCCATCTTGTCCAGGAAGTCCTTGGACGTGACCTTGCCGAGGAGCAGCTTCTGGAACTCCGGCTCGTTGTCGGCCTTGCTGATGTTGTTCCAGTCGGGCAGGTAGTACGGCAGGTCGACGATCTTGGTGGAACCGTCGGTGAGGGCCTTCGCGGCGAGCGCGGTCGGCTCGGACTCGTTGATCCACGGGTCCTTGGCGGCCTCGGTGTTGGCCGGGATGGCGCCCGCCGACTCGTTCCACTTGCTGTTCGACTCGTGGGACGCCGCGAACTCGATGAACTTCCAGGCCGCGTTCTTGTTCTTGCTGGACCGGAACAGGCCGAGGCCGTCGACGGGATTGGAGACCTGGACGCGTGTACCGCCCTCCCCGATGGGGGCGGGTATCCCGGCGAACTTGTCCTCGCCCAGGGCCTTCAGGTGGTCCTGGTAGGAGCCCAGGTTGTGGCTGAGCATCCCGATGGTGCCGGTGTCCCACTGGGCGACCATCTTGGTGAAGTCGTTGTTGACGTCGGCGGCCGGCGTCGTCTTCTTGAAGAGGGCGGCGTACTTCTCCAGCGCCGCGACGTTCTTCGGGTCGTTCAGGGTCGTCTTCCCGCCGTCCCAGAACTCCGTGATGCCGGTCTGGCCGTAGATCGCGTCCAGGGCCTGCGCGATGGAGCCGGCGCCGCCGCGGATGGTGTACCCGAACTTGTTGTTCTTCGCGTCGGTCAGCTCGTCGGCGGCCTCGTAGAACTTGGGCCAGGTGGTCGGCGCGTCCAGGCCGGCCTGCTCGAACAGGTCGGTGCGGTACCAGAGCGCACCGTTGTTCGCGGAGGTCGGCACGGTGTACATGTCCTCGCCCCGGCCGGCCGCGGCTCTGACACTCTCGACCATGTTGTCGACGAGCTTGCCCTTCAGCGGCGACTTGTCCAGCCGGTCGCTGATCGGCTCCAGGGCTTCCTGGGACACCATGCCGGCCAGGTACGCGGTGCCGACGCCACCCACGTCGGGCAGCCCGCCGCCCGCGATGGCCGTGTCGTACTTGGACTGGACGTCGGCGATCGGGATCGGGACGTACTTGACCTCGATGTCAGGGTTCTCCTTCTCGAAGTCCTTGATGATCTCGGTCCAGATGGCGGTGCGTGGACCGCCGTTGTTGTCCCAGAAGGTGATCTCGCCCTTTCCGCTGCCCTCCGTGCCCGAGCTGCTGCCGTCGTCACCACAGGCCGTGGCGCCGAGGGCCAGGACCGCCGTGAGGGACACCGCGGTCGCGGCACGCCCCCGGAGCGTCTTCGAGATGTTCATGTCGGCTCTTCTCTCTCGGATCTGTACGCGTACGTGGGGGGAGGTCAGTGGTGTGTGCGGTGCGCCACGGTGCCGATGTACCTCTGCGGACCCGCGTCCCGGGTCACGGGCTTCGGTACGTCGGCCGCGCGGTCCGGCGGGTGGGGGTGGAAGTCCCGCGGTTCGAGCCTGGTGACCACCTCGCCGCCGCGGCCCCCGGTGGTGCCGCCCGCACATGGGGCGAGGCCGTGGGGTGTGCCGGAGGGTCCGCCGCCGCGGTGCGCGACGGGCTGTGTCCCGGTGGCCGCCGCCCCGCCCGGTGCGGCGGGCAGGGGAAGGGCGGCGGTGAACAGTGTTCTCGCTCTGGTGCGCTCGGTACGGAGGTGCGTCATTGCGGCTCTCCCATACAGCGGTGCGGGGTCAGACGGTGCGAGGTCTCGCGGTGGTGCGGAACGTGGTGAAGCCTGCTGTGCCGGAGGGCTCGCTACCGGCCGGTGCGGTGGCGAAGAGGCCCAGCAGCGCGCCGACCCAGCGCCAGGGGGTGGCGGCGAAGACCTGGCCGGACGGGCGGAAGCCGGCCCCGTCCCCGGTGTCCGCGGAGAAGCGGCAGCGGGCGCCCCGGGTGACCTCGATCCGGACGCGGACGGCGGCGCCGGGCGCGGGGCGGGAGTGTTCGGCGTCCCGCTCGTGCTCGGCGACGGATTCGGCGTACCGGTGCACGAGGTGCGCGGCCCCGTCGGCCCCGGCCTCCAGGCCGATCCACGAGAAGGCGTCTCCGAGCACGGCGAGCCCGGCCTTGGCCCCCGGTTCGCGGGTGTCCAGCGTGATGCCCACCTCGACGGTGAACTCCTCGGCGGGAAGCCGCTGCACCAGGACGTTGGGCAGGTCACGCAGATCGTGCGCGTACGCGGTCCGTACGCAGCTGAGGCGCAGCCCGTCGCCTCCGTGGCCGACCGTCCAGCCGGGTCGCGGGTTCGCCGTCCACTGCCACTGACGGCCGTGGCGTCCGCCGGGGAAGTCGTCGCTGGAGGCCGGTGCCTCCGCGGGCTGCTCCGGGGCCTTGGGGCGGCGGTGCGCGAGCACGGGTTCGCCCTCGTCGCCGATGACCGGCCAGCCTTCCGCGTCCCAGCGCATCGGCTGGAGGTGGACCACGCGGCCGTACGCCCCGCGGGCCTGGAAGTGCAGGAACCAGTCCTCACCGGCCGCGGTGCGGACCCACCCGCCCTGGTGCGGGCCGTTGACCTCGGTGCTGCCCTGTGCGAGGACGACCCGCTCCTCGTAGGGACCGGCGAACGTCGGCGAGCGGAAGGCGCCCTGCCAGCCGGTCTCCACTCCCCCGGCGGGGGCGAAGATCCAGAAGTGGCCGTCGTGACGGTAGACCTTGGGGCCCTCCAGGGTGAACCAGCCCGGGATCGTGTCGCCGTCGACGAGGGTCGTGCCCTCGTCGAGGAGTTCGCGGCCGTCGGGGCTCATCCGGTGGCCGGTGAGCCGGTTCTTGATGCCGGAGCGGGACTTCGCCCAGGCGTGCACCAGGTAGGCCTCGCCGGTCTCCTCGTCCCACAGGGGGCAGGCGTCGATCAGGCCCTTGCCCGCCTTGACGAGGTGCGGGGCGCTCCAGGGGCCGCGGATGTTCTCGGCGTTGATCTGCTGGATGCCGTGGTCGGGGTCGCCCCAGAAGATCCAGAAGCGTCCGGCGTGGTGGCGCAGGGACGGCGCCCACACCCCGCAGTCGTGGCGGGGCACGGCGAAGTCGGCGTCCGGGCCGAGCCGTTCGAGGGCGTGGCCGACGAGGGCCCAGTTGACGAGGTCGCGGGAGTGCAGCAGGGGCAGTCCGGGGACGCGGCCGAAGCTGGAGGCGGTGAGGTAGTAGTCGTCGCCGACGCGTACGACGTCCGGGTCGGACCAGTCGGCGTTCAGGACCGGGTTGCGGTAGGTGCCGTCCCCGAGGTCGGCTCTCCAGGGCGTCGTCATGCGGCGACCGCCTTGCGGACGTGGGCGGCCGCGGCCTCCCGGCCGAGGCGTCCGTCGGCGACGACGGTGACGATCCGGCGTACGACGGTGGCTCCGGCGGCGACGGGGAGGCGGCGGTCCGCGGCGAGGGAGGAGCCGACCCCGGGGTATTGGGTGGTCCGTACGAACCACGGGTCGCGCCGGGTCTCGTCGGTCGCGCCGGCGAAGACGAGCGTCCAGCCGTCCCCGGTGAGGGCCAGCCAGTCGGCCGCCCTGCCGTGCACGGCCTCCTCGCCGTCGAGGGTTCCGCTGAACACCGCGGGCGGCGCGGCCTCCTTGGGCGCGCGCCAGAAGAAGCCGCCGTAGCCGGCGCCGGGGCGGCCGTTGGTGGCGGGGCTGCCGATGGAGAGGTCCGTGCCGCCCCGGTTGGTGAGGGAGAAGGAGAAGTCCAGCGCCCAGGCGGTGTCGGAGAGCCCGACGGCCGCGACGGTGCGGTGCTCGCGCAGCAGTTCGGCGCCGTCGGCCTCCCAGCTGAGTTCCTCCACGAAGCCGTCCGGGTCGCGGAGCTTCCAGCCGAGGTGGCGCTGCGTCCCGTGGTTGTCGAGCTCGGTGGGGCCCTGGTCGCGGACGTAGGTGCGCCCGCCCCAGAAGTTGTGCCCGGCCACGTCGGGCACCGCGACCGAGGCGCCCAGGTGATGGACGTGGTCGGCCGGGCGCTCCTCGGTGACGGGGATGCCCGCGAGGGTGGTGACGGGGTGGAGGTAGGGCCGGCCGTCCGTCCCGGGCCGGTAGCTGTAGCGGCCGACGGGGCGTCCGGCGCAGCTGAGGACTGCGGTGCTCATGGTGTGCTCACCTCGCTGGGGCGCGCCCAGGAGGCGCCTAGTTCGGAGAAGAGGGTGAGGGTGTCGGCCGCGGAGGCGACGGTGCCGTCGATGCCCCGCACGATGCGCCGTACGCCGTCGCCCTGGTCGGCGGGCCGGGTGTGCCAGGCGGTGGCGGGCAGCGCGGTGGGCTCGGGGGCGGTGCGTACCGCTTCGAGGACCCGCATGAACGCGCCGGTGCGCTCCGGCGGTACGAGGAGCTCGGTGCCGTGCTCCAGGTGGCCGACGAGGTTCTCCAGGAGGTCGGTCCGCCCGTGCACGGCCTCCTCGGGGCCGTGTCCGGCGCGCTGGACGAGGATCCGGTCCTGCTTGTACCAGAAGGTGATGCGGCCGCGGTCGCCGTGGACGATCACATAGGGCTCGCCGGCCTCCTCCGCGCAGAGGGTGACCGCGACGGTCACCGGCATCCCCGCGGTGGTGGTGATCCGGACACAGCTGGTGTCGTCGGACTCGATGTCGTGGGCCCGGAAGAGCTCGGTCTCGATGGAGGCCACGTCCCCGGCGGTTCCCGCACCGGCGAGTTCGAGTGCCGTGGCGACGGCGTGTGCCAGCGGGTTGGTGAGCACTCCGTCGACCACGTCGGTGCCGCCCATCCTGCGGCGTCCGGCCCAGGGCGCCCGCCGGAAGTAGGCGTCGTCGCGGACCCACGCGCCGGCGGCGCCGATGCCCCGGACCGTGCCGATCGCCCCGGAGCGTACGAGGTCCTTGACGGCGGGCACGGCGTGCGAGCCGAGGGACTGGAAGCCGATCTGGCAGGCGATGCCGGCCTCCCGGACCCCCTCGGCCATGCGGGCGTAGTCGTCCCAGGTCGCCGCGGGCGGCTTCTCCAGGAGGAGGTGGACACCGCGGGCCGCCGCCGTCAGGGCCAGGGTGGTGTGCGTCGGGATGGGGGTGCAGATGACGGCGGAGCGTGCGCCGGTGGAGTCCAGGAGGGCCCCGAAGTCGGCGGACTGTTCGGGCATCTCCTCGGCGAACAGGTCGAGTTCACCGTCGGTCAGGGGGTTCAGTTCGCAGATTCCGGCCAGTCTGACCAGGCCCTGGTGCTGGAGCCGGCGGATGTTGGCGAGGTGCCAGCGGCCGTGGCCGCGGGCGCCGGCCAGGACGAGGGGCACGGGGGTGGTGGTGTTCACCGGTCCGCCCTCCCCTCTCCGCAGCGAAGCTTCCTGGTCATGTCCGTCATCCCTTCACGGCTCCGGCGCTGAAGCCGGTGATGAGCCACTTCTGGATGAAGGCGAAGACGATCACCACGGGCACCGCGGCGATGACACCGCCCGCGGCCAGCGCGCCGAGGTCGACGCTGTCGGCGCCGATCAGGGTGTTGAGGCCGACCGGGATCGTCTGCTTGTCCTGTTCGCTGAGGAACATCAGGGCGAACAGGAAGTGGTTCCAGCTGTGCACGAAGGCGAACGAGCCGACCGCGATCAGCCCGGGGCGCAGCAGCGGCAGGACGACGGAGCAGAAGGCCTTGAAGCGTGAGCAGCCGTCCACCCAGGCCGCCTCTTCGAGGGAGACCGGCACGTTCTTGATGAATCCGCTGATCAGGATGATCGACAGGGGGAGCTGGAAGACGGTCTCCGCGATGACGACACTCCCCAGGGAGTTGATCATCTGGAGGTTCTTGAAGATCTCGAAGAGCGGCACGAGCATCAGCGCGCCCGGGATGAACTGCGAGCAGAGCAGCGCCAGCATGAAGGCGCCCTTGATCTTGAAGTCGAACCGGGCCAGGGCGTAGCCGCCGGCCAGCGCGACGAGGGTCGTGGCGATCAGCGTCGCGACGCCGACGAGCATGCTGTTCTGGAAGAAGACGGCGAAGCTGCGTTCGTTCCAGACCTTGGAGAAGTGGTCCCCCGTCATCGGCCAGGGCAGCAGCGAGGTGGAGCCCGCGGGCCGGACGGCGAAGAGGAACATCCAGTAGAACGGGATGAGCGTGAAGAGCAGGTAGATGCCGAGCGGCACGTAGATCTGCCAGCGCGGTACGTCGTCGAAGGCACGCTCGCGCGTGGTGCGGCGGTGCGAGGAGGGCGGCGGGAGGTCGGTTCCCCCGGACGGTCCCGGCGTGCGGGCGTCCTTCTTCTCCACGAGTGCGGCAGTCACTTGTTGTCGCCTCCGAACTTGCTCAGGCGCAGATAGACGATCGAGCAGAAGAGGAGGATCACGAAGGCGACGGTGGTGAGCGCGGAGGCGTATCCGAAGTCGTGGCCCTCGATGCCTGTATTGGCGACGTAGAGGGGCAGGGTGGTGGTCTCACCCGCGGGCCCGCCGCCGGTGAGGGTGTAGAGCAGGTCGACGTTGTTGAACTCCCAGACCCCGCGCAGCAGGGTGGCCAGGATGATCGCGTCGCGCAGGTGCGGGAGCGTGATGTGGAAGAACTGCCGCAGCCGACCGGCGCCGTCCACCGAGGCCGCCTCGTACAGCTCCTTGGAGACGGACTGCAGGTCGGCGAGGATGAGGATGGCGAAGAAGGGGACTCCGCGCCAGAGTTCGGAGATGGTGGCCGCCCAGAAGACGGTCCCGGTGTCGGAGAGGACCGAGGTGCCGTACTCACCGATGCCGGCGTCCGCGAGGTAGCGGCTGAAGCCGGTCGAGGAGTTGTAGAGCAGGATCCAGATGGTGCTGGTCAGCACACCGGAGACGGCCCAGGGCGAGAAGACCATGGCGCGCGATATGCCGCGGCCGATGAAGGTCTGGTTGACGATCAGCGCGAGGGCGAGGCCCAGTGCGAGCTGCAGCGTCACCTGGGTGAAGACCCACTGGGCGCTGAAGCCGAGCGTCGGCCAGAACTGCTCGTCCTCGGTGAAGATCCGGGTGAAGTTGTCGAGGCCCGCGAAGCCGTTCCGCCACGGCTTGGTGACGTTGTAGTTCTGCAGGCTGTAGTAGAAGACGCTGACCACCGGATAGGCGATGAAGCCCAGCATCAGCAGGCCCGCGGGCGCGATCAGCAGATACGGCAGGCGGCGGGGGGTGGCCGAGCGGCGCTTGGGTGCCTGCCCCTTGGGGGGCGGTGTGGCCACGGCTGCGGATTGGGCCATGACGCGTCTCCGATCTCTGGAAAGTGCTGGATGTGCCGTTCTTTCGGTGCATGGTGCAAGCGCTTACCGCATGCCGTTCGGTATTCCGGACGGGGCGGTGCGCTGAATCCTGTTCGCCCGGTTCAGCCGGCGTACGGGTCGGGCACTTCTCCCTGGCGGGCGAGGAACGTGAAGTCGCAGCCGGTGTCGGCCTGGGTGATCTGGTCCTGGTAGAGCGCCCCGTAGCCGCGCCCGTAGCGGGCGGGCGGTTCGGTCCACCCGGACCTGCGGAGCTCCAGCTCCTCGTCGGTCACGTCGAGGTGGAGGAGCCGTGCCTCGACGTCCAGCGTGATCAGGTCACCGGTGCGGACCAGGGCGAGCGGTCCGCCGACGAAGGACTCGGGTGCGATGTGCAGGACGCAGGCCCCGTAACTGGTGCCGCTCATACGGGCGTCGGAGAGCCGGACCATGTCCCGTACGCCCTGCTTCAGCAGGTAGTCCGGGATCGGCAGCATGCCGTACTCGGGCATGCCGGGTCCGCCCTTGGGACCGGCGTTGCGGAGCACCAGCACGTGGTCCGGCGTGATGGCCAGGGCCGGGTCGTTGATGGTGCGCTGCAGCTCCTTGTAGTCGTCGAAGACGACCGCGGGTCCGGTGTGGCGCAGCAGGTGCGGTTCGGCTGCGATGTGCTTGATGACCGCGCCGTCCGGGCAGAGGTTGCCGCGCAGGACCGCCACTCCGCCCTCCTCGGCCAGTGGGTTGTCGCGCTCGCGGATGACGTCGGTGTTGTGGACGAGCGCCCCGTCGAGCTGTTCGCGCATCGTGCCGTGCGTGACGGTGGGCCGGTCCAGGTGGAGTACGTCGGTGAGCCGGGCCAGGAATCCGGGCAGCCCTCCGGCGAAGTGGAAGTCCTCCATCAGGTACGTGCCGCCGGGCCGGAGGTTGGCGAGGACGGGCACGGTGCGGGCGATGCGGTCGAAGTCGTCCAGGGTGAGCTTCACCCCGGAGCGGCCCGCCATCGCTACCAGGTGGATGACGGCGTTGGTGGAGCCGCCGAGCGCGAGCACGGTGGCGACCGCGTCCTCGTACGCGTCCGCCGTGAGGATCTGCGACAGCTTCAGCTGCTGCCACACCAGTTCGACGATGCGGATCCCGGACTGCGCCGCCATCCGGTCGTGACCGGAGTCCACGGCCGGGATGGAGGAGGCTCCCGGCACCGTGACGCCGAGCGCCTCGGCGGCGGCCGTCAGGGTCGAGGCGGTGCCCATCGTCATGCAGTGACCGGGCGAGCGGGCCAGCCCGTTCTCCAGCTCGGCCATCTCGCAGTCACCGATCAGGCCGGCCCGCTTGTCGTCCCAGTACTTCCACATGTCCGTGCCGGAGCCGAGGACCTCGTTGCGCCAGTGGCCCGGCAGCATCGGTCCGGCGGGCACGAAGACCGTCGGCAGGTCGACGGAGGCGGCCCCCATGAGCAGCGCGGGCGTCGACTTGTCACAGCCGCCCAGCAGCACGGCGCCGTCGACGGGATAGGAGCGCAGCAGCTCCTCCGTCTCCATCGCCAGCATGTTGCGGTAGAGCATCGGGGTGGGCTTCTGGAAGGTCTCCGAGAGCGTGGAGACGGGGAACTCGAGCGGGAAGCCGCCCGCCTGCCAGACCCCCCGCTTGACCGCCTGCGCCCGCTCGCGCAGGTGGACGTGGCAGGGATTGATGTCGGACCAGGTGTTGAGGATCGCGATGACCGGCTTGCCCAGGTGCTCCTCGGGGAGGTAGCCGAGCTGCCGGGTGCGGGCGCGGTGGCTGAACGAGCGGAGGCCGTCCGTGCCGTACCACTGGTGGCTGCGCAGCTCCTCGGGGGTGATGCGGCGGTCCGCCGCGCCGGTGCCGGTCACATCGACCACCCGGCGACCAGGCTCGCGATCTCGGCGCGCTGCTCCTCGGGGAGTTCCCGGCTCGGTGCGCGTACGTCGCGGCGGCAGAGGCCGAGGGAGGCCAGGGCCTCCTTGACGACGGTCACGTTGTTGGCGGACTGCCGGTCGGCGCGCAGGTCCTCGAAGCGGCGGATCTGCTCCCAGACCTTCATCGCCGCGAGGTAGTCGCCCGCCCGCAGCGCCTCCAGCATGGCGAGCGAGACCCCCGGGGCGACGTTGACGAGTCCGGAGGTGAAGCCGGTGGCGCCGGTGGCGAAGTAGGAGGGGGCGTACAGCTCGGCGAGGCCGGCGACCCACACGAACCGCTCGAGGCCGGCGTCCCGGGCGAACGCTCCGAAGCGGGCGGCGTCGGGGACGGCGTACTTCACGCCGACGACGTTGGGGCAGCTGTCGGCGAGCTCGGCGAGACGCTCCCCGGCGAGCAGCGGGTTGCGGATGTACGGCACGACTCCGAGCTCGGGGACGGCATCGGCGATGGCCCGGTGGTAGTCGATCCAGCCGTCCTGCGAGACGTAGGGGTGGACCGGCTGGTGCACCATCACCGCCTCGGCGCCGATGTCCCTGGCGTGCTCGGCGGTGGCGACGGCGGTCGGCACGTCGTGGCCGACCCCCACCAGGACGGTGGCGCGGCCGCCGGCCACCTCGGCGGTGAGCTCCGTGACGGTACGCCGCTCGTCGGGGGTGAGCGCGTAGAACTCACCGGTGTTGCCGTTCGGGGTGACGATGCGGACGCCGCCGTCCAGCAGCCGTCGCAGCAGGGCGCGGTGCGCCGGGACGTCGATGGTGCCGTCCTCGGCGAACGGGGTCACCGGGATCGCCACTACGTCTGCGAGGGCCGCCTTCAGCGGGGAGAAGTCCATGCGGACTGACCTTTCGTCGAGGTGCTGGTGATCCATGTCCAGCTGGTGGTTCACGCCGTGTCACCCCCGTCTTCCTCGTCGGGGAAGGCACGGCGTACGAACGATGCGATGTGGTCGTGCAGGGCACCTGCGGCGGCTGCCGCGTCGTCGGCGAGAGCGAGCCGCAGGATCTCGCGGTGCTCGGCCGCCTCGCGTTCCCAGGTGGGGATCGCCGACCAGGCCACGGTCGACACGAGTGCGGCCTGGTCGCGGATCTCGTCGAGCATCCGGGCGAGCAGCGGGTTGCCGCAGGGCAGGTAGAGGGCCCGGTGGAAGTCCCGGTTGGCGAGCGACCTGTCCGCCTTGTCGATCGCCGAGTCGGCGCGTTCCAGGGCCTCCTGGGCCTCTTCCAGCGAGCTCTTGCGGGTGATCGACCGGCGCAGCGCCTCGGGCTCGAGGAGCAGGCGCACGTCGTACACCTCCCGCGCCATGGTCGCGTCCACGAGCCGTACGGTGGCACCCTTGTACTGGCTCATGACCACGAGTCCGGTGCCGGCGAGCGTCTTCAGCGCCTCGCGTACGGGCGTCTTCGACACCCCGAACTGCGCGGCGAGTTCGGTCTCCACGAGCGCCTGACCGGGCTTCAGCTGCGCGGTGAGGATCGCGTGCTTGATCGCCTCCAGCACGTACTGGGTCCTGGACGGAATCGGGGCAGGCGCAAAGGTCATGGGTGAAGAGCTCTCGCATCTCGCGTATGGCGTCTCATATATGACGTACGAAGTACGACGCGATGAAGCTAGAGCGGTGGGAATGTTTCGTCAACGCTTCTGGCAGAAGAAGTTCGACGAACGCGGAACCGTGACGCTCCTGGGGCACCCGCCCGGCGCCCGGAACGCAGACGGCGCAGGCCCCCGGCCGCACGCCGGGGACCTGCGCTCCGTGGGCGCCGGGGCGCCCGGGGTCAGCCGCCGCGGACGGCGGCCAGGGCCTTCGTGACGGCATCCAGGTCCGGCCCGGAGGCCAGGCCCGCATGGTAGAGGCGCAGTTCGTTCGCGCCGAGCGAGGCCGCGTGCGCGGCGTCCCGCGCCAGCGTGCCGGGACTGCCGCCCATGCCGGTGACCACGTTGAAGTTCGCGGCCAGCACCCCGGACAGTCCGGCGAACGGCCCGAGCACCGCCTCACGTGCCGCGTCGCCGCCGGTGCAGGGCAGCACGACCCCGTCCGCGGCGGCCAGGACATGGGCGGGATCCGTCCCGACGTTGGCGCCGGTGCGGTGGGGGGCCGGGTCGGCGTGCAGCAGGACCTGGAATCCCGGTGCTGCCGCGGCACGGACGGCGGACACGGCGGCCTCCTGGAGGCCCCTGGCGACCTGTCGGCGCCACCGCAGGGTGGCGTCGGCCAGGCCGGCGCCGAGCAGCTCCTCCACCCCGGCCCACCCCTGCTCGCCGGAGCCGGAACCGGCCCAGACGGGTTCCATGGCTCGGCGCACGGCGGCGCCCAGCTCCTCGGCGTCCAGTCCGACGGAGGCGTATCCCGCCCGGCAGTCCCCGCAGAAGCAGAGGGACATCAGGTACTGCGCCGCGTCCCCGAGGGCGACCCCGGAGACCTTGTCGTGGGCGTGCAGATGGGCGAAGCCGTACCAGCCGCACGACTCCAGCTCGGTCCCCGACGCTCCCGGGCGCACGGCCGCCTCCGCCGCCAGGTCCACCAGGTAGGCGTGGACGGCGGGCTGTGCGATGCAGGGCGCCCAGGGGTAGCGGTCGCCGTAGGCGTTGACGACGGAGGTGTCCGGATGTTCCTCGCCGAGGCGGGAGTTGTGCGCGAGGACCACCCAGGAGTGCACCTGGAGGCCGGCGCCCGCCAGGGCCTCGGCGGCCTCGGCGTACGGGTCCTCCCCCGCCAGCCAGGACTGGGTGCGGGGCCGCAGCTCACGCCCGGCCCAGCGCCTGTCGTCGGGCGGGTAGAGCACCGCCGCGTGTTCGGCGGTGACGATCCGGCGGCCGGGGTGGCGCGGGGTGAGGGCTCGGGTGGAGTGGTAGGCGGAGGCCAGCGTCACCTGCTGGACGCCGAGATCCGCGAGGCGGCCGGCGGCGGCCGGGTCCCCCACGACGTCCCAGGGGTAGAGGAATGCGGAGGTCTTCACCTTGCATTCTCCGCGTGCTTCTCCAGCAGCGTGCGTCCTGCGGCGATGATCGCGGTCAGCTCCTCGATGTGCGCCGCCGACGGCTCGGTGAGCGGGGTGCGCACCGGGCCGACGTCCAGGCCTTCGAGCCGGACGGCCGCCTTGACGAGCGACACCGCGTAGCCGCGGCCCCTGTCCCTCAGTTCGACGAGCGGCCGGTAGAAGTGGTCGAGCAGCGCGTTGACCAGGCCGTCGTCGCCCGACTCCAGAGCCCGGTAGAAGGCGAGGGCGATGTCGGGGGCGAAGGCGAAGACGGCGGAGGAGTAGAGCGTGACGCCGATGCCCCGGTAGGCGAGCCCGGTGAGCTCGGCGGTGGGCAGCCCGTTGAAGTAGAGGAAGTCCTCGCCGGGCAGCGCGGTGCGCACGGCGCTGACGATGCGCTGCATCCGGTCGAGGTCGCCGTGGCCGTCCTTGAGCCCGATGATCCCGGGGGTCCGGGCCAGGGCGACGACGGTCTCCGGGGTGAAGAGCACGTTGTCGCGCTGGTAGACGATGGTCTCCAGCGAGGTGGCGGCGGCGAGGGCGGCGTAGTGGGCCAGCAGCCCCTCCTGGCCGGCGACGACGAGGTAGGGCGGCATGGCGAGGAGGCCGTCCGCTCCCGCCTCCTCGGCGATCTTCGCGTACTGGACCGCGAGCGCGGTGCCGTAGCCGGCACCGGCGACGACGGGCACCTGCCCCTCGGCCTCCTCGACGGCCGCCCGGACGACGGTCCGGAACTCGTCCGGGGCCAGGGCGTGGAACTCGCCGGTGCCGCAGCAGGCGAAGACGGCTGCCGCACCGGCGTCGATGCCCTTGCGCACGTGCGCGCGGAAGACGTCGGGGTCGACGGCGCCGTCCGGCCCGTAGGCGGTGACGGGGAAGAAGAGCGGCCCGGCGACATCGGTGAGTCGGGCGGCAAGCGGGGCTGAGGTCACGGGCGCTCCCTGAGCAGGTCCAGGCGTGCACAATTATGATCGGTGTCCATATTTCTGAACGCTGCCACGCTAAGCCAGTCTTGCGGCGCCGGTCAAGACACGAACAGCCAACCCCGAGACGGACCGGCCCCCATGGAGCGACACTTGACGGAGCCCGCCACGAGTTCTTAGCTTGTCCACGCATGTGAATGCCGACCACGCGTTTGCCGCACCGGGCGGTTGCGCGACATCTGCGTGCCACGCGTATCGCGCTGTCCGCACATCCGGCCCCGCGCAGCACAGCACCGTCCGCGCACACCGCGTGCGCGCCCCGAGCCCTGCGCCCGCACCGAGGAGATCTCCGTATGCCCGCTCCCCGCACCGTCCTGCTCACCGGCGCCGCCGGCGGCCTCGGCACCCTGATGCGGGGGCTGCTCCCCGCGTACGGCTACGACCTCCGGCTCTTCGACCTCACCCCCATCGAGGGCGAACCGGACGCCGTCACCGCCGACCTCGGCGACAAGGACGCGCTGCGGGAGGCCGTGCGGGGGGTCGACGCGGTCATCCACCTCGCGGGCATCTCCCTGGAAGCCCCGTTCGACAAGATCCTGCGCTCCAACATCGAGGGCACCTACAACCTCTACGAGGCCGCGCGCGAGGAGGGCGTCGGACGCATCGTGTTCGCGTCCTCCAACCACGCCATCGGCTACACCCCGCGCCCCCTCGCCGGTGACCCGCTGATCCCCGTCGACACGCCCCGGCGCCCCGACACCTTCTACGGCCTGTCGAAGTCCTTCGGCGAGGACCTCGCGCAGTTCTACTGGGACAAGCACGGCATGGAGACCGTGTCCGTGCGCATCGGATCCTGCTTCATGGAGCCGACGTCCGTACGGATGCTCTCCGTCTGGATGAGCCCCGGCGACGGAGCGCGCCTCCTCCACGCGGCCCTCACCGCCGAGGACGTGCGCCACACCGTGGTGTACGGCTCCTCCGACAACACCCGCCTCTGGTGGGACCTGTCGACGGCCCGCTCCCTCGGATACGAACCGCAGGACGACTCCGAGCAGTACGCGGACAAGCTCGTCGCCGAACACGGCGAACTGGACCCGGAGAATCCCGACCACGCCCACCTCGGCGGCCACTTCGTGACGGACCCGCCGATCTGGCCCTACTAGCCCGGTCTTCAGCCTGCGCGCCGTGGACGTGGGGGCGTCGGTTTCTCCGGCCGTCGCTCTGCGGGGCCGGGTGTGCCGACGGTGCGCAGGTCGTGGCGGGCAGTGGGCGGGCGACGGCAGAATGGCCGCATGACGACAGAACCGGCGATCACCCTCGTACGCGGTGACATCACCGAGCAGCACGCCGACGTCCTGGTCAACGCCGCCAACTCCTCGCTTCTCGGCGGCGGTGGGGTGGACGGCGCGATCCATCGCCGCGGCGGGCCCGAGATCCTGGCCGCCTGCCGCGACCTGCGGGCCTCGCACTACGGCAAAGGGCTTGCCACCGGGCAGGCAGTGGCGACGACGGCCGGCCGGCTGCACGCGGAGCACGTCGTCCACACGGTGGGTCCGGTCTGGTCGCGCACCGAGGACCGTTCGGCGTTGCTGGCCTCCTGCTACCGGGAGTCCCTGCGGGTGGCAGCTGAGCTGGGCGCCCGGACGGTCGCTTTTCCGGCGATCTCGACGGGCATCTACGGCTGGCCGCTCGACGACGGGGCCCGGATCGCCGTGCGTACGGTCCGCGAGGCAGCGGAACCTCCGATCACCGAGGTCCGCTTCGTACTCTTCGGCGAGGAGGCGTACGCCCGCTTCGACGAGGTGCTGACGGCCTAGGTGCAGATCACGAGCCGTGTCGACATGGAGGCCTTCGTGTTCCACCGTGATGCCCGGCCGGCGGTCTTCGACGAGACGTCTGCCGGTCGAGCGTGTCGCGTCCGGCCACCCGGTCACCCAGGTCGCCGCCGGGATGTGGATTGCGCGGGCGACCGCTCTCAAGTGGGTCAGGCGGCGGCGAGGCGGGCCAGGCCGACCGCCCGACCGCTCCAGCTGGCGCCCTTGACGACGCCGCACCCGCTGCGGTCGCGATGGAGGGCCGCGTCCGTGGCGCCCCGCCGTGACGCCCGGCGCCGGCGGACACACACCTTCAGCCGCGCCGCGGGGGCCTACTCATGGAGAACTCGTTGCCGTCGGGGTCGAGCATCAGCACTTTGCCGCCCTCGCCCTCGCCGGTGAGCGTCGCGCCGAGTGAGACCAGCCGGCCGACCTCCGTGTCCCGGTCGGTGCCGGCGGGGAGCGCGAGCTCGAAGTGCAGCCTGTTCGTACCCGCCTTCGGTGCCACCGGGGGCCCGCCCCACGTGATCTTCGTACCGCCGTCCGGCGACTGGATCGCGGTCTCCTGGTCCTGGTCCCAGACCAGCGGCCACCGCAGCGCCCTGCTCCAGAAGTAGCCGACCTCCTGAGTGCCGTCGCAGGCCAGCGCTCCGATGACACCGGTGTCGGCGAGGAACTGGTTGCCCGCCTCGATGACACAGAACTCGTTGCCGTCCGGGTCGGCGAGCACCACATGCCCCTCTTCCGGGAGCTGGCCCACGTCGATGTGGATCCCGCCGAGCTCCAGCGCCCTGGCCACCGTCTGCCGCTGATCCTCCGGGGAGGTGCTCGTCAGGTCGAAGTGCGCCCTGTTCTGACCGGTCTTCGACTCCCGTCCCGGCAGGAAACGGATGCGGAAGCCGGTGGTGTCAGGAGGCAGGATCGCGAAGTCGCCGTCCGGGCCGTCCGCCGGCTCCCAGCCGAGAACCCCGGACCAGAACCGCGCCAGGCCCGACGGCCGGGTCGCGTTGAAGCAGATCGCGAACAGTTCACTGGCCATGTCCGGTGCATCTCCGATACGTCGACGGTCGGTACGGCGCCTCGCCCGCCGCGCGGGCGCAGCCTAGGGCCGCCGCGCGGCGGCCGCATCCGGTTTTCTCTCGGGCAGGCGCCCCACCGGGACGCCGGCAGGAACGGACGGCGGAGTTCACACTGCCGGGTCCGGCGCGCCCGGGCTTCCCCGGGACGCCTCGTGGAGCCGAAATTCCCGTGCTCGCGGTCCGCGCGGGCGGCATCATACGACCATGCCCGAACCATCCGGATTCCAGTACGAGCAGCAGGGTGACACGAGCGTCACCGTCACCCACCACGGCCGCCACGCGGGAACCCTGCGCGGCGACCGGGCGGCGAAGTTCCTGGCCGAGGTGACGTCCGGCGACGCCCAGCTCGTGATGGCGCGCTGGACGGGCGCGTACCGGCACGGCAACGAGCGCGCCGCCCGTGACCACCCGCGCAACCGGGCGCGCGGCAGGCGTTGAGCCTTATGGTGCAAGCCCGCGAAGGTAAGGGAACGGCAAAGCCGGGTCGTTCGTTACCCCGTGCATGACCGCAATGACCCCCGGCTCGAACATCCCTCTCTCCGCCGCCCGCGTGGCGGTGGACGTCGCCGCCCCGGTGCGGCTCGACGTCTCGGGCCTGCTGCTCACCGCCGACGGCAAGGTGCGCTCCGACGACGACTTCATCTTCTACAACCAGCCCGCGGGCCCCGGAGTGACCTACCGCTCCGGCGGCGGGTCCGCACCCGACGCGATCGTGGTGGACACCACGGCCGTCCCCGCGGGCATCGAGAAGATCGTGGTCACGGCGAGCCCCGACGCCGCAGGCCAGACCTTCCAGGGCGTCGAGCCCACCGCCACCGTGCGCAACGCGGACGACGGCAGCGCGCTCGCGACCTTCACCCCGCCGCAGCTGGGCGGCGAGACGGCACTGGTGGTCATCGAGATCTACCTGCGCAACGGCGCCTGGAAGGCGCGCGCGGTCGGCCAGGGCTACGCGAACGGGCTGGCGGGCATCGCCACGGACTTCGGCGTCTCGGTGGAGGAGCCCGCCGCGGCCGCGGCACCCGCCCCGGCGGCGGCACCCGTCGCTCCCCCGGCGCCCGCCGCTCCCCCGGCACCGGCAGCCACGCCCGTCGACCCCCGGATCGCCCCGCAGGCCCCCGCGGCGCCGCCCGCGCCGCCGGCCCCCGCGGGCTCCGGCAAGGTCAACCTCGACAAGGGGCGGATCAGCCTCCAGAAGAACCAGACGGTGTCCCTGGTCAAGGGGGGCAAGCCGCTGCTCTCGCAGGTGAAGATGGGCCTCGGCTGGGAGCCCGCGTTCCGCGGCAAGGACATCGACCTCGACGCCTCGGTGATCGCCTTCGGTCCCAACCGCAATCACCTGGACAGCTGCTACTTCGGCAAGCTCTCCATCCTCAACGGCGCGATCAAGCACTCCGGCGACAACCTCACGGGCGAGGGCGCGGGCGACGACGAGGTGATCGTCGTGGACCTCGGCCGTATCCCCGCCGACGCGACGGGGCTGGTCTTCACGGTCAACTCGTTCACCGGGCAGAAGTTCACCGAGGTGGCCAAGGCCTACTGCCGACTGATCGACGCGGCCACCGGCGAGGAACTGGTCCGCTTCGACCTGACGGGGGCGGAGCCGCAGACCGGCGTGATGATGGCCAAGCTGATCAAGCAGTTCTCGGGCGAGTGGGAGATGACCGGAATGGGCGAATTCGTGAAGTCACGGACCGTGCGCGGCATGGTCAAGCCCGCCGCCAAGGCCCTGTAGCACCGACGTCGGCCCCGGAACGGCTTCCGGGGCACCCGACGGGTATCCCCCTCAGGTGCCCCGGATCCGGAGGGTTTCCGGTGGGACGCGGTGCGTGCTCGTCCGCCCTCTCAGAGCTTGGTCAGCTTGGAATACGGGCTCAGGATCCTCCCCTGTCGCCCCGAGAAGTCGATGAGCACTGCGTCGTTGTCGCCCTCGACAGCAAGGACTCGGCCGAGTCCGAACTGGTCGTGCGACACCCTGTCGCCCACATCGAAGCATTCGACCGGTGGGGCCGCCTGGGCCGGGCGGTTGAAGGGACTGGAAGGCAGGTGACGCCGGGAACCGGCTGACTGTTTCATTACGGTCGAGTATGCGCCCTGTAAGCGCCCGACGCCATGCCCGACCGCTCCGGAGCGGGCAGTAGTGCCGGATTCGTAATCAGCGATTCCGGGGCCGGGCGGCGCTCCTGCCCGCTTCCGGCAAGGGCAGAGCACGAAAAGCCACGCCGAAAGGCCCCCCGAAGGTGTGGCGGTTCTCGCTTTCCGACGACACGTCCGGGCGGGCGCGCGCAGTGCGTACGCGCCGCCCGCGACCGGGTGTCAGCGCTTGTCGGGCTGGCGCTTCCAGGGGCCGGTGATGGCGAGCATGATGCCGGGGGTCTGGATGTTGGCGAACAGGGTCTTCCCGTCCGGCGAGAAGGTGACTCCGGTCATCTCGCTGTAGGAGGGGTCCTCCTCCGTCCCGCCGTTCAGGTCGTTGCGTGCGATCGGGTACGTGCGGCCGCTGTCCGTGGCGCCGAAGAGGTGCTGGACACCGTCGCCGTCCTCGGAGATGACGATGCCACCGTAGGGAGAGACGGTGATGTTGTCCGGGCCGTCGAAGGCGCCGTCCTTGGAGGGGTCGGCGTTGACGCCGAGGAGCACCTTCAGGGTCAGCGTGCGGCGCTTGGGGTCGTAGAACCAGACCTGGCCGTCGTGCGCGACCGGACTCTCGTCACGCGCGAACGACGACACGATGTAGGCGCCGCCGTCGCCCCACCACATGCCCTCGAGCTTGCGGGCGCGGGTCACCTGGGTGTCGTCGAACTGCTTGCGGACGGAGACGGTCTTCGCGTCGCGGTCGGGCACGTCGACCCAGTCCACGCCGTAGACGGTGCCGATCTCCGTGGCCCGGGACAGGTCGTCGACGAAGGCGCCCTTCCTGTCGAAGCACTTCGTGGCCTGGAGGACACCGGCGTCGTCGGCGAGGGTGCGCAGCTTGCCGCGGCCGTGCTTGAAACCGTGCGGCGGGACCCATCGGTAGAGCAGCCCGTTGGGACCGGACGCGTCCTCGGTCAGGTAGGCGTGGCCGAGCTTCGGGTCGATGACGACGGCCTCGTGGGCGTACCGGCCGAAGGCCTTGATCGGGCGCGGGTCGCGGTTGGCGCGCTTGTCGGAGGGGTCGACCTCGAAGACGTAGCCGTGGTCCTTGAGCAGGCCGTTCTTGCCGGCCTTGTCCTCGGTCTCCTCGCAGGTGAGCCAGGTCCCCCACGCGGTGCTGCCGCCGGCGCAGTTCGTCGACGTGCCGGCGATGCCCACCCACTCGGCGGTGCGGCCGTCGCGGCGGGTCTCCACGACGGTGCAGCCGCCGGCGGCCACCGGGTCGTAGACCAGGCCCTCGGTGAGCGGGACCGGGTACTTCCAGCCGGCGCGGGTGCCGCTCAGCTCGTGGTTGTTGACGAGCAGGGTGACGCCGCGGGCGCCCTCGAACGCGGCGGTGCCGTCGTGGTTGGAGGGGGTCGGCTCGCCGGTCTCCAGCTTGGTGACACCACTGTGGGTGATGACGCGGTAGGAGAAGCCGGCGGGCAGCGCGAGGATGCCCTTCGGGTCGTCGATCAGCGGCCCGTAACCCAGCTCCTTGCCGTGCCCGTGGCCCTTGTCGTCGCCGTGCCCGTGCCCCTGCCCGTGCCGCGCGTCCTCGGCGGCCAGGGCGCCGGGGGCCGTGGCGAGTGCGCCGACGGTGCCGGTCAGCGCTATACCGGCACCGGTGAGGGCGGACTGTCTGCTGAATTCCCTGCGCGTGATCGACATCGAGGACTCCTGATGGTGCGTGGCCGGGTGGGTTGGCGCGATCACGCTCC
Organism: Streptomyces sp. NPDC005752; assembly: GCF_040630715.1. Taxonomy (NCBI): domain Bacteria; kingdom Bacillati; phylum Actinomycetota; class Actinomycetes; order Kitasatosporales; family Streptomycetaceae; genus Streptomyces; species Streptomyces sp. NPDC005752. The sequence continues at coordinate 106,633 of NZ_JBEXYB010000018.1, read as the reverse complement.
CTCTCCCTCACCAACAGGAGTTGAACGACGAACGACGTGGAGCGGGCCTGCGCGTCAAGCCGTTCGGCGTTTGGTGACAAAGCGGGTCACCGTGCGCCGAGCCGATCGGCCGCACCTGGCCGAAAAGCCTCCGCCGGCCCCCGTACCTCCTGCGGCTCGGCACTCCCGGCGGTCAGCGCCCGTCGTCCTCCTGCGCCGAGCCCTCCGTCCCCCGCGGCTCAGCCCTTCGCGCGCGAGCGGGCCTTGAAGGCGGCCTTGCGGGCGTCCTTCGCGATCTTCCGGTCGCGGTGCAGCCGCCCCACCGCCTCGAGCACCTCCGCCGTCGCGGGGTGCTCCACCCGCCAGGCCTGGTCGAAGAAGCCGCTGTGCTGGCCGGAGAGTCCCTCGACCAGCTCCTGGAGCTCGTCAAGGTCGCCGTCGGCGTCCAGCTGCGCGGCGATCGTGTCCACGGCGAGCCAGAAGATCATCGGCTCCGGGGGCGCCGGCACGTCGGCCGCACCGCGCTCCGCGAGCCAGACCCGCGCCAGTCCGCCGAGCTCGGGATCGCCGAGCACCGCGCGCACCGCGGGTTCGGCCTCCGGCCCGACCAGGGCGAGGGCCTGCTGGCAGTGGAGCCTGCGCAGCGGGGCGCGCCCGTCTGCGCCGCGCGCAGCGCCCAGGAGTTCGGCCGCGGCGGATTCCGCGCCCTGCTCCCCGTGCCGGGCGAGCCAGAGACCGATCTCGGTACGTGCGGCCTCCTCCGGGTAGTACGCGATCCCGTCGAGGAGGATGTCGGCCCCCCTGTCGGCGAGGTCACCGACGGCCGGCGCGTCCACACCGGCCTCCAGCATCCGCTCGCGGATGCCGTAGAGGCCGAGCGGGGTCAGCCTCACCATGCCGTAGCGGGTGACGTCCTCGTCGTCGGCGGGCGGTGTCGCCTCCTCGCCCTCCTCGGCCAGCAGCGCCTCGTCCACCGGTGTGTAGGCGACGATCCCGATGGGTTCGAGGACCCGGAACTGGTCGTCCAGCCGCATCATGGCCTCGGAGACCCGTTCCAGGACGTCGTCGGTGGGCTCGCTCATGTCCTCGGGCACCACCATGGACGCGGCGAGGGCGGGCAGCGGCACGGGGCCGTCGGCGGGCCCTGCCTCCGAGAGGGTCAGCAGGTAGAGGTTGGTGAGCACCCCGTCGAGGAAGTCGGCCTCCTCCTCCGGGTCCCAGTCGAGGGCGTCGAAGTCGACGCTGCCGTCCTCACCGATGAGGTCGGCGAAGTCGTCGAAGGCGGGGGCGGTGGCATCCGCGTGCACGGCCTCCAGGCCGTCGAGCCAGATGGCGAGGACGTCCCCCGGCGACCCGGAGGTCAGCAGGGCCAGATTCCCGCCGACCGTGACGGTGCCCTCCGCCTCGCCCCCCGCTTCGTCGCCCGCGGCCTCGTCCTGCGGATCCTCGACGTCGACGAGCCCCGTGTCGACGGCGAGGCGCCATGCCTCGCTGGCGTACGCGGCACCGTCCTCGTCGTCTCCGAGCCCGAGGTGCTCGGCGGCCGCGGGCAACTGCGCCTCGACGAGTTCGCCACCGGCGCCCACCCTGGTCGCCGGGCCCGCCCAGCGGGCGAGGCGGACGGCGCGGGCGAGCAGCGGGGCGGCCAGCGCGTCCCGTGCCAGTTCGGCCTCGGTGTGCAGCCGCACCGGCGGCAGGGAGGGGCGCTCTGCGGACATCAGGGGGTCTCCTCGGGGCATGCGCGGGCTGTGTGCGAAGGGGCCGGCCCTGTGCGTACGGGTCCTCGGCCGCGGCCCCAGCGTAGACGCATTTCGTCCCGTCCCGCCCGGTTCTGCCACCACCCCACCGGGGACCGGCTTCCCGTCGGCCCGCCTTGACGACGCCCACGTCGCAACGGGCTTGGCCCGGACGGTGGTTGCCCGGCGCGAAGGGGATCGGGCGACTCTCTTCCGGGCCTGTGAGGAGGTGGTGGGACAGGCGTCGCTTCCGGCTCCCCCTCACCCGCGGGGACGAGGAATCCGGCGCAGCCGGAGAGCGCCGGCACAGCGCCCGTGAGCCCGGCCGCCGAGATCGTCCTGCGTACGCGCATGCCGTGCATCCCACCCCTGGAACGGTCCGTCGCCACTCTGTTCGATTCAGGGAGAAGGTCTTCCACCGTTCAGCGTCTCTTGCCCCTCACCCCAAGCAGATCTAAGTGGACCTGTACGGACCGGGCGCCGAGACTGCGGAGATGACATCCCACACGGCCAGACCCTTCGGCCGCGCCCTCTGCGCCATGATCACGCCGTTCACCGCCACGGGTGACCTGGATCTGGACGCCGCCCGCCGTCACGCCGCCCGTCTCGTCGCGGACGGCTGCGACGGTCTCGTGCTCAGCGGCACCACCGGCGAGTCACCGACCACGACGGACGAGGAGAAGACCGCGCTGCTGCGGGCCGTACGGGAGGCCGTCGGCGGCACGGTCCCGCTGATCGCCGGCGTCGGCAGTTCAGACACACGGCACACGGTCCGGCTCGCGCAGGAGGCCGAGGCGGCGGGCGCCGACGGGCTGCTGGTGGTGACCCCGTACTACAGCCGTCCGCCGCAGGCAGCCGTGGAGGCGCACTTCCTCCGGGTCGCGGAGGCGACCGGCATCGGGCTGATGCTGTACGACATCCCGGGCCGCACCGGCACGAGGATCGAACCCGCGACGCTGCTGCGTCTGGCGGGACACCCGCGCGTCGTGGCGGTCAAGGACTGCTCGTACGACCTGCTCGCGGCCACCGGGGTGCTGGCACGGACCTCGCTGGCGTACTACTCGGGCTGCGAGGAGCTGAACCTCCCGATGTACGCGCTGGGCGGCGCCGGCTACGTCAGTACGGTCGCCAATGTGGCCCCGCGTCAGATGCGGGCGGTGCTGGACGCGTTCGACTCCGGCGACACCGCGGAGGCCGCCCGTCTCAACGGGCTCACCGCCCCTCTGGTCGAGGCGATGATGGCCGCCGGCCTGCCCGGTACGGTCACGGCGAAGGCGCTCCTGGACGCGGGCCCGGTCCGTGAACCGCTGCAGCCCGCCGGCCGCGAGGCGACCGACGGGCTGCGTGGGGTGTTCGGGGAACTCCTCGCCGCTACCGACTAGTTGTGGCTGTGCAGTACGTCGTTGAGCCCGTCCCACACCGCGTTGTTCGGGCGGGCCTCGACGGCTCCGGTGACCGAGTTGCGGCGGAAGAGGATGTTCGAGGCGCCGGACAGCTCCCGCGCCTTGACGACCTGCCCGTCCGGCAGCGTGACCCGCGTGCCGGCGGTGACGTACAGCCCGGCCTCGACGACGCACTCGTCGCCGAGAGCGATCCCGATACCGGCCTCGGCGCCGATCAGGCAGCGCTGTCCGATGACGATGCGCTCCTTGCCGCCGCCGGACAGCATGCCCATGGTGGACGCGCCGCCGCCGATGTCGGAGCCGTCGCCGACGACGACGCCCGCGGAGATGCGGCCCTCGACCATGGAGGTGCCCAGCGTGCCCGCGTTGAAGTTGACGAAGCCCTCGTGCATCACGGTCGTACCCGAGGCCAGGTGTGCCCCGAGCCTGACCCGGTCGGCGTCGGCGATCCGCACGCCCTTGGGCGCGACGTAGTCCGTCATCCGGGGGAACTTGTCCACCGAGGTGACCTGGAGGTGGAGGCCCTCGGCGCGTGCGTTGAGCCGGACCTTCTCCAGGTCGTCGACGGCCACCGGGCCGAGCGAGGTCCAGGCGACGTTCGCGAGGAAGCCGAAGATGCCGTCGAGGTTCTGCCCGTGGGGCTGGACGAGACGGTGCGAGAGCAGGTGAAGCCGCAGATAGGTGTCGTGGGCGTCGAGCGGCTTGTCGTCCAGCGAGGAGATGACCGTGGACACGGCGACGACCTCCACCCCGCGTCGCGCGTCCACACCGATGGCCTTGGCCGCCCCCTCGCCGAGGCGGTTCACCGCCTCGTCGGCGCCGAGGCGCTGCGTCCCCGCCGGTCCGGGGTCGGCGACGAGCTCGGGGGCCGGGAACCAGGTGTCGAGGACGGTGCCGTCACCGGCGATGGTGGCGAGGCCGGCGGCGACGGCGCCGGTGGTGCGGGCGGAGCCCTGGGAAGTCGTGTCGGTCATGAACAGAACCTAACCGTCCGAACCCCGCGCGGGCGAACCGGTCTCAGCTGACGGAGGCCGCCCCCGCGTCCGGCGGGCCCGGTCGCGCCACAGCGCCCGACGGGTACCGGCGGCCCGCCCCGTCCACGACCCTGGCCAGCATCTCCCGGGTGTACTCCGGGTCGAAGTCGCCCCCGGTGAGCAGCACCTGGAGGCTGATCCCGTCCAGCAGGGCCGTGAGCGCCCGTGCGGTGGCGGGGTCGGTGCGATCGCCGATCAGCACGGCCAGGGCGTCGGCCCACTCGGCGGCGACCGGCTGCAGGGCGGGCCGGCGCAGGGCCGCGAGATACAGCTCGTACTCCAACGCGAGCGGACCGCGCCCCGCCGAGAACCACTCCCCCAGCAGTCGGGTGAGCTCGTCGGCGAGCGGGACCGCCGGATCGGCGAAGTACGGGCTCTCCCGCACCGTCCTGGCGAAGCTCTCGTTGCACCGGCGAAGGGCGGCGACCAGCAGCTCGTCGAGCGAGGCGAAGTGGTACGTCGTCGAACCGAGCGGGACGTCGGCCTCGGCGGCGACCGTGCGATGGCTGAGTCCCCCGATGCCCCGGTTCGCGACGACACGGATCGCCGCGTCGATGATGCGCTCACGCCGCTCGGGGTCGTACCGCCGGACCATCAGTGCGCTCCTCCGAGGTTGAGGACGACGACCCCCGCGATGACCAGCGCGATACCGGCGAGCTTGGCGAGGCCCGTCGGTTCACCCATCCAGAGCATGCCGATGGCGGCGACCGCCGCGGTACCCGCCCCGGCCCAGATGGCATAGGCGGTGCCGATCGAGAGCGTCTTGAGGGTCTGGGCGAGCAGCGCGAAGGCCAGCACATAGCCCACGACGCTGACGACCGATGGCCACAGCCGGGTGAATCCCTCGCTGTACTTCATGGCCGTCGTGCCGGCCACCTCCGCCGCGATGGCCGCGGCCAGCAGTCCGTATCCCATGCGTACGAGCGTACACAGCGTTGCGTACAGCTGTACACACCGCAGGTGCGCCCCCGCCCCGGCGCCCGGGGCGGGGTCCGCGGTGTCCCGGGCGCTACGGTGTCCGCACCGGTAGGACCGGCTGACGAACAGACCGTACGAACAACGGAGCAGTGGTGGCGCAGGACGCAGGGTGGGGCGGGGGCGCCTACGGGGGCGCGCCGAACGGCGGGGGGCCGTACGGCGGAGGTCCGTACGGTGGGCCGCCGGGATGGGGCGGCTGGGCGCCGCCTCCCAAGCCGGGGGTGATACCCCTCGCCCCGCTGGGGCTGGGGGACCTGCTGGGCGGGGCGTTCTCGACGATGGGCAGGTACTGGAAGCAGGTGCTCGGCCTGGCCGCCGCCCTCTACGGCGGTGCCGCGCTCCTGATGGCGGCGGCCGTGGCCGTCGCCTACTCCGCCGTCTCCGAACGCCTGGAGCGGGTCGTCTCGCTCGACTACGCCGAGGAGGCGTCGTCCGCGGACGTCGCTCCGCTCGTGATCGCGGGCGGTGTCCTGGTGCTTCTGGGCATCGGCACCATGGCGATCGTCTCCGGCCTGGTGTACGCCGCGGTCCCCACCGTGCTGCAGGAGGCGGTCCTGGGCCGCACGGTCACCGTCGCCACGGTGTGGCGCAGGGCCTGGGCCCGCGTGTTCCCCGTGATCGGCGCCCTGATCCTCACCGGCCTGGTCGCGATGGTGCCCGTGCTGCTCCTCACGGTGGCCCTCGTCACGGCGATCGTCAGTCTCATCACCATGGCCGGCGGTGGCGGCCCGGCCATCGCCATCAGCCTGGGCTTCATCGGGGCCCTGATCACCGGTCCGCTGGCGGTCTGGCTCTGGGTGAAGGTCTGCCTGGCACCGGCCGCCGTGGTCTTCGAGGGCCAGGGGCCCGTCGGCGCGCTGCGCCGCTCGGCCCAGCTGGTGCGCGGCGACTGGTGGCGGATCTTCGGCATCATCCTGCTGGCCGGTCTGATGGCCGCCGTGGCCGGCTACGTCGTCCAGATACCGTTCTCGGTGCTCGGCGTGTTCCCCGGCATGATCGGGAGCGGGTCACTGGGGGACGACCCGAGCCCGGCGGCGGTCGTGGTCGCGATGAGCGGCTATCTGATCGCGTCACTGCTGGGCGGGCTGGTGAGCCAGATCATCTCGGCGACGTTCCCGCAGCTGGTGACCGGCCTGCTCTACGTCGACCGGCGGATCCGGACGGAGAACCTGGGCCCGGCCCTGGCCGAGGCCGCCGGCGTCCCCGCCCAGGGCCCCTACCCGCCACCGCCGTACGGGGGCGGCGCCCCGCAGTGGTGACCGGACCGGTCACCGCCCGGTGACGCCTTGGGGCCCGTCGCGGAGCCGCCGGGAAGGCACTGGGGGACACGCGTGACGGCTCCCGGCAACAGTGCCGGGAGCCGTCGCGTGAAGGCGTGGATCAGACGTTGAAGCCGAGCGCGCGGAGCTGCTCACGGCCGTCGTCGGTGATCTTGTCCGGGCCCCACGGCGGCATCCAGACCCAGTTGATCCGCAGCTCGTTGACGATGCCGTCCGTCGCGGACTTCGCCTGGTCCTCGATGACATCGGTCAGCGGACAGGCCGCGGACGTCAGGGTCATGTCGAGGGTGGCGATGTTGGCGTCGTCGACGTGAATGCCGTAGATCAGGCCGAGGTTGACGACGTCGATGCCCAGCTCGGGGTCGACCACGTCGTACAGGGCCTCGCGGACCTCCTCCTCGGAGGCCGGCTTGGTGGTGAGAGTCTCGTTGTCGCTCATGCCGTCTTCCCTTCGGACAGCGCCTGCGCCGTCGCGTCCTTCCACGCCATCCAACTCAGCAGCGCGCACTTGACCCGGGCCGGGTACTTGGAGACGCCGGCGAACGCGACCGCGTCCTCCAGCACCTCCTCCATCGTGTCGTCCGGCTCCAGCTGACCCTTGGACTGCATCAGTTCCAGGAAGGTCTCCTGGATCTTCCGCGCCTCGCCGAGCTGTTTGCCCACCAGCAACTCGTTGAGCACGGAGGCGCTGGCCTGGCTGATGGAGCAGCCCTGGCCCTCGTAACTGACGTCGGCGATGGTCTCGCCGTCGTACTTCACGCGGAGCGTGATCTCGTCGCCGCACGTCGGGTTGACGTGGTGCACCTCGGCGTCGCCCTCCCGCAGGCCACGCCCGTGGGGGTGCTTGTAGTGGTCCAGGATCACTTCCTGGTACATGGAGTCAAGCTTCACCAGTCAACCCTCGCCCTTAACCGAAAAAGTTCCGCACGTGCTCCAGGCCGTCCACCAGGGCGTCGACCTCGGCGGGCGTGGAGTACAGATAGAACGACGCCCGCGTGGTCGCAGGAATTCCGTACCGCAGGCACACCGGCCGGGCACAGTGGTGTCCGACCCGGACCGCGATGCCCTGCTCGTCGAGCACCTGACCCACGTCGTGCGGGTGGATGTCGCCGAGCGTGAAGGAGATCGTCGCGCCCCGGTCCTCGGCCGTGGACGGGCCGATGATCCGGAGGTCCGGGACCTCCAGGAGCCTGCGCACCGCGTACTCGGTGATCGCCTGCTCATGGCGGTGGATGTTCTCCATGCCGATGGCCGAGAGGTAGTCCACGGCCGCGCCGAGGCCGACGGCCTGCGCGATCGGGGGCGTTCCCGCCTCGAACTTGTGCGGCGCGGGGGCGTACGTCGACGAGTGCATCGACACGGTCTCGATCATCTCGCCGCCGCCGAGGAACGGGGGCAGGTCCTCCAGGAGCTCCTGCCGTCCCCAGAGCACGCCGATGCCGGTCGGGCCGACCATCTTGTGTCCGGTGAAGGCGACGAAGTCGGCCTGCAGCGCCTGCACGTCGAGCACCATGTGCGGGGCGGCCTGCGAGGCGTCGATGCAGACCAGCGCGCCGACCTGCTGGGCACGCCGGACGATCGTCTCGACCGGGTTGATCGTGCCCATGATGTTGGAGACCAGCGTGAAGGAGACGATCTTCGTCTTCTCCGTGATGATCTCGTCGATGTTGGACAGGTCGAGCCGGCCGTCGTCGGTGATGCCGAACCACTTCAGCTTCGCGCCGGTGCGCTGCGAGAGCAGCTGCCACGGCACGATGTTGGAGTGGTGCTCCATCTCCGTGGTGACGATCTCGGTGTCGCTGTCGACCCGGTAGGGCTCATCCGCCCAGCCGAGCATGTTGGCGACGAGGTTGAGCGACTCCGAGGCGTTCTTGGTGAAGATCACCTCGTTGCGGCTGGGTGCGTTGATGAAGGCCGCGACCTTGTCACGAGCGCCTTCGTACAGCGCGGTGGCCTCCTCCGCGATGGTGTACACACCGCGGTGGACGTTGGCGTTGTGCCGCTCGTAGTACTCACTGAGAGCGTCGAGCACCTGCCGCGGCTTCTGCGAGGTCGCCGCACTGTCCAGGTACACGATCTTCTTGCCGTCGTGGACCGTGCGGTCCAGGATCGGGAAGTCCTTGCGGATCGCCTCGGTGTCGAGGAGGCCGGAGAGCCCCTGTCGGGCGTCAGTCACGCGACCGTACCTCCTGAGTTCGCTCCGCTCACGGGGCCACCCTTCGTGTAGGCCTCGTAGCCCTCGTTCTCCAGCTGGTCGGCCAGCTCGGCACCGCCGGAGGCGGCGATCCGGCCGTTGGCGAAGACGTGCACGTAGTCGGGCTTGATGTACTTGAGGATGCGTGTGTAGTGGGTGATCAGCAGGGTGCCGACCTCACCGGCCTCGCGCACCCGGTTGACGCCCTCGGAGACCGTCTTCAGCGCGTCGACGTCGAGGCCGGAGTCGGTCTCGTCGAGGATCGCGATCTTCGGCTTGAGGAGCTCCAGCTGGAGGATCTCGTGGCGCTTCTTCTCGCCGCCGGAGAAGCCCTCGTTGACGTTGCGCTCGGCGAAGGCGGGGTCCATCTGGAGCCCGGCCATCGTCTCCTTGACCTCCTTCACCCACGTCCGCAGCTTGGGGGCCTCGCCGCGGACGGCGGTGGCGGAGGTGCGCAGGAAGTTGGAGACCGAGACACCGGGGATCTCCACCGGGTACTGCATGGCGAGGAACAGGCCGGCGCGGGCCCGCTCGTCGACGGACATCTCCAGGACGTCCTCGCCGTCCAGGGTCACCGTGCCACTCGTGATCGTGTACTTGGGGTGACCCGCGAGCGAGTAGGCGAGGGTGGACTTGCCGGACCCGTTCGGGCCCATGATGGCGTGCGTCTCGCCCTGCTTCACGGTCAGGTCGACGCCCTTGAGGATCTCCTTCGTGGCGTTGTCGGCCTCGACGGAGACGTGCAGGTCGCGGATTTCAAGCGTTGCCATGGGTGACTCAGGACTCCTGGGTGACGGAGACGAGCACATCGTCCCCTTCGATCTTTACGGGGTATACGGGGACGGGGCGCGTCGCGGGAAGAGCGGACGGCTTGCCGGTGCGGAGGTCGAAGCTCGATCCGTGCAGCCAACACTCGATCGCGCAGTCCTCCACCTCGCCCTCCGACAGCGAGACGTTCGCGTGCGAGCAGATGTCGTTGATCGCGAACACCTCGCCCTCGGTGCGGACGACGGAGACCGGCGTGCCGTCGAGCTCCACCCTCTTGGGGGTGTCGTCCTCCAGCTCGCTCAGCGCACAGGCTTTGACGAAGGCCATCTCAGACCGACGCCTTCAGCTCGGCCTCGATCTTGTCGAGGAGCCGGGCCTCGACGTCCGGCAGGCCGATCTGCTGGACCAGCTCGGCGAAGAAGCCGCGCACGACGAGCCGGCGGGCCTCCTCGGAGGGGATACCGCGGGACTGGAGGTAGAACAGCTGCTCGTCGTCGAAGCGGCCGGTCGCCGAGGCGTGGCCGGCTCCGACGATCTCGCCGGTCTCGATCTCCAGGTTCGGCACGGAGTCGACACGGGCACCGTCGGTGAGGACCAGGTTGCGGTTCATCTCGTAGGTGTCGGTGCCTTCGGCGGCGGCCTGGATGAGCACGTCACCGATCCACACGGCGTGGGCGTCGTCGCCCTGGAGGGCGCCCTTGTACACCGCGTTGGACTTGCAGTGCGGGGTGTTGTGGTCGACCAGGAGGCGGTGCTCCTGGTGCTGGCCCTTGTCGGTGAAGTACAGGCCGAAGAGCTCGGCCTCGCCGCCGGTGGCGGCGTAGGCGACCCGCGGGTGCAGACGGACGAGGTCCCCGCCGAACGTCACGACGACCGACTTGAACGAGGCGTCCCGGCCGACCAGCGCGTTGTGCTGGCCGACGTGGACGGCCGTGTCGTCCCAGTCCTGGACGGAGACGACGGTCAGCTTGGCGCCGTCGCCCAGGACGTAGTCGACGTTGGCGGCGAGCACGGCGTCACCGGTGTGGTCGATGACGACGACGGCCTCGGCGAAGGCACCCAGCTCGATGACCTGGTGGCCGTAGGCCACGCCGCCCTCACCGTGCACCGCGATCCGGACCGGCTCGGTGAGCACGGCCTCCTTGGCGACCGTGACGACCGAGGCGTGCTGGAAGGACGAGTACGCCTGGGCGGCGACCCGGTCGACCGGCGTTCCGGCCCTGCCGAGCCGCGCGTCGTCGCGGCCGACGGTCTCGACCGTGACGCCGGAGGGCGCCTCGACGACGACCTTGACCCCGTCACCGGTGGCGACGGCGGTGCCGTTGTGCAGGCCGCGCAGCCGCTCCAGCGGGGTGAACCGCCACTCCTCCTCGCGGCCGTGCGGGACCGGGAAGTCCGCGACGTCGAAGGACGGGGGGGCGCTCATGCGCGTGGCGACGGTGGACTCGGCCGCCACCGCGACGGACCCGGCGGTGGTGGAGCCCGCAGGGATGTTCAAAGCCTCAGCCATGGCTGTCGTGGTGCTCGCTTTCTCAGTCAAGGAACTCTCGGGTCGATCGGCGGACGGCGCGTGGCCGTACTAGCCGACCGAACCCTCCATCTGCAGCTCGATCAGCCGGTTGAGCTCCAGGGCGTACTCCATCGGCAGCTCCTTGGCGATCGGCTCGACGAAGCCGCGCACGATCATCGCCATGGCCTCGAACTCGGTCATCCCACGGCTCATCAGGTAGAAGAGCTGGTCCTCGGAGACCTTGGAGACCGTCGCCTCGTGGCCCATCGACACGTCGTCCTCGCGGACGTCGACGTAGGGATAGGTGTCGGAGCGGGAGATCGTGTCCACGAGCAGCGCGTCGCACAGCACGTTGGACTTGGCGCCCGGCGCGCCCTCGCCGATCTCGATGAGACCGCGGTAGGAGGTGCGTCCGCCGCCTCGCGCCACCGACTTGGAGACGATGTTGGAGGAGGTGTTCGGTGCCATGTGGACCATCTTGGCGCCGGCGTCCTGGTGCTGGCCCTCGCCCGCGAAGGCGATGGACAGGGTCTCGCCCTTGGCGTGCTCGCCCATCAGGTAGACGGCCGGGTACTTCATGGTGACCTTGGAGCCGATGTTGCCGTCGACCCATTCCATGGTCGCGCCCTCGTACGCCACGGCGCGCTTGGTGACGAGGTTGTAGACGTTGTTCGACCAGTTCTGGATGGTCGTGTAGCGGCAGCGGCCGCCCTTCTTCACGATGATCTCGACGACCGCGGAGTGCAGCGAGTCCGAGGAGTAGATCGGCGCGGTGCAGCCCTCGACGTAGTGGACGTAGGCGTCCTCGTCGACGATGATCAGCGTCCGCTCGAACTGGCCCATGTTCTCCGTGTTGATACGGAAGTAGGCCTGGAGCGGGATCTCGACGTGCACGCCCTTCGGCACGTAGATGAAGGAGCCGCCGGACCACACCGCGGAGTTCAGCGAGGCGAACTTGTTGTCACCGACGGGGATGACGGTGCCGAAGTACTCCCTGAAGAGCTCCGGGTGCTCCTTGAGCGCGGTGTCGGTGTCCATGAAGATGACACCCTGCGCCTCCAGCTCCTCGTTGATCTGGTGGTAGACGACCTCGGACTCGTACTGCGCGGCGACACCGGCGACCAGGCGCTGCTTCTCCGCCTCCGGGATGCCGAGCTTGTCGTACGTGTTCTTGATGTCCTCGGGCAGGTCCTCCCAGGACTCCGCCTGCTTCTCGGTGGACCGCACGAAGTACTTGATGTTGTCGAAGTCGATGCCCGAGAGGTCGGAGCCCCAGTTCGGCATGGGCTTCTTGCCGAAGAGCTTGAGGCCCTTGAGCCGGAGCTTCAGCATCCACTCCGGCTCGTTCTTCTTCTCCGAGATGTCGCGGACGACAGCTTCGGACAGGCCGCGCTTCGCCGCCGCGCCTGCCGCGTCGGAGTCGGCCCAGCCGAATTCGTACGTGCCCAGGCCATCGAGCTCAGGGTGGGCAGTCTCCGTAGGGAGCGTCATGCGGGGTTCCTCCCGGCCGTACTTGCAGATGCTGAATGAGTGGTCTGTGAAGCCTGTGGTGCTGTGGGGCTGCTGCGCGGAACGAACGTCGTGCACACACCGTCGCCGTGGGCGAGGGTGGCGAGACGCTGCACATGGGTCCCGAGCAGGCTGGAGAAGAATTCCGTCTCCGCCTCGCACAGCTGCGGGAACTGCTCGGCTACGTGCGCGACCGGGCAGTGGTGCTGGCAGAGCTGCTCGCCCTGCTGAGCGCCCGGAGCGCTACGCGCCGTAGCAGCGTACCCGTCGGCGGACAAGGCCTTGGCCAAGGCCTCGGTGCGGGCCTCGGGGTCCGCGGACTCGATCACCGCCCGGTACTTCTCCGACTGCGCGGCCATCCTGGCGCGGGCGAAGGCGACGAGCGCCTCGTCCCCCGCCGACTCGGCGATCCAGCGCAGTGCGTCGGCGGCGAGCGTGTCGTAGGACTGGTCGAACGCGTCCCGGCCGCAGTCGGTGAGGGCGAAGACCTTGGCCGGACGGCCACGGGTCCGCGCTCCGTACACCCGCTGTTCGCGGGCCTCGACCACGTCGTCGGACATGAGGGTGTCGAGGTGCCGGCGCACGGCGGCCTGAGTCAGGCCGACGCGCTTGGCCAGATCGGCGGCGGTGGAGGGGCCGTGGTCCAGGATGGAGCGCGCGACCCGGTTGCGCGTCGAACGCTCACCGGTCGCGAGTTCCTCCTGGGGAGCCTCGCCCACGTATTTCACAACGCCATTGTTGCGTAATTCCTCCGGGCGTGACAACCCGCCTCGGAGCCGGGCCCGGTGCCCTTCATCACTTAGGTAAACCTAAATTGACCTGCGGAAACAGACGGTCACCGGAGGCAACCGCAGGTGGGCGCTCTCCGGCCCGGCCGGCGGCCGGAGCCCCGCGAACACCGCGAGGACGTGCCGGACGACGTGGGGAACCCGGCGCGTCGGACCCTTCTCCCGCCCGCCTAGACTTGCCCGCCATGAGCAGTGAGCCCGTCGTACAGGCCAGGGGCCTGGTCAAGCGGTACGGCACGAAGACGGCGGTGGACGGCCTCGACCTGGAGGTCTCGGCGGGCGCGGTGACCGCGGTCCTCGGACCGAACGGCGCCGGGAAGACCACCACGATCGAGACGTGCGAGGGTTACCGGCGGCCGGACGGCGGGACCGTGCGGGTCCTCGGCCTCGACCCCGTAGCCGACGCGACGGCGCTCCGCCCGCGTATCGGCGTGATGCTGCAGTCCGGTGGTGTGTACCCGGGTGCCCGCGCCGACGAGATGCTGCGCCACACGGCGAAGCTCCACGCCCACCCGCTGGACGTCGGCGCGCTCGTCGAACGTCTCGGACTCGGCAGCTGCGGCCGGACCACCTACCGGCGGCTCTCCGGCGGGCAGCAGCAGCGCCTCGCGCTGGCCATGGCGGTCGTCGGCCGCCCCGAGCTGGTCTTCCTGGACGAGCCGACGGCGGGTCTCGACCCGCAGGCCCGCCGGGCGACCTGGGACCTGATCCGGGAACTGCGGACCGACGGGGTGTCCGTCGTCCTCACCACGCACTTCATGGACGAGGCCGAGGAACTCGCCGACGACGTGGCCGTGATCGACGCCGGGCGGGTCGTCGCCCAGGGCAGCCCGGAGCGGCTGCGACGCGGCGGCGCCGAGAACACCCTGCGCTTCACGGGCCGTCCCGGACTGGACCTCGCCTCGCTGCTGAAGGCGCTGCCCGACGGCACCGAGGCGGCCGAGCTGACCACAGGCGCCTACCGCATCACCGGGCGGATCGACCCGGAGTTGCTCGCGACCGTCACCTCCTGGTGCGCCCAGCACGGCGTGATGCCGGACGGCATCGCGGTCGAGCGGCACACTCTGGAGGACGTCTTCCTGGAACTCACCGGCAAGGAGCTGCGCGCATGAGCGCCGGCACGTACACCCCGCGCCCCGGCGCCGCACCGCTGTCCCGCATGATCGCCGCGCAGGCCGCGCTGGAGACGCGGATGCTGCTGCGCAACGGCGAGCAGCTGCTGCTGACGGTGGTCATCCCGACGCTGCTGCTCGTGCTGTTCAGCGCCGTCGACATCGTCGACACGGGCGCCGGTGAGCCGGTCGACTTCCTGACACCCGGTGTCCTCGCGCTCGCGGTGATGTCGACGGCCTTCACGGGCCAGGCCATCGCGACGGGTTTCGAGCGGCGCTACGGAGTGCTCAAGCGGCTGGGCGCCTCGCCCCTGCCCCGCTGGGGCCTGATGGCGGCGAAGACCCTCTCCGTGCTGGTCACGGAGGTGCTGCAGATCGTCCTGCTGACGGTGATCGCCTTCGCGCTGGGCTGGTCGCCGCAGGGCGGCCCGTTCCCCGTGCTGCTGCTCCTGGTGCTGGGCACCGTGGCCTTCTCCGGGCTCGGGCTGCTGATGGCGGGAACGCTGAAGGCCGAGGCGACGCTGGCGGCCGCGAACCTGGTCTTCCTGCTGCTGCTGGTCGGGGGCGGGGTCATGGTGCCGCTGGACAGGTTCCCGGACGCCGTGCAGTCGGTGCTGGGTCTGCTGCCGATCTCCGCGCTCTCGGGCGGACTGCGGGACGTCCTCCAGCACGGCACGGCGATGCCCTGGGGCGACGCGGCGGTCCTGGGCGTGTGGTCGCTGCTCGGGCTGGGCGCCGCGGGCCGGTTCTTCCGCTGGGAGTGAGCGGCGATCCACCGCGGGATGTCCGGGGTCGGCCGTAATGCCCACCCCTCGTGAAATCATGCACAAGCTGTTCCCTACGATAGGGCGCGTGGAAACCCCCATCTCCTACATCGCCCAGCGCTGGACTCCGTCGGTGAAGACGGCCAGGCGCGCCGCGCTCACCGCGGTCGCGATGACCGTGTTCATCATCGTCACCGGCGGCGCGGTCCGGCTGACCGGTTCCGGTCTCGGCTGCGACACCTGGCCGAAGTGCACCGACGACAGCCTCTTCGCTACGCCCGAGCAGGGGCTGCACGGCGCCATCGAGTTCGGCAACCGGATGCTCACCTACGTCCTGTCGGCCGCGGTCGGCTGGGCGATCATCGCGGCGCGCTCCGTGAAACCCCGGCGGCGCGGTCTCACCCGCCTGGCCTGGTCGCAGTTCTGGCTGGTGATGGGGAACGCGGTCATCGGCGGGATCACGGTCTGGGCCGGCCTCAACCCGTGGTCGGTGGCGGGGCACTTCCTGCTCGCCAACTGCCTGCTCACGGTGGCGGTGCTCACCTGGGTGCGGATCGGCGAGGGCGACGGCGCGGCCCGCCCGCGTGCCCCGCGCCCGGTGCGGCAGCTCGCCTGGGCCGTCGTGGCCACCACGGTCGTCCTGATCGTGCTCGGCACCACCGTGACCGGCTCCGGCAAGCACGCCGGCGACAGCAGCGACGTCCCCCGCATGCCGTGGGACTGGAGCGCCGCCGCCCACGTCCACGCCATCGCCGCATGGGTCGTCTGCGCCCTGGCCGTCGCGATGTGGTTCGCCCTGCGCGTCGTCGACGCCCCCGCCGACACCCGGGCCCGCGCCCGTGACCTGCTGATCGTGCTGCTGGCGCAGGGCGCCGTCGGATACGTGCAGTACTTCAGCGACGTACCCGAGGTCCTGGTCGGCATCCACATGTTCGGCTCGGCCCTGCTGTGGATCGCGGTGCTGCGCCTGCTGCTGTCGCTGCGCGAGCGACCGGTGGCCCCGGCCGGCATTCCCGCGCCGACGGCCGGCGACCTGCCGGAGCACGCCACCGTCCGCTGAGCAAGAGCGCCTTCCCGGCTCGGTTCACCCGGCGTTTCGGCCATACGGGACCGCGCCCCTGGACCGGCGCCGCCCCGCCCTCCATCCTGGTCCCGGTCACCGACCGCGCGTCCGTCCGGGGGAGGGTGAGGCCATGGGATCGGGCTCGTGCTCCGGCGAACACCGCATGAACTGCTTCAACGAGAAGAGCTGGCCCGTGGCCGCCTTCCCGGACCGCGCCCAGCCCCTGCGCCGCGACGAGCTCCCCACGGTCCCGACCCGTGCGCCGGTGCTGATCGTGGTCGCCGCGGTGCTGCTCCTGGTGGCCGGCTTCTCCTGGAAGCTGGCCGGACTCGAACTGCTGCTCGTCCCCGTCCTCGTCCTGCTGGCACGCCGGCGCGTACGCGGAAGGCTCGTGGCCCTCGAGAAGGCGGCGAAGTTCGCCGACCGCACGTACGCGCCCGCGGGCAGCGGCCGGTCGGGCGCCGACATCCGGCACTGCTCCGGCTGCACGCGTGTCCTCGTACGCGACAAGGACACCGACTCCCCGGCCGACTACTCCTCCCCCACCGACGCCGACGGCTGGGCGGCCTGGGCCCGCCGGGGTGGCGCAGAACTGGCACCGGCCCCCCGGCCCGTCGAGCAGGGACCCTAGAAGTCCTAGGCGTTGTCGTTGGACGGGCCGCCGACCTGGATGCCCGCCATCCGGGACCACTCGTACGGGCCGGTGCGGACCTTGGCCGCGAACTCGCCGTCGAAGTCCTCGTGGACCGTGATGCCCGCCTTCCGCGCGGCGCTCTCGGCGACGGCGTAGGAGGGCGCGACCAGGTCGCCCCAGCCGCCGTCCTCGCCGACCAGCACGATGCGGGTGCCCGTCTGCCCGAGGTGGGCGAGCTGCCCCTCGGCGCCGCCGTGCGCCTTGGCGAAGGCGCCGATCTGCTTGGCGAGCTTCGCGGCCCTGCGCTCCGCGCGGGCCGCCTGCTTGCTGTCGTCCGTCTGCTGGGTCTGAGGCTCTGCCGTCTCTGCCATGAGCAGGATGCTACCGACGGGTAGACCAACCGGCGACGGGCGGGGTGCGTGGCATCGGCCACGTCCCCCGCCCGTCGGCGGACTCCAGGTGCGTGCGGGACTACCTCAGGAAGGGGTCCACCGCGACGGCGACGAAGAGGAGCGAGACATAGGTGATGGACCAGTGGAACAGCCGCATCTCCTTGAGCTTGGTGCCGGTGACACCGGACTTCGCCCGGTTCTGCAGACCGTGCGCCTCCCAGAGCCAGAAGCCGCCGGTGAGGACCGCCACCAGTGTGTAGAACCAGCCGGTGTAACCCAGTGGGGTCAGCAGCAGCGATACGCCGACCATCACCCAGCTGTAGACGACGATCTGGCGGGCGACCACCTTGTTGGAGGCGACGACCGGGAGCATCGGGACGCCGACCCGGGCGTAGTCCTCCTTGACCTTCATCGACAGCGGCCAGTAGTGCGGCGGCGTCCAGAAGAAGATGACGGCGAAAAGAATGACCGCGGCCCAGCTCATCGAATTGGTCACCGCGGACCAGCCGATGAGCACCGGCATACAGCCCGCGATTCCGCCCCAGACGATGTTCTGTGAGGTGCGGCGCTTCAGCAGCATGGTGTAGACGACCACGTAGAACAGAAGCGCGCCGAGCGAGAGCGCGGCCGAGAGCCAGTTGACGAAGAGTCCGAACCAGACCGTGGAAATCACCGCGAGGGTGATTCCGAAGGCGAGGCACTCCCGGGGGCTCACCATCCCGGTGACCAGCGGACGCTGTGACGTGCGGTCCATCAGCGCGTCGATGTCACGGTCGATATACATGTTGAGCGCATTGGCACCGCCCGCGGAGAGGAATCCGCCGATGGTGGTGGTGACCACGAGCCAGAGATCAGGCACGCCCTGAGCCGCGAGGAACATCACCGGAACGGTGGTGATCAGCAGCAACTCGATGATGCGCGGCTTGGTAAGAGCCACGAATGCCTTGATGCGGGCCCCGAACGGGCGTTGGCCCACCGGGCTCGGAGTCAAGGCGACCCCTGCGGGTCGGGACTCGACGGCCGTCACGCACACCCCTGACAGAGAAATCCCAGCAAGCTCCGGGCATGAAGGCCCGGTAAAGACTTGCGCGAACCAGACCACTGTAGACGTTGGGCATACGCCGCCCTTCGCGGGGGTGGGGTCGTGTTGGGGTGGCGCAGAAGTGAACGACGGCGCTCATACGGGAGGCGAACTCCGCAGGTCGCCCGCACTGTGGAAAGGGCAGAAGTACGGCCTTGCGACGGGGGTAGGCTCGACAATGCCCGGTGCGGTAGCCAGTCACCGGTTTACGAACAGTGGAGAGGAGCCCTGACTCAGGGTGAGCACCAAGCCGACCACCACAGACCTCCAGTGGACCGAATTGGACCAGCGGGCCGTGGACACCGTCCGTGTCCTCGCCGCGGACGCCGTACAGAAGGTCGGAAACGGCCACCCGGGTACGGCGATGAGCCTCGCTCCCGCCGCGTACACCCTTTTCCAGAAGGTGATGCGGCACGACCCGGCGGACGCGGAGTGGACCGGACGCGACCGGTTCGTGCTGTCCGCCGGCCACTCCAGCCTGACGCTGTACATCCAGCTCTACCTCGCCGGATACGGCCTGGAGCTGGACGACCTGAAGGCGTTCCGCACCTGGGGCTCCAAGACGCCCGGTCACCCGGAGTACGGCCACACCACCGGTGTCGAGACGACGACCGGCCCGCTGGGCCAGGGTGTCGCCAACGCCGTGGGCATGGCCATGGCCTCCCGCTACGAGCGCGGTCTCTTCGACCCGCAGGCGGCCCCCGGCACCTCCCCGTTCGACCACACCGTCTGGGTCGTCGCCGGTGACGGCTGCCTCCAGGAGGGCATCTCGGCCGAGGCGTCCTCGCTCGCCGGCCACCAGAAGCTCGGCAACCTGGTGCTGCTGTGGGACGACAACCACATCTCGATCGAGGGCGACACGGAGACCGCGGTCTCCGAGGACACCCTGAAGCGCTACGAGTCCTACGGCTGGCACGTCCAGCGTGTGGACCAGCTGCCCAGCGGCGACCTGGACCCCGAGGGTCTCCACCGTGCGCTGCTGGCCGCCAAGGCCGAGACGGAGCGCCCGTCGTTCATCGCGGCCCGCTCGATCATCGCCTGGCCCGCCCCGAACGCCCAGAACACCGAGGCCGCGCACGGCTCGGCACTCGGTGACGACGAGATCGCCGCCACCAAGCGGGTGCTCGGCTTCGACCCCGAGAAGACCTTCGAGGTCTCCGACGAGGTCATCTCCCACACCCGTGAGGCACTGGACCGCGGCCGTGAGGCCAAGGCCGAGTGGGAGAAGAGCTTCGCCGCGTGGCGCACCGCCAACCCGGAGCGCGCCGCCGACTTCGACCGGATCGCCGCCGGTGAGCTGCCCGCGGGCTGGGAGGACGAGCTCCCCGTCTTCGAGGCCGGTCACGCCGTCGCCACCCGTGCCGCCTCCGGCAAGGTCCTGCAGGCACTCGGTGGTGTCATCCCCGAGCTGTGGGGCGGCTCCGCCGACCTCGCGGGCTCGAACAACACCACGATCGACAAGACGTCGTCGTTCCTCCCGGCCGGAAACCCGCTGCCCGAGGCCGACCCGTACGGCCGGACGATCCACTTCGGCATCCGCGAGCACGCCATGGCCGCGGCCATGAACGGCATCGCACTGCACGGCAACACCCGCGTCTACGGCGGCACCTTCCTGGTGTTCTCCGACTACATGCGCAACGCCGTCCGGCTCTCCGCACTGATGCACCTGCCGGTGACGTACGTGTGGACGCACGACTCGGTCGGCCTCGGCGAGGACGGCCCGACGCACCAGCCGGTCGAGCACCTGGCCTCGCTGCGCGCCATCCCGGGCCTCAACGTCGTCCGTCCGGGCGACGCCAACGAGACGGCCATCGCCTGGCGCGAGATCCTCGAGCGGGGCAAGAAGGACTACGGCACGAGCGCGCCGCACGGTCTGGCGCTGTCCCGCCAGGGCCTGCCCACCTACCCGGCGAACGAGAACGCCGCCAAGGGCGGTTACGTGCTCTTCGACGCCGAGGGCGGCGAGGCGCAGGCCGTTCTGATCGCCACGGGTTCCGAGGTCCAGCTGGCCGTCGAGGCCCGCGACGAGCTCCAGGCGGCCGGCGTGCCGACCCGTGTGGTCTCGATGCCGTGTGTCGAGTGGTTCGAGGAGCAGGACAAGGGTTACAAGGACAGCGTGCTGCCGCCGTCCGTGAAGGCACGGGTCGCCGTCGAGGCGGGCATCGGCCTCACCTGGCACCGGTACGTGGGCGACGCGGGCCGGATCGTCTCGCTGGAGCACTTCGGCGCGTCGGCCGACGCCAAGGTCCTCTTCCGCGAGTTCGGCTTCACCGCCGCGCACGTGGCGGAAGCCGCCCGGGAATCTCTCGCCGCCGCTGCGCGCTGACGCGGTTATACGACTAGTAGGAGATGCAATTCTCATGACAGACGCACTCAAGCGCCTCTCCGACGAGGGCGTGGCGATCTGGCTCGACGACCTGTCCCGCACACGGATCACCTCCGGCAACCTCGCCGAGCTGATCGACCAGAGTCACGTCGTGGGTGTCACGACCAACCCGTCGATCTTCCAGAAGGCGATCTCCCAGGGCCACGGTTACGACCAGCAGCTCACGGACCTCGCCACCCGCAAGGTCACGGTCGACGAGGCCATCCGCATGATCACGACGGCCGACGTCCGTGACGCCGCCGACATCCTGCGCCCCGTCTTCGACGCCACCGGCGGCCAGGACGGCCGGGTCTCCATCGAGGTCGACCCGCGCCTGGCCCACCACACCGGGGCCACCGTCGCCGAGGCCAAGCAGCTGGCCTGGCTCGTGGACCGGCCGAACACGCTCATCAAGATCCCGGCGACCAAGGCCGGCCTGCCGGCGATCACCGAGGTCATCGGCAAGGGCATCAGCGTCAACGTCACGCTGATCTTCTCGCTGGAGCGCTACCGCGAGGTCATGGACGCCTACCTGGCGGGCCTGGAGAAGGCGAAGGCCGCGGGCCTCGACCTCTCCAAGATCCACTCCGTGGCGTCCTTCTTCGTGTCCCGTGTGGACACCGAGATCGACAAGCGCCTGGACGCGGTGGGCAGCGACGAGGCGAAGGCCGCGAAGGGCAAGTCCGCCCTCGCCAACGCCCGTCTGGCCTACGAGGCGTACGAGGAGGTCTTCGCGGGCGACCGCTGGGCCGCCCTGGACAAGGCGCAGGCCAACAAGCAGCGCCCGCTGTGGGCCTCGACCGGCGTGAAGGACCCGTCCCTCAAGGACACCCTGTACGTCGACGACCTGGTCGCGCCGAACACGGTCAACACCATGCCGGAGGCGACGCTGGACGCCGTGGCCGACCATGGGGAGATCTCCGGCAACACCGTCGCCGGCCGTTACGACCAGGCACGTGCCGACCTCGACGCGATCAAGAACCTCGGGGTCAGCTACGACGAAGTCGTCCAGCTGCTGGAGGACGAGGGCGTCGAGAAGTTCGAAGCCGCCTGGGTCGACCTGCTCAACTCCACCGAGGCCGAGCTCAAGCGCCTCGCTCCTTCGGAGGGCTGACCACCTTGTCTGGTGTTCCCGGAGCCAACCCGCTCCGTGACGCCCAGGACCGACGGCTCCCGCGTATCGCGGGGCCGTCGGGCCTGGTTATCTTTGGCGTCACGGGCGATTTGTCCCGTAAAAAGCTGATGCCCGCTGTCTACGACCTGGCCAATCGCGGCCTGCTGCCGCCGGGCTTCTCGCTCATCGGCTTCGCGCGCCGCGACTGGGAGGACGAGGACTTCGCCCAGGTCGTCCACGACGCCGTGAAAGAGCACTCCCGCACCCCGTTCCGCGAAGAGGTCTGGCAGCAGCTCAGCCAGGGCATGCGCTTCGTCCAGGGCAACTTCGACGACGACGACGCGTTCGAGACCCTCAGGGCCACGATCGAGGAGCTCGACAAGGCACAGGGCACGGGCGGCAACTTCGCCTTCTACCTCTCCGTGCCGCCGAAGTTCTTCCCCAAGGTGGTCCAGCAGCTCAAGAAGCACGGGCTGGCCGACCAGAAGGAAGGCAGCTGGCGACGGGCCGTCATCGAGAAGCCGTTCGGTCACGACCTGGAGAGCGCTCAGGAGCTCAACCACCTCGTGCACGACGTCTTCCCGCCGAACGAGGTCTTCCGCATCGACCACTACCTCGGCAAGGAGACGGTCCAGAACATCCTGGCGCTGCGCTTCGCCAACACGATGTGGGAGCCGATCTGGAACAGGTCGTACGTCGACCACGTCCAGATCACGATGGCCGAGGACATCGGCATCGGCGGCCGGGCCGGTTACTACGACGGCATCGGCGCGGCCCGTGACGTCATCCAGAACCACCTGCTCCAACTGCTCGCGCTGACGGCGATGGAGGAGCCCGGCTCCTTCCACCCGAAGGCACTGGTGGCCGAGAAGCTGAAGGTGCTGACGGCGGTGGAGCTGCCCGAGGACCTGGGCAAGCACACGGTGCGCGGGCAGTACGCGCACGCCTGGCAGGGTGGCGAGGAAGCGCTCGGCTATCTGGAGGAGGACGGTATCGACCCCAAGTCGAAGACCGACACCTTCGCCGCGATCAAGCTGACGATCAACAACCGCCGCTGGGCGGGCGTGCCGTTCTACCTCCGTACCGGCAAGCGCCTCGGCCGCCGTGTCACCGAGATCGCGGTCGTCTTCAAGCGCGCCCCGTACCTGCCCTTCGAGTCCGGTGCGACGGAGGAGCTCGGCGGCAACGCCCTGGTCATCCGGGTCCAGCCGGACGAGGGGGTCACGGTCCGGTTCGGCTCCAAGGTGCCGGGCACCTCCATGGAGGTGCGGGACGTCACGATGGACTTCGCCTACGGCGAGTCCTTCACGGAGTCCAGCCCGGAGGCGTACGAGCGGCTCATCCTCGATGTCCTGCTCGGCGACGCCAACCTCTTCCCGCGCCACCAGGAGGTCGAGCTCTCCTGGAACATCCTCGACCCGATCGAGGAGTACTGGGACAAGCACGGCAAGCCCGCCCAGTACGCGGCCGGCACCTGGGGTCCGGCCGAGGCCGACGAGATGCTCGCACGCGACGGACGGAGCTGGCGCCGGCCATGAAGATCGATCTCACGGAAACCACGTCCAGCAGGATCAACCAGGCGCTCGTCTCGGCGCGCCGTTCCATCGGCACCCCGGCGATCGGCATGGTGCTGACCCTCGTCGTCGTCACGGACGAGGAGAACGCCTACGACGCGCTCCGGGCGGCGAGCGACTCCTCCCGCGAGCACCCGTCGCGGATCATCGCGGTGATCAAGCGGGTCAGCAAGTCGCCGCGTGCGCGGCGCGACGCGCGGCTCGACGCCGAGATCCGGGTCGGCTCCGACGCGGGCTCGGGCGAGACCGTCGTGCTGCGTCTCCACGGTGAGCTGGCCAACCACGCCCAGTCGGTCGTCCTGCCGCTGCTGCTGCCGGACGCCCCGGTCGTCGTGTGGTGGCCCGAGGACGCTCCGGCGGACCCGGCCAGGGACCCGTTGGGCGCGCTCGCCCAGCGTCGTATCACCGACACCTACTCCGCCGAGCACCCGCTCGACGAGTTGTCGGTGCGTGCGGCGACCTACCGGCCCGGGGACACGGACCTGGCCTGGACCCGCATCACCCCGTGGCGCTCGATGCTGGCGGCCGCGCTCGACCAGCAGCCCGCCCAGGTCATCTCGGCGACGGTCGAGGGCGAGTCCGACAACCCGAGCTGTGAACTGCTGGCCATGTGGCTCGCGGACCGGCTCGGGGTCCCGGTGGAGCGCACACTCTCCGGTGGTCCCGGTCTGACGGCCGTGCGGCTGGAGACCAAGAACGGCGTGATCGTTCTGGACCGGCCCGACGGCTCGCTGGCCACGCTGTCCATGGCCGGCCAGCCGGACCGTGCCGTCGCGCTGAAGCGGCGGGAGACCGCCGAACTCCTCGCGGAGGAGCTGCGCCGTCTGGACCCGGACAACATCTACGAGGCCACGGTGAAGTTCGGCGTGGAGCGCCTCGGCGGGCCCACGGAGCCTTCGTCCGTCGGTTCGGGGCAGAAGCGGCCGGAGCCGACGGGTTCCGCCGCACCGGCCGCGAAGAAGGCGGCGGCCAAGAAGGCGGCGTCGAAGTGAGTGCTCCGCAGCTCGTCGTGCACCGCGACAAGGAGCTGATGGCCCAGGCCGCGGCGGCGAGGCTCATCACGAGGATCGTGGACGCCCAGGCGGCCCGCGGTCACGCCTCGGTGGTCCTCACCGGCGGGCGCAACGGCAACGGCCTGCTGGCGGCACTCGCCGGCTCGCCCGCCCGGGACGCGATCGACTGGTCGCGGCTCGACCTGTGGTGGGGCGACGAACGGTTCCTGCCCGAGGGCGACCCGGAGCGCAATGTCACGCAGGCCCGTGAGGCCCTGCTGGACAAGGTGGCGCTGGACCCGTCCCGGGTCCACGCGATGCCCGCGTCGGACGGGCCGTACGCCGGGGACGCCGACGCGGCCGCCGCCGGTTACGCGGCGGAGCTCGCCGCGGCGGCGGGCCCGGAGGATCACGGGCCGGTGCCGACGTTCGACGTGCTGATGCTGGGCGTCGGCCCGGACACCCACGTCGCGTCGCTCTTCCCGGAGCTGCCCGCGGTGCGGGAGACCGAGCGCACCGTCGTCGGTGTGCACGGCGCTCCCAAGCCGCCGCCCACCCGTGTCTCGCTCACGCTGCCCGCAATCCGGGCGGCGCGTGAGGTGTGGTTGCTGGCCGCGGGTGAGGACAAGGCGGAGGCCGCGGAGATCGCGCTGTCCGGGGCCGGGGAGATCCAGGCACCGGCGGCGGGGGCATACGGCCGCAGCCGCACCCTGTGGCTGCTGGACGCCGCGGCGGCCTCGAAGCTGCCGCGCGCGCTGTACCCGCCCGCCTCGGCGTAGGGGCGCGTCACGGAGGCCCGGTCCGCCCTGCACGGGCGGGTCGGGCCTCTGTCGTACGTCCGCCTGCGCGTATCGGCGGCAGGTCCGCGTCAGTCGCGCTCCAGGAAGGGCTCCAGGAGCCCCGGGACGGCGTCGGCGGCGAAGGCGAGGCCCTCGGACGCGTCGGTGTCGTGCGCCGTGTAGGCGCCGTTCCCGGCGGCCGTCGTGGCGGTGAGGCTCAGCAGCCCGGCCCGGCGCTGGAAGCAGGACTGCTTCAGCGTCCAGCCGATCACACCGGTCCGCCGCAGCGCCGCTGTGGAGCGCCGCACGGTGCCGGATCGTGTCACCAGGTACCCGCCGCTGAGCGTGTGCCCCAGCGACCTGTACGCGTCGACGGCCAGCAGGACCGCGACGGGCACGGACACCACCGCGCAGGCGAGCGCGGTCCACAGCAGTACGGGCGTCAGCAGGAGGCCCAACAGGACCTGGACGAGGACGGGCACCAGGGCCACGGCCAGGGCACGGCGGAGCCGCCGTGCGAGGGCCGCCCGGGGGTGCCCGGTGAGCGGGGCACCGGTCGGGGTGACGGACTCGCGCAGGACCTCGGCGGCGAGCGAGTCGGCCAGCGCCCGCGGCACGGCCGGCAGCAGGGTGTTGTGGTCGGCGCTCCGCGACTCCTCGTCCCGGGTCAGCCCGGTCGTGATCGCGTCCACCCGGGCGGCGCCCAGCAGCCGCACCCCCAGGGGCTCGACCAGGTCCACCCCGCGCAGCCGCCGCTCCTCGACGGACAGGGAACGCGAGGTGAACAGCCCGCGTCTCACCCGCAGGGTGCCGCCCGGTTCGCGCTCCAGACGGTAGTTCCACCACATCTCGATCCACAGCCCCAGCGCTCCGACGACGCCGGCGGCCAGCGCCACGACGACCAGGACGACGATCGCCCAGACCAGGGGGGTGTCCCGGAGACGATCGGCGACCCAGCCGATCACCTCGCCCTGCACGCCGGCCCACTCGCTGATCTGCATCACACCGCCGGCGGCCGCGCCACCGAGCATGGGCGCGGCGAAGGAGACGGGTGCGTAGCGGAGCCAGCGCGGATCGAGCGTGACGAGTTCGCCCTCGCGGTGCTTTCCGACGGTCTCGGGGGCCGCGCGGTCGAGGAGTTCGCGGCGCAGCCGCTCGCCCTCGGCGCGCGCGACGGCATCGAGTTCCAGCGTGGAGTCGCCGCCCGTGTGCTCGCCGGTGCCTATGCGGACCGTGACCAGCCCCAGGATCCGCAGCAGCGGGTGGGCGGTGAGGTCGACGCTGCGGATCCGTTCGCGGGCCAGCGAGCGGCGCTTCGCCAGGAGGAGCCCGGTGTGCAGATCGACGCGCTCACCGCCGACCCGGTAGCGGGTGCGCCGCCAGCGTACGTAGTCGCCGGCGGTGGCGCAGCCCGCCAGCAGGGCCGTCCCCGCCAGGGCCCAGCCGATGGCGGTCGCGTACCCGAGACGGCCGGACAACGCGATCGTGACGGGCACGGCGGCACCCACGGCGACTCCCACCGTGACCAGCGCCGTGACGAGCACCGTTCGGGGATGGAGCCGCCGCCAGCCCGGGCCGCTGTCGGCGGCGGTGCTCATGTGGCGTCCCCGGGGGTGCCCTGGGTGATGCGGGTCAGCCGCTCGGCGAGCCCGGCGGCGACCTCGTGGGTCAGCCCCTCGATCCGTACGGCGCCCTTCGCGGAGGCCGTGGTCACGGTGACCGTGGCCAGTCCGAAGAGCTGTTCCAGGGGCCCCCGCACGGTGTCCACGGTCTGGATGCGGGACATCGGCGCGATCCGCCATTCCCGCAGGAGGACCCCGGTGCTCACGTACACCGCCTCGTCGGTGACCTCCCAGCGGTGGGTGCGGAACCACCACAGGGGGAAGAGGACGGCACACAGCAGGCCGACGCCCGCCAGCACCGCGGCGGGCGTCAGCAGCCAGAATCTGGCCGGGGCTATGAGCGCGCCCAGGATGCCCAGGACCGAGACCGGTCCCGCGGTCAGCAGCAGCCACTGGGCCCGCCACCAGCCGACGGCCCTGGGATCCAGCGTGTTGCGCGGTGGCCTGAGCCGTATCGTCCCCTCCCCCGTGGTCATCGCTCAGCGGCCCCGCAGCGTGCGGTACGCCGCCACGAGCGCGGCGGTGGAGCTGTCCAGCTGTTCGCCGCCGGTGCCCTCGGTCAGGACGGGCTCGATCTTCTTGGCGAGGACCTTGCCCAGCTCGACGCCCCACTGGTCGAAGGAGTCGATGTTCCAGACCGCGCCCTGGACGAAGACCTTGTGCTCGTACAGCGCGATCAGCTGGCCGAGCACCGACGGGGTGAGCCGGTCGGCGAGGATCGTCGTCGTCGGGTGGTTGCCGCGGAACGTCTTGTGCGGGACGAGCTCCTCCGCCACACCTTCCGCGCGTACCTCGTCGGGCGTCCTGCCGAAGGCGAGGGCCTGCGTCTGGGCGAAGAAGTTCGCCATCAGCAGGTCGTGCTGGGCGATCAGGCCGGGCAGCAGGTCCTGGACCGGAGAGGCGAAGCCGATGAAGTCGGCCGGGATGACCTTCGTGCCCTGGTGGATCAGCTGGTAGTAGGCGTGCTGCCCGTTGGTGCCGGGGGTGCCCCAGACGACCGGGCCGGTCTGCCAGTCGACCGGATTGCCGTCCCGGTCCACGGACTTGCCGTTGGACTCCATGTCCAGCTGCTGCAGGTAGGCGGTGAACTTGGACAGGTAGTGGCTGTAGGGCAGGACAGCGTGCGACTGCGCGTCGAAGAAGGCGCCGTACCAGACACCCAGCAGGCCCAGCAGCAGCGGGGCGTTCTCCTCGGCGGGGGCGGTGCGGAAGTGCTCGTCGACGAGGTGGAAGCCGTCGAGCATCTCGCGGAACCGGTCCGGGCCGATGGCGATCATCAGCGAGAGGCCGATCGCCGAGTCGAAGGAGTAACGGCCGCCGACCCAGTCCCAGAACTCGAACATGTTGGCCGTGTCGATGCCGAAGTCCGTGACCTTGTCCGCGTTGGTCGAGAGCGCCACGAAGTGCTTGGCGACGGCTTCCTGACCCGCCCTCAGCCCGGTGAGCAGCCAGTCGCGCGCGGAGGTGGCGTTGGTGATGGTCTCGATCGTCGTGAAGGTCTTGGACGCCACGATGAACAGCGTCTCGGCGGGGTCCAGGTCCCGGACGGCCTCGTGGAGGTCGGCGCCGTCGACGTTCGACACGAAGCGGACGGTCAGCGAGCGGTCCGTGAAGGAACGCAGCACCTCGTAGGCCATGGCCGGCCCGAGGTCGGAGCCGCCGATGCCGATGTTGACGATGTTCTTCACCGGCTTGCCGGTGTGACCGGTCCACTCCCCGGCCCTGACCCGGTCGGAGAAGGCCGCCATCCTGTCGAGGACGTCGTGCACGGCCGGCACGACGTTCTCGCCGTCGACCTCGATCACGGCGCCCCGCGGAGCGCGGAGCGCGGTGTGCAGGACCGCGCGGTCCTCGGTGGTGTTGATCTTCTCGCCGCGGAACATCGCGTCGCGCAGCCCGGCCACGCCCGCGGCGCCGGCGAGGTCACGCAGCAGACGGAGCGTCTCGTCGGTGACCAGGTGCTTGGAGTAGTCGATGTGGAGGTCGCCGACCCGGAGGGTGTACGCGGCTCCGCGGTCCGGCGCGTCCGC
Organism: Streptomyces sp. NPDC005752; assembly: GCF_040630715.1. Taxonomy (NCBI): domain Bacteria; kingdom Bacillati; phylum Actinomycetota; class Actinomycetes; order Kitasatosporales; family Streptomycetaceae; genus Streptomyces; species Streptomyces sp. NPDC005752. The sequence continues at coordinate 77,932 of NZ_JBEXYB010000018.1, read as the reverse complement.
GAACAGCCGGCGCAGATGGGTGTCGCCGAGCTCCTCACGGTGCTTGCCGAGGGCCGCCCATTCGGGCAGCTGGTTGAGCCTGGTTCGGCTTTGTGCGTTCATCCCGGAAATCGCCCACTTCTTCTCGTACCTGCAACCTTCCCCGCTGCCCCTCCAACCTAATTGATCTGGAGGGTGCGACGGGGCAACGGCGGGCTACGGGGCGGCATACGGGCGCCGGCCGGGCACCCAGGGGGTGACCGGCCGGTGAACAACTCTCTAGATCTCGCCGCGGAGTTTGGCGAGGGCTTCGGCGAGGATGGCTTCGCCGTCCGCGTCACTGCGCCGCTCGCGCACGTACGCCAGGTGCGTCTTGTACGGCTCGGTGCGCGGCGGAGCCGGCGGGCTGTCCCGGTCCTGTCCGGCCGGGAAGCCGCAGCGCGGGCAGTCCCAAATCTCCGGTACCTGCGCGTCATGGGCGAAGCTCGGCTGCGTCTCGTGCCCGTTCGAGCACCAGAAGGAGATGCGGAGGCGCGGCGCGGACTCGCCTCGCTCGGCCTCCCCCATCGGCCCCGCTCCGACCCGGCTTCCCCGGATCGCGTTGCCACTTGCCACGGTCGTAACTCCCTGCGTGATGGTGCTCGAAGATGCCCCAGTCTACGTAAGGCCCAACGCGCGTCCAGTGAAAGGAGTTACACCGTCACCGGGATTCGACGACGCCGGGTCAGCCGTCCAGCTTGATGAGCAGAGCAAGAACGACAATGCATGCGAACCAGGCCAGACCGACCACGACGGTGATGCGGTCGAGGTTCCGCTCGGCAACCGACGAGCCACCGACTGAGGACTGCATTCCGCCACCGAACATGTCGGAGAGGCCGCCGCCCTTCCCCTTGTGCATCAGCACCAGCAGCATCAGCAGCAGGCTGAAGACGATCAGGGCGATCTCGAACGCCAAAACCACGGCTGGTCCCTACTTTCCGGAATTCCTAGGACTGCATGTACGAACAGCGGGGGCCAGGGGGTGGACCCCCCTCGGCCCCCGCAAGGGTACGACGGATCCGCGCCGCCGCATACTCACCGGTCGCGGAGGCGGACGAACCTACTGGTCGCGGAAGCGGACGATCTTGACGAACTCCTCGGCGTCGAGCGCCGCGCCGCCGATCAGGGCACCGTCCACATCGGGCTGAGCCATGATGGCCGCGACATTGCCGGACTTCACCGAGCCGCCGTACTGGATGCGGACGGCGTCGGCCAGCTCCTGCGAGTACAGATCCGCGAGGCGGCGGCGGATCGCGCCGCAGACCTCCTGCGCGTCCTCGGGGGTGGCGACCTCACCGGTTCCGATGGCCCAGACCGGCTCGTAGGCGATCACGATGGACTCGGCCTGCTCGGCCGGGATGTCCTTCAGCGCACCGTCGAGCTGCGCCAGCGTGTAGGACACCTGGTCACCGGCCTTGCGGATGTCCAGGCCCTCGCCGACGCAGAGGATCGGGGTCAGGCCGTGCTTGTAGGCGGCCTTCACCTTGGCGTTGCAGATCTCGTCGTTCTCGGCGTGGTACTGGCGGCGCTCGCTGTGGCCGACGGCCACGAAGGTGCACTTCAGCTTGGCGAGCATCGGGCCGGAGATCTCGCCGGTGTACGCACCGGAGTCCTGCGCCGAGATGTCCTGGGCGCCGTACTTGATCTTCAGCTTGTCGCCGTCGACCAGCGTCTGCACGGAGCGCAGGTCGGTGAAGGGCGGCAGGACGGCGACCTCGACCGCGTCGTAGTCCTTGTCGGCCAGGGCGAAGGCGAGCTTCTGGACGTGCGCGATGGCCTCGAGGTGGTTGAGGTTCATCTTCCAGTTGCCCGCCATGAGCGGGGTGCGGGTGGTCATTGAGGGTCAGTCCTCCAGTGCGGCGAGTCCGGGAAGCGTCTTGCCTTCGAGGTATTCGAGGCTGGCGCCGCCACCGGTCGAGATGTGGCCGAATGCGTTCTCGTCGAAGCCCAGGATACGGACGGCGGCTGCGGAGTCCCCGCCGCCGACGACGGTGAACGCCTGGGAGTCGACGAGGGCCTGGGCGACCGCCTTGGTGCCCTCGGCGTAGTCGGGGTGCTCGAAGACGCCCATCGGACCGTTCCAGAAGACGGTGGCCGCGTCGGCGAGCTTCGAGGCGTACAGCTTGTTGGTCTCCGGGCCGTTGTCCAGGCCCATCACACCGGCCGGAATGGCGTCGGCGGCGACGGTCGTGGGGTTGCCGGGGGTCCTGGCCTTGAGGTCCGGGAACTGCGCCGCGACGACGACGTCGACGGGGAGTACGAACTCCACGCCCTTCTCCTCGGCACGCTTGAGGTATCCGAGCACCGCCGGGATCTGGTCCTCCTGGAGGAGGGAGCTGCCGACCTCGTGGCCCTGGGCCTTGAGGAAGGTGTACGCCATTCCGCCACCGATGAGGATGCGGTCGGCCTTCTCCAGCAGGTGGTCGATCACGCCGAGCTTGTCGGAGACCTTGGAGCCGCCGAGGACCACGACGTAGGGACGCGTGACGTGCTCGGTGAGCTTCTTCAGAACGCCGACCTCGGTGGCGATGAGGCCACCGGCCGCGTGCGGCAGCCGGGCCGGGAGGTCGAAGACCGAGGCGTGCTTGCGGTGAACGGCGCCGAAGCCGTCACCCACGTACACGTCGGCGAGTTCGGCGAGCCGGTCGGCGAAGGCGCCGCGCTCGGCGTCGTCCTTCGACGTCTCACCGGCGTTGAAGCGGAGGTTCTCCAGGACGGCGACGCGGCCGTCGGTGAGCGCGTCGACCGTCGCCCGGGCGGACTCGCCCACGGTGTCGGTCGCGAAAGCGACGTCGGCGTCGAGCAGCTCGCCCAGGCGCACCGCGGCGGGGGCCAGCGAGAAGGCGGGGTCCGGGGCGCCCTTGGGGCGGCCGAGGTGCGAGGCGACGACGACGCGCGCGCCGGCCGCGGCCAGCTCGGCGATCGTCGGCAGGACGGCGCGGATGCGGCCGTCGTCGGTGATCGTGGTGCCGTCGAGCGGCACGTTGAGGTCGGCGCGGACGAATACCCGCTTACCCGCGACCCCTTCGGCGAGAAGTTCGTCGATGGTCTTCATCTGTTCCCATACTCCTTGGAAGGACGGATGAGCATGCAAGGGGGCTCGAACGGCGCCACGTCGCGCCGTCCGAGCCCCTTACATCACACCTGGCTGCCTGCCGATCCTAGGATCAGAGCTGGTCGCCGACGAAGACGGTCAGGTCGACGAGGCGGTTGGAGTAACCCCACTCGTTGTCGTACCAACCGAGGATCTTCACCGAGTTGCCCTCCTGGACCATGGTCAGGGAGGAGTCGAAGGTACAGGAGGACGGGTCACCGACGATGTCCGAGGACACGATCGGGTCCTCGGTGTAGGTCAGGAAGCCCTTGAGGTCGCCGTCGTCGGACGCCTTCTTGAACGCGGCGTTGACCTCGTCCTTGGTGACCTCGCGCTGCAGGGTCACGACCAGGTCGGTGGCGGAGCCGGTCGGGACCGGGACGCGCATCGCGATGCCGTCGAGCTTGCCCTTGAGCTGCGGGAGGACCAGGGCGGTCGCCTTGGCGGCGCCCGTCGTGGTCGGGATGATGTTCTCCGCGGCGGCGCGCGCACGACGCAGGTCCGAGTGCGGGAAGTCCAGGATGCGCTGGTCGTTCGTGTACGCGTGGACCGTCGTCATCAGGCCCTTGACGATGCCGAAGTTCTCGTCGAGAACCTTGGCCATCGGCGCCACACAGTTGGTGGTGCAGGAGGCGTTGGAGATGACGTGGTGGTTGGCCGCGTCGTACTTGTCCTGGTTGACGCCCATCACGATGGTGATGTCCTCGTCCTTGGCCGGAGCCGAGATGAGGACCTTCTTGGCGCCACCGGCGATGTGCTTCTCGGCGTCGGCTTTCTTGGTGAAGATGCCGGTCGACTCGATGACGACGTCGACGCCCAGCTGACCCCAGGGGATGTCGGCCGGGTTGCGCTCGGAGAGCACCTTGATGGTGTGGCCGTCGACGGTGATGGTGTCGGCGGTGTGGCTGACCTCTGCCTTGAGACGACCCAGAATGGTGTCGTACTTCAGCAGGTGAGCCGTGGTCGCAGTGTCACCCAGGTCGTTGACAGCCACGATCTCGATGTCCGCACCCTGCTCCAGCAGCGCGCGGAAGTAGTTACGACCGATGCGGCCAAAGCCGTTGATGCCTACGCGGATCGTCACGAACCGATCTCCTCGTTAGGAACGCCGGTTTCGATGCCGGCGAGTTTATTAGGGATGTCCCCGACCGCTTCCGACCCTACCTCTCCGAAGGCTCCGGAGTGACATCGAGAGCGGCGGTATGAAGAGAGATCCCCTTACTGCCGAGTAGAAGTGCGGGATTCCGGCCGAGGGAAGGAGGAAGGAGCGCTACCGCCCGCCCCGTGGTCACCGAACGTCAACACCCCTGGGAACCCGGCCCCTTGTGGCATCGCGACGGGTGGCGGATTCCGTCGTCGCATTGTCACCGGGAGTCACCGGCAGGGGCTCTGCCGCCCCTGTCCGCTCCCCGGCAGGCGGCCATGGCGAACGACTCCGGCGCACTTCCGGAACACGCCGGATGAACCACCGGCCGCACGCTCAATTGTGCGGCATGGCACTCAATCGATAAACGCGCCGGGCTCTCGCACGCTTTCGGCGTACCCGGGCGCTTGAACTGCGCGATCCCCCGCTCAATCCCGCGGGACCGCTCCCGGCCATTTCGGGAATGCGGTCCGCCTCATAAGGGGGAATGGCTGTGATCTCCGGCAGGCCGGGAAATGCCTCCGGCCACCGCCTTCCGGGTGCCTGGGCAGGCCCGGAAGGTGGTGGCCGGAGGCCGTCCTGCGGCGCTCAGCCCACGAGGCCGTCGGCCAGTTCCTCGCTGAGGGTCGATTCCGTGCCCGGGATACCGAGGTCCTGGGCACGCTTGTCGGCCATGGCCAGCAGGCGCCTGATCCGGCCCGCGACGGCGTCCTTGGTCAGCGGCGGATCGGCGAGCGCTCCCAGCTCCTCCAGAGAGGCCTGCTTGTGCTCCATACGCAGCCGTCCGGCCGCCGCGAGGTGCTCGGGAACCTCCTCGCCCAGGATCTCCAGGGCGCGCCCCACCCGGGCGCCTGCGGCGACCGCGGCGCGGGCGGATCGGCGGAGGTTGGCGTCGTCGAAGTTGGCCAGCCTGTTGGCCGTGGCGCGGACCTCGCGCCGCATGCGGCGTTCCTCCCAGGCGAGCACCGCCTCATGGGCGCCGAGACGGGTCAGCAGGGCGCCGATCGCGTCACCGTCGCGGACGACCACACGGTCGACCCCGCGCACCTCCCGGGCCTTGGCCGCGATGGAGAGCCTGCGCGCGGCGCCGACCAGGGCGAGCGCGGCCTCCGGGCCGGGGCAGGTCACCTCGAGCGACGAGGAGCGGCCCGGCTCGGTGAGCGAGCCGTGGGCCAGGAAGGCCCCGCGCCATGCTGCCTCGGCGTCGCAGGTGGCCCCCGAGACCACCTGCGGGGGCAGGCCGCGGATGGGACGGCCGCGGCCGTCCACCAGTCCGGTCTGGCGGGCCAGCTGGTCGCCGCCCGCCACCACGCGCACGACGTAGCGGGAGCCGCGGCGGAGTCCGCCGGGGGCCATCACGATCAGCTCCGAGCTGTGCCCGAAGATCTCGAGGATGTCCCGCTTGAGCCGCCGGGCCGCCATCGCCGTGTCCAGCTCGGCCTCGATCACGATCCGGCCGCTCACGAGGTGCAGCCCGCCCGCGAAGCGAAGAATCGCCGAGACCTCTGCCTTTCTGCAGCACGTCCGGGTAACGGGAAGCCGGGAGACTTCGTCCTTCACCGCTGGCGTCATCGCCATGGGCCGATCCTTCCATGCATCCGAAAAATACGGTCGTACGCGGCGGCCAACAGCTCCGGATCATGAATCGGAACGCCGTCGGGTGAGGCCACGGGGGCCAGCTCGACCGCGGCTCCGAGCCGCTGGGCGGCGTCGGCGAGGGACTCGCGGTCGGGCACGGCGGCCTCGTCGGCCAGCACCACGTCCATGGCGAGTTTAGGGGCGTGTCGTCCCAAAACCTCCAAATGACGCTGCGGTGAGAAGCCTTCTGTTTCGCCGGGCTGCGGTGCGAGGTTCAGCGAGAGGACCTTGCGGGCCTTCGTGGTCACCAGCGCGTCGAGGAGTTCGGGCACCAGCAGATGCGGAATCACGGAGGAGAACCAGGACCCCGGGCCGAGGACGACCCAGTCCGCGTCGAGCACCGCGGCGACCGCCTCGGGGACCGCCGGCGGGTCGGCCGGGACGACGTGGACGGACTGCACCTCGCCGGGGGTCAGCGCCACGGTCGCCTGCCCGCGCACGGTGACCGTGTCCTCGGGGCGCTCCGGGTGGTGACCCCTGACCAGCGCCTGGAGCTCCAGGGGGACCGCGGACATGGGCAGCACCCTGCCGTGTGCTCCGAGCAGCTTGCCGACCAGGTCGAGGGCCTGGACATGGTCGCCCAGCTGTTCCCAGAGGGCGACGATGAGCAGGTTGCCCACCGCGTGCTCGTGCAGGTCGCCCCTGGACTCGAAGCGGTGCTGGATGACCCGGGCCCAGGTCTGGCCCCATTCGTCGTCCCCGCAGAGCGCGGCGAGCGCCTTGCGCAGGTCGCCCGGCGGGAGGACGCCGAGCTCCTCGCGGAGCCGGCCGCTGGAGCCGCCGTCGTCGGCAACGGTCACCACGGCCGTGAGGTCGCCGGTGATCCGGCGCAGCGCCGTGAGCGAGGCCGACAGCCCCATGCCGCCGCCCAGGGCGACGACCTTGGGCTGTGAGCCGCGCTTACGGCCGGAGAGCGCGGCCGTGGCCCTGCTCAGCCGGCGCAGACGCAGATTACGACTCGTCACTCTCGCCCCATGTCCCGATGGACGAGGACGGTCTCGACACCTTCGGTGGCCAGCCGGGCCGCCAGCTTCTCCGACATCGCGACGGAACGGTGCTTCCCGCCCGTGCACCCGACGGCGATGGTGACGTAGCGCTTGCCTTCGCGGCGGTAGCCGGCGGCGATGAGCTGCAGCAGCTCGGTGTACTGGTTGAGGAACTCCTTGGCGCCCGGCTGGTCGAAGACGTAGTCGGACACCTCCTCGTTGAGTCCGGTGAACGGGCGGAGCTCCGGCACCCAGTGCGGGTTGGGCAGGAAGCGGCAGTCGACGACGAGGTCGGCGTCGACCGGCAGCCCGTACTTGAAGCCGAACGACATCACCGTCGCCCGCAGCTCCGGCTCCTCGTCGCCGGCGAACTGGGCGTCCATCTTGGCCCGCAGCTCGTGCACGTTGAGGCTGGAGGTGTCGATGACGAGGTCGGCGTCGCCGCGCAGCTCACGCAGCAGGTCACGCTCGGCCGCGATGCCGTCCACGATCCTGCCGTCGCCCTGGAGCGGATGCGGACGGCGGACCGATTCGAAACGGCGTACGAGGGCGTCGTCGGAGGACTCGAGGAAGACGATCCGCCGGGTGACGTGCTTGGCCGCCAGATCGGCGAGGGACTCCCGGAGGTTGTCGAAGAAACGGCGGCCCCGCACGTCGACGACGACGGCGATGCGCGCGACGTTGCCCTGGGACCGGGCACCGAGCTCCACCATCGTGGGGATCAGCGCGGGCGGCAGGTTGTCGACGACGAACCAGCCGAGGTCCTCCAGACACTTGGCGGCGGTGCTGCGCCCGGCGCCCGACATTCCGGAGATGATCACCAGCTCGGGGATGGCGGGCGGCGTGGCCTCGGCCTTCTCCGTGGTGCTTCCCGTACTCACGTGTGCTGCTCCGTCTGCTCGCTCGCGTTCGTTCTGGTGTTCATGCGCGTCGTCGGTCATGTCCTGCTGCCCCCGTCGTCCTCTTCAATGATCTCTCCTGTGGCGGTGTTCACGGCGGGCGCGGCCGGAGCGGCCGCCGCGAAGGCGACGGCCACCGACTCCGCCGTCCTGCGCCCTATCCCCGGCACCTCGCAGATCTCGTCGATTGTCGCCTGCCTGAGCTTCCTGACGGAGCCGAAATGCTTGATCAACGCCTGTTTCCGGGTCTCGCCGAGGCCCGGGACGTCGTCCAGGGGGCTGCTGCGGATGCGCTTGGCCCGCTTGGCCCGCTGGTAGGTGATGGCGAAGCGGTGGGCCTCGTCCCGAATGCGCTGGAGGAGGTAGAGGCCCTCGCTGGAGCGGGGCAGGACCACCGGGTCGTCGTCATCGGGCAGCCAGACCTCTTCGAGGCGCTTGGCAAGACCGCAGACGGCGATGTCGTCGATGCCGAGCTCGTCCAGGGCCCGCTTGGCGGCGGCGACCTGGGGCTGCCCCCCGTCGACGACGACGAGCTGCGGGGGGTAGGCGAAGCGCTTGGGGCGGCCGTCGTCCTCGCGGGGCTCCTCCCGGACGGGAGCGGGCGTCACCGGGGCCGCCGCTCCGGGGGCGGGCGCTTCGGGGGTGGGCTGAGCGGGGGCCGCCGCTCCGAGGGCGGACGCATCGGGGGCGGGCGCATCGGGGGTGGGCTGACCGGGGGCGGGCCCCGCCGGGGCCGGTTCACCGGACGCGGTTTCGCCGTGCGCCGCGTCACCCGGTGCGGGCGCAGGGCCTGCGGGGACGGGAGCCGCGAGCACCGGGCCTGCGGGGACCGGGGCCGCGGGCACCGGGCCCGGGACGGCCGGATCGGCGGGGACGGGGCCGGTGGGGGCCGGGGTCTCCTCCCACTCCCCCGTCCGCTCCTTCTCCTGGAGGTAGCGCTTGAAGCGGCGCCCGATGACCTCGTGCATGGACCGGACATCGTCCTGGCCCTCGAAGCCCTTGATCTGGAAGCGGCGGTACTCGCTCTTGCGCGCGAGGCCGTCCTCGAAGACCACCATGGACGCGACCACGTCGTCACCCTGGAGGTGCGAGATGTCGAAGCACTCGACGCGGAGAGGCGCGGTGTCGAGACCGAGTGCCTCGGCGATCTCCTCCAGGGCGCGGGAGCGCGTCGTGAGGTCGGACGCGCGCTTGGTCTTGTGCAGCCCCAGCGCCTGCTGGGCATTGCGCTGGACCGTGCCCATCAGGTCCTTCTTGTCGCCGCGCTGCGGGATGCGCAGGCTGACCTGGGACCCGCGGCGGTCGGCGAGCCACTGGGACACGGCGTCGGGGTCCTCGGGGAGCGCCGGGACGAGCACCTCCTTGGGCACGGAGTCACCCGACTCCTCCCCGTAAAGCTGCTGGAGCGCGTGTTCCACCAGTCCCGACGTGTCGACGGCCTCGACCTTGTCGGTCACCCAGCCGCGCTGGCCCCGGACCCGTCCGCCACGGACGTGGAAGATCTGCACCGCCGCTTCGAGCTCGTCCTCGGCGACGGCGATCAGGTCCGCGTCGGTGGCGTCGGCGAGGACCACGGCGCTCTTCTCCATGGCCCGCTTCAGCGCTCCCGCGTCGTCACGCAGCCGGGCCGCCCGCTCGTACTCCATCTCCTCGGCCGCCTGCATCATGTCCTTCTCCAGGCGGCGGATGTACGTCCCGGTGCGGCCTGCCATGAAATCGCAGAACTCCTCGGCCAGGTCCCGGTGTTCCTCCGGGGTGACCCGTCCGACGCACGGGGCGGAGCACTTGCCGATGTAGCCGAGGAGGCAGGGCCGGCCGGTCCGCTCCGCGTTCTTGAAGACGCCGGCGGAGCAGGTGCGCACGGGGAAGACCCGGAGCATCAGGTCCACGGTCTCGCGGATCGCCCAGGCATGGCCGTACGGTCCGAAGTAGCGCACGCCCTTCTTCTTGGCGCCGCGCATGACCTGGACGCGCGGGAACTCCTCGTTGAGCGTGACCGCGAGGTAGGGGTAGCTCTTGTCGTCGCGGTACTTGACGTTGAACCGGGGGTCGAACTCCTTGATCCAGGAGTACTCCAGCTGAAGCGCCTCGACCTCGGTGGAGACCACGGTCCACTCCACGGAGGCAGCCGTGGTGACCATCGTGCGGGTGCGCGGGTGCAGGCCGGCCAAGTCCTGGAAGTAGTTGGCCAGGCGCTGGCGCAGGTTCTTCGCCTTCCCGACGTAGATCACCCGGCGGTGCTCGTCGCGGAACTTGTAGACCCCCGGGGAGTCGGGGATCTGTCCCGGCTTGGGGCGGTAGCTGGAGGGGTCTGCCATGTCTCACACCCTACTTGCGGGCAGTGACAGAGCGGCATCTCCGAGGCCCCGGGGGTCTGCGACGGCCTCCGTGACCGGTCAGGCCCCGGGGCCCGCGACGAGCTTTCCGCCCTCGAGCTTCAGCGGCACTGAGGGCAGCGGCACCGTGGCTGGCCCCTGCAGCGCCTTGCCCGTGGTCATGTCGAAGCGGCTGCCGTGGCAGGGACAGTTGCCCTCGTTGCCCTCGACCTTGTCCAGGAGGCAGCCCGCGTGCGTGCACTGCGCGCTGAAGGCCTTGTACTGGCCGGCGGCCGGACAGCTCACGACGACCCGCTGCTCCCGGTAGAGCTTGGCGCCGCCGACCGGGACCTCGTCCGCGGCACCGAGCTCCACGGGCGCGGTGGGCGTGGGGGTCTGCGCGTGACCGAGCTTCGAATCGGTGGAACAGGCGGCCGCTCCCAGCCCGGCGGCACCGGCGAGCGCGGCGCCCTTCAGTACGGTACGGCGGGCTGCGGGCAGGCCGGACATGCGGTCTCCACTGGTCGGGGGGACAGAAGCCGCCGTCACCGTCCGGGGCACCGGGTGCCGGATGAACCGGCACGGGCCGCGCCTGAAGGCATGGGCGACAGACCCGACGATACCGACAGAGAACGCAGGCCCTTCGACCGGCCCCGGAGAACGCCGGGCGTCGGGACGGGGAGGCGGGAGGCACGGCGGGCACCGGAAGGCCCCCTCGTGCAGGGGTGCCGCCCGGTGCCCGCCGGTGTCAGGCCTTCCGCGCGCGGGCCGCCTTCTTCGGCGCGGGCTGCTCGGCCGGCGCCTTCCCGGCTGCCCTGGCCGTGGCCGTCCTGCGGCCCGTGGACGCCTTTGCCGCGACGGCCTTCTTCGCGGGGGCCTTACGGGCCCTGCGCGCAGCGGGCACCGCGGCCTCACCGATCCGGTCCGCGCCCAGGACCTCCTGGAGGAACTTCCCGGTGTGGCTGGCCGGCACCGAGGCGACCTGCTCCGGAGTGCCCTCGGCGACGACCAGACCTCCGCCGTTGCCTCCCTCGGGGCCCATGTCCACGACCCAGTCGGCGGTCTTGATCACATCGAGGTTGTGCTCGATGACGATCACCGTGTTGCCCTTGTCGACCAGGCCCGACAGCACAGAGATGAGCTTGCTGATGTCCTCGAAGTGCAGACCGGTCGTCGGCTCGTCCAGGACGTAGACCGTGCGGCCGGTGGAGCGCTTCTGCAGTTCGCTCGCCAGCTTCACCCGCTGCGCCTCGCCGCCGGACAGCGTCGGCGCGGACTGGCCGAGCCTGACGTATCCGAGTCCGACCTCGTTGAGGGTCCGGAGGTGGCGGGCGATCGTCGGGACCGCCTCGAAGAACTCCAGGCCCTCCTCGATCGGCATGTCCAGCACCTCGGCGATGGACTTGCCCTTGTAGTGGACCTCCAGTGTCTCCCGGTTGTAGCGCGCGCCGTGGCAGACCTCGCACGGGACGTATACGTCGGGCAGGAAGTTCATCTCGATCTTGATCGTGCCGTCGCCGGAGCAGTTCTCGCAGCGGCCGCCCTTGACGTTGAAGGAGAAGCGGCCCGGCAGATAGCCGCGCACCTTCGCCTCCATCGTCTCGGCGAACAGCCTGCGGACATGGTCGAAGACTCCGGTGTACGTCGCCGGGTTGGACCGGGGTGTACGGCCGATCGGCGACTGGTCGACGTGGACGACCTTGTCGACGAGGTCGTCGCCGTCGACCCGGGTGTGCCGTCCCGGGACGGACTTGGCGCCGTTGAGCTCGCGTGCCAGGTGCGTGTAGAGGATGTCGTTGACCAGGGTCGACTTGCCCGATCCGGAGACTCCGGTGACGGCCGTCAGTACGCCCAGGGGGAAGGAGACGTCGATGTCCTGGAGGTTGTTCTCCCGGGCGCCGTGCACTGTGAGCCGGCGCCCGGGGTCGACGGGACGCCGGATGTCCGGCATCTCGATCGCCCTCTTGCCCGAGAGGTACTGCCCGGTGATCGACTCCTTGTTGGCCAGCAGTTCCTTGAGCGAGCCGGAGTGGACGACCTTGCCGCCGTGCTCGCCGGCGCCGGGGCCGATGTCGACGACCCAGTCGGCGACCTTGATGGTGTCCTCGTCGTGCTCGACGACGATGAGCGTGTTACCCATGTCCCGGAGCCGGACCAGGGTCTCGATCAACCGGTGGTTGTCGCGCTGGTGCAGGCCGATGGACGGCTCGTCCAGCACGTACAGCACGCCGACGAGCCCGGAGCCGATCTGGGTGGCGAGCCGGATGCGCTGGGCCTCGCCGCCCGAGAGGGTTCCCGCTGCACGGTTCAGCGAGAGGTAGTCGAGGCCGACGTCGACGAGGAACTTCAGCCGCTCGTTGACCTCCTTGAGGACCCTCTCGGCGATCTTCTTGTCGCGGGCGTTCAGCTTGAGGCGGCCGAGGAATTCGGCGCACTCGCTGATCGACATCGCGGCGACCTCGGCGATGGACTTCTCCATCACCGTCACCGCGAGGACGAGCGGCTTGAGCCGGGTGCCCTCACAGGTCGGGCAGGCGACCTCGCGCATGTAGCCCTCGAAGCGCTCCCTGCTGGAGTCGCTCTCGGCCTCGGAGTGGCGCCGCTTGACGTACTGGACCGCGCCCTCGAAGCGGGGCGTGGTGTAGGCGCGCTCGCGCCCGTACCTGTTGCGGTAGCGCACCTCGGTCTGGATCTTGTGACCGTGGAGCAGCGCCTTCTTGGCGCGCTGCGGCAGTCCCGCCCAGGGGATGTCCGTGCGGAATCCGAGCGCCTCGGACAGAGCGGTGATCTGACGCCCGAAGTACTCCTTGGTGTGGCCGTGGGACCAGGGGTGGATCGCGCCCTCGTCCAGGGACTTCTCCTCGTCCGGGACGATCAGGTCAGGGTCGACCTCCATGCGCGTACCGATACCGGTGCAGTCGGGGCAGGCGCCGAAGGGGCTGTTGAAGGAGAAGGAGCGGGGCTCCAGCTCCTCGAAGGAGAGGTCGTCGTACGGGCAGTAGAGGTGCTCGGAGTACATCCGCTCACGCTCGGGGTCGTCCGCGTCGAGGTCGACGAAGTCGAGCACGACCATGCCCCCGGAGAGGCCCAGAGCCGTCTCGACGGAGTCGGTCAGCCGGCGCTTGGCGCTGTCCTTCACCGTGAGGCGGTCGATGACCACCTCGATGGTGTGCTTCTCCTGCTTCTTCAGCTTCGGCGGCTCGGACAGCTGGATGGTCTCGCCGTCGACCCGGGCCCTGCTGTAGCCCTTGGTCTGCAGGTCGCCGAAGAGGTCGACGAATTCTCCCTTGCGCTCACGCACCAGCGGGGAGAGGACCTGGAAACGGCTGCCCTCGGGCAGGCCGAGCACCTTGTCGACGATGGCCTGCGGCGACTGCCGCGCGATGGGCCTGGCGCACTCGGGACAGTGCGGCTTGCCGATCCTCGCGAAGAGGAGCCTGAGGTAGTCGTAGACCTCGGTGATGGTGCCGACCGTCGAGCGCGGGTTGCGCGAGGTCGACTTCTGGTCGATGGAGACGGCGGGCGAGAGGCCTTCGATGAAGTCCACGTCCGGCTTGTCCATCTGGCCGAGGAACTGGCGGGCGTACGAGGAGAGCGACTCCACGTAGCGCCGCTGGCCCTCGGCGAAGATCGTGTCGAACGCGAGCGAGGACTTGCCCGATCCGGAGAGCCCGGTGAAGACGATGAGGGAGTCACGGGGGAGATCGAGCGAGACGTTCTTCAGGTTGTGCTCGCGCGCGCCACGGACGATGAGACGGTCGGCCACGCCGGTCCGCACCTTTCTGGAGAGAAATGGGGGAACTGGGCCCCCACCCCAGGGTATGGGGGGCGCCTCAGCGATGTACGAAGCTTTCAACTCCGAGCGTATAGCACGCGCATTCGATTTACGGTCGAGCGAGGACTCCATCACCCGAATGAGTGGTGGGGGCTACGCTCGACTCATGACTGATCATGTGCACGACCTGGTTGCCGTCCGTGAAGCGACCGAACGGCTGCTCGAAGCCGCGGGCAAGCTGGACGACGGCGCCGTTGCCGAGCCGTCGCGTCTGCCGGGCTGGAGCCGCGGCCATGTTCTTGCCCACCTGTCACGTAACGCCGACGCGCTCATAAATGTTCTCCAGGGGCGCCCGATGTACGCGAACAGCGAAACCCGGGACGCCGACATCGAACGCGACGCGCCCCGGCCCCTGGCCGAACACCTCGCTGACCTGCGCGAGAGCGGAGCGGCCGTGCTGGCCGCGGCCGAGGCGCCGGCCGACTGGTCGCGCACGGTCACGATGCGCAACGGTGTGACGGATTCGGCGTCCCGCATCCCCTTCCGCCGCTGGGTCGAGGTGGAGCTGCACCACGTCGACCTGGGGGTGGGGTACGAGCTGGAGGATCTGCCGGAGGAGTTCGTGATCCGGGAGAACGACTTCCTCGCCGAACGCTTCGCCGGGCATCCCGACGTCGTCCCCACGACGGCGGTCACCGCCGACGGCCGGCTGTGGACCACGGGCGGTGGGGCCGACGGCACTCCCGTCACCGTCCGGGGTACGGCACCCGACATCCTGGGCTGGCTCTGCGGACGCCGTGACGGCTCCGCGCTCACCGTGGAAGGCGGCAGCCTTCCCGCGCTGCCCCCGCTATAGGCTGCGTCACATGACGTACAGCGGAACGGTCAAGGTCGGCGGACCTGCGGACGTGCACGAGCTGACGGATCTGATGATCTCCAAGGTCGCGGTCGGCCCGATGAACAACAACGCGTACCTGCTGCGCTGCAGGGCCACCGGCGAGCAGCTCCTGATCGACGCGGCCGCCGAGGCCGGAACCCTGCTGCGGCTGATCGGCGACGACGGCATCGCGTCCGTCGTCACGACGCACCGGCACGGTGACCACTGGCAGGCACTCGGCGAGGTGGTGGCGGCCACCGGGGCACGGACGTACGCCGGCCGGTACGACGCCGAGGGCATCCCGGTCCCCACGGACGAGCCCGTCGAGGACGGCGGCACGATCCGGGTGGGCAGGGTCCGGCTGACCGCCAGGCACCTGACCGGGCACACGCCGGGGTCCGTCGCCCTGGTCTACGACGACCCGCACGGGGCCCCGCACGTGTTCACCGGGGACTGCCTGTTCCCCGGCGGCGTGGGCAACACGCACGAGGACCCGGCGGCGTTCGCGAGCCTGATCCACGACGTGGAGACCAAGCTCTTCGACTGCCTGCCGGACGAGACCTGGGTCTATCCGGGCCACGGTCACGACACCACGCTCGGTGCCGAGCGCCCGCATCTGCCGGAGTGGCGCGAGCGCGGCTGGTGACCCGGTGAACGGCCGACGGCCGGGTGCCCCTCACGGGGCCCCGGCCGTCGGTGTGTCCGCGCGGCGCTACTTCTCCACGCCGACGTTCTCGCTGTCGCCCTTCTGCTCGGCCTCCAGCGCCGCCTGCTTCTTGTTGGCGATGAGGCTGGTGATCGTGGTGATCACCAGGACGCCGCCGATGACGGCGAGGGAGAACGCGATGGAGATCTCCGGGACGTGCACCCCGGACTCGTGCAGGGCGTGCAGCACCAGCTTGACGCCGATGAACCCGAGGATCACCGAGAGCCCGTAGCTGAGGTGGACCAGCTTCTTCAGCAGACCGCCGATGAGGAAGTACAGCTGACGCAGGCCCATCAGGGCGAAGGCGTTGGCGGTGAAGACGATGTACGGGTCCTGGGTCAGCCCGAAGATCGCCGGGATGGAGTCCAGCGCGAACAGCACATCCGTCGTGCCGATGGCGAGCATGACCACCATGAGCGGGGTCATGACGCGCTTGCCGTTCTTCTGGATGAAGAGCTTGGTCCCGTGGTACCTGTCGGCGACACCGAAGCGGTGCTCGATCGACTTCAGGAGCCGGTTCTCCTCCCACTCCTCCTCGTCGTCATCGGCCCGCGCCTCCTGGACCAGCTTCCAGGCGGTGTAGATCAGGAACGCGCCGAAGATGTAGAAGACCCACGAGAAGTTGGCGATGACCGCGGCACCGGCTGCGATGAAGATCGCACGCAGCACCAGGGCGATCAGCACACCGATGAGCAGCACGCGCTGCTGCAGGTGGGAGGGCACCGAGAACTTCGCCATGATCAGGATGAAGACGAAGAGATTGTCGACACTGAGCGACTTCTCGGTGATGAAGCCGGCGAAGAATTCGCCCGAGGCCTGACTCTCCCCGAAGACCAGCAGTCCGAGTCCGAAGAGTACGGCCAGGGCGATCCAGACGATGGTCCAGATTCCGGCTTCCTTGGTCGACACGTCATGAGGCTTGCGCCCGATGAAGAAGTCGACGGCGATGAGGGCGCACAGACCAAAGATGGTCAGCGCCCAGAGGGTCCATGAAACGTCCACTGCGCCTCCGGCAGTTCGCTACGGGCTATGGATCAGCGTCGTCGCTGCCGGAGGTCTCTTCCACCCGGGAGCGCGGGATGCGCGCCGGGCCGACGCCCCGGGACCGGTCACAGTCCGTACTGACGGGAACGCCGCGATCGGGAGTACTCCCCTCCGCACAAAGAACAGTACACGAAGCACCAAGAAAAGGTAAAGTCCGTGCCAAGGTGCGATCAAAAAGCCAGGTCAGGGGCTTGATGAAGGTACTTGACCCACCGTCACCACGCTCAGCGGTAGTCCGCGCGCCTCGCTGCGGCCACCAGGGCGAGCACCTGCTCCAGGACGCGACTGCCCTGGGGCGCTCTGGACGGTTCGTACGTCCAGGCATGACCCACCCAGGGATCGGCGAGGTGGTCGTCGCCGACGGGCGTGATCCGCAGCAGGGACCGCCACAGGGGGTCGAGCACCGGGCCGTACGCGTGGGCGTCCTCGCGGTCGGCCACCATCAGCAGGTGCACGCCCACCGAGGGACCCTCGTCGGCCAGATAGCGCAACTGGGTGACGGCCCTGTCGTCGAAGCCGTGCGGGAAGTCGTTGACGATCAGCAGATGCTCCCCCGTGTCGATGTCCGGGGGTAGCGCGTCCGCAGCGCCCGCCCTCATCGCCATCTGCAGGAGATCGACGCGACGGGTGAGGTGGGCGAGGACCGAGGACACGCCCTCCGCCCCGGCGGCGGGCGGCCCGGCGAGGACGCCGGAGCGGGCCAGGGGTGCGAGGGGACCGGCCGCGGAACCGGCCGGATCGATGACGTGCACGGAGAATTCGTCCGTCGGGTAGACGGCGAGCAGCCGAGCGGCCAGGGCGACGGCCGTCTCCATGGCCAGGCGTCGCAACCGGTCCCCGGAGGTCGCGGCGGCCGCCTCGGAGGCCGTGCGTCCGCTGTCGACCCAGATGCCGCGCTCCAGGGGAAGCCGCACCAGCAGAGGGATACGCAGGTCCGCCGCCTCGGGCAGACGGACGTCGCCGATGCGCAGAGCCATAGGGATCTCCATCGGTACCCGGTAGCCGTGCCAGACGGGGTTGTCCCAGCCCGCGTAGGCGGCGGGGAGGGCAGGCTCGACGACGGCGGACTCCGCGGCGAGCTGGGCGAGATCACGGTCGAGGGCCTCGCGGGCCCGGCCGGTGAGTTCGTCGTGCTTGGCCCGGGCCTGCGCACGAGCGCGGTCGCCCGCCCCGCCGATGCGGCTGCGCGGATCGGAAAGGG
Source organism: Streptomyces sp. NPDC005752 (assembly GCF_040630715.1). Classification (NCBI taxonomy): domain Bacteria; kingdom Bacillati; phylum Actinomycetota; class Actinomycetes; order Kitasatosporales; family Streptomycetaceae; genus Streptomyces; species Streptomyces sp. NPDC005752. Next base: position 60,235 of record NZ_JBEXYB010000018.1, on the reverse strand, counting down.
TCCGGTCGAGTTCCTGGTCCATCCGGGACGCCGCGAAGTCGACGGCACTGCGGTAGGCGGCGACTGCACGTGCCAGGTCCTCGAACATGCCCCAGATCTGGTTGTAGAGACGCTCGTCCATGGACCAGCCGGTGGCGTCGCCGGCGACGGGCTGCGCGGGCCGGCCGGGGGCGGCGGGCGGGGCCGTCGGGGGTGGCGGGGGCGGCGCCGAGGTCTGACGCCGTGGGTGCGCGTAGTCGATGGGGCCGCCCGGAGTGCCCGCGTGCGGGGTCGTGGAGTCGCTCAGGGACTGGGAGGCGTGCGCCGGCTCCGGTGCCGGCGGGGCGGGGGGCTGCATCGGGGCGGGCGGGGCTCCGGTGCCTCCGCCGCCTGCGGGGGAGGCGGGCCCCGCGGAGTGGCTCACGCGTTCCCCCTCGGGGGCGCGGGGCGACGGCGTGACGGCGCGGGCAAGGCCGGAGGCGACGGCGTCCTGGATGGATGCGGCCAGCTCCGCCGCCCCTGCCACCCCCTGGTCGGCAAGCATCTCCGCGAGCCCCGCGGCGTACCCCTGGCCGACGGCGCGGACCTTCCAGACGCCTTGGCGCCGGTAGAGCTCCAGGGCCGACACGGCGGACTCGGTGTCCAGGCCGGTGAGGGTGAAGGTGGCTATCTCGGTGCCGTCCAGTCCGGTGACGGCGACGAACGGTGCGGCGACCTCACCGAAACTGCCCGGCCGTCCGGCTCCCACGGGCAGGGCGAGAAGCACGGTGACGCGGTGCACCGCGTCGGGCAGGGCGTCCAGGTCCACGGCCAGCCGGTGGTCGGCCGCGGCCTGCCTGGACACTTCCAGTCCGGGCACCCGGGGTGACGCGGGGTGGGCGATCCACTCGGCACCCCGGACCGTCCCCCGCTCGTCCCCGAGCGTGGCACCGGCCACGACGGGTGAGCCCGCCGACACCCTGATCTCCAGACGGGTCTGGGGCAAGGTGTGGTTCTGCCCCCGGACCAGCTCGGCCGTCATCGCCCTTGTCCCCTCGACGTTCGGTGTGTGGTGCCCTGCCATGGGCGCAGCTCCCGGCGGCGGGTGCCTCCGGGAGCTGCTCGTACGGATCCGTGGGCCGGGTGTCGCCCCCGTGCCCCCCGTCGTGCCTACAGGTGCGGCAGGATCGCCGGCATCAGGTCCTGGAACGTCCGGCCGTTGGCCGGGTTGCCGAGGGCGGTCATCTGCCAGCCGCTGCCCGCGCGGTGCACCTTCGCCATGATCTGCGCCGTGTACTGGCCGCCGCCGTCCAGCGTGTAACGGGCGAGCTCCTGGCCGTTGGTCTCGTCGACGATGCGACAGAAGGCGTTCTGAACCTCCTGGAACGTCTGGCCGGTGAACGAGTTCACCGTGAAGACGATCTGGTCGATGTGGACCGGAATCCGCTGCAGGTCGACCAGGATCGCCTCGTCGTCGCCGCCCGAGCCGGCACCGCCGACGAGGTTGTCACCGGTGTGCTTGACCGAGCCGTCGTCGCTGACGAGGTGACGGAAGAACACGACGTCCACGGGCTGCTTGTCGGCGAAGAGCACCGCGGAGGCGTCCAGGTCGATCTCCCGGGTGCGCGAACCGAACAGTCCGCGGCGCGGCGCCGCCTGCCAGCCGAGCCCCATCCGTACCGCGGTCAGGGTCCCCCCGTCGCTCTTCTGCAGGCTGATGGCCTGGCCCTTGGTCATGTTGACCGTCACGCGCTGTCCCCTCTCCGCTTGCCCCGCAACCATCGGTGTGCGGTGTCCCCGCACCCTACGCAGTACGCGGGGGCGAGAAGCAGTGGTAGGCCGTTTTTGTGTCGGTCCTGCAACACTGCGGGCCCCACCGGTCAGGCCAGCCCCGCCTCCCTCATCTGGCGCAGCTCCTTCTTGAGCTCCCCCACCTCGTCGCGCAGCCGGGCGGCCACCTCGAACTGCAGGTCGGCGGCCGCCGCCCGCATGCGGTCCGTCATCTCCTCGATGATCCCCGCGAGCTCCGCGGCGGGCCGGTCGGTGACCACCGCGCCGTCCTTCTTCGCCTTGCCTCCCGCAGCGGCCTTGCCCCCGAGCGAGGGGACCGGGGCCTTGGTGTCCTTGGCCTGCCGGTAACCGGTTCCGAGGAGCTGCTCGGTGTCGACCTCCTCGCGGGCGATGGACGCGACGATGTCGTTGATCTTCTTGCGGAGCGGCTGCGGGTCCACCCCGCGCTCGGTGTTGTAGGCGATCTGCTTCTCACGACGCCGGTTGGTCTCGTCGATGGCCTGCGCCATGGCGGGGGTGATCTTGTCGGCGTACATGTGGACCTGGCCCGAGACGTTACGGGCGGCACGTCCGATGGTCTGGATCAGCGACGTGCCGGACCGCAGGAAGCCCTGCTTGTCCGCGTCGAGGATGGCGACCAGCGACACCTCGGGCAGGTCGAGGCCCTCGCGCAGGAGGTTGATTCCGACCAGGACGTCGTACTCACCGGAGCGCAGCTCGCGCAGCAGTTCGATGCGGCGCAGGGTGTCGACGTCGCTGTGGAGGTAGCGGACCTGGATGCCCAGCTCCAGGAAGTAGTCCGTGAGGTCCTCGGACATCTTCTTGGTGAGGGTGGTGACCAGGACGCGCTCGTCCTTCTCGGTCCGCTTGCGGATCTCGTGCACCAGGTCGTCGATCTGCCCCTCGGTGGGCTTGACGACGACCTCCGGGTCGACGAGCCCGGTGGGCCGGATGATCTGCTCGACGAAACCGTCGCCCCGCGACAGCTCGTACTTCCCGGGTGTGGCGGAGAGGTAGACCGTCTGATCGATCCGGCCCAGGAACTCCTCCCATTTCAGCGGACGGTTGTCCAGGGCGGACGGAAGCCGGAACCCGTGGTCGACGAGGGTCCGCTTGCGGGAGGCGTCACCCTCGTACATCGCGCCGATCTGAGGCACGGTGACGTGCGACTCGTCCAGGACGAGGAGGAAGTCCTCGGGGAAGTAGTCGAGGAGGGTGTTGGGCGCGGTGCCCGGGAGACGGCCGTCGAAGTGCATCGAGTAGTTCTCGACGCCGGAGCAGCTGCCGATCTGGCGGAGCATCTCGATGTCGTAGGTGGTGCGCATGCGCAGCCGCTGGGCCTCCAGCATCTTGCCCTGCTTCTCCAGCTCGGCGAGGCGCTGTTCCAGCTCCTGCTCGATGCCGCCGACCGCCTTCTCCATGCGCTCGGGGCCCGCCACGTAGTGGCTCGCGGGGAAGATGTGGAGCGCGTCGTCCTCGCTGATGACCTCGCCGGTCAGCGGGTGGAGGGTCGAGAGCGCCTCGATCTCGTCGCCGAACATCTCGATGCGGACGGCGAGCTCCTCGTACACCGGGAAGATCTCGATCGTGTCGCCGCGCACCCGGAAGGTGCCGCGGGTGAAGGCCAGGTCGTTGCGGGTGTACTGGATCTCGACGAAGCGGCGGAGCAGCTGGTCGCGGTCGACCTCGTCGCCGACCTTGAGCTGGACCATCCGGTCCACGTACTCCTGCGGGGTGCCGAGGCCGTAGATGCAGGAGACGGAGGCGACCACGACGACGTCGCGCCGGGTGAGCAGCGAATTGGTGGCGGAGTGCCGCAGCCGCTCCACCTCCTCGTTGATCGAGGAGTCCTTCTCGATGTAGGTGTCCGACTGCGGGACGTACGCCTCGGGCTGGTAGTAGTCGTAGTACGAGACGAAGTACTCCACGGCGTTGTTCGGGAGGAGCTCGCGGAACTCGTTGGCCAGCTGGGCGGCCAGCGTCTTGTTCGGCGCCATCACCAGGGTGGGGCGCTGCAGCTTCTCGATCATCCAGGCGGTCGTCGCCGACTTGCCCGTGCCGGTCGCGCCGAGCAGGACGACGTCCTTCTCGCCCGCGCGGATGCGCCGGTCAAGCTCGGCGATGGCCGCGGGCTGGTCACCGCTGGGCCGGTAGGGACTGACGACCTCGAAAGGTGCCACGGAACGTTCGATCTTCGAGACTGGCCGCATGGAACCACCGTACGACCCCGCACTGACAACGGCCGGTGATCAGCGGTCCCGCTGTTCCCGGTAGGACCGGCGCGAGGCGGTCTCGTAGGTGGGTGCGGGACGGCGCTGGACGGGGATCGAGCTCAACGGCCCGCCGCGCCGGGAAGCGGGTCCGGGCAGCCCGGCGGACCGCGCGCGACCGCCGCCGGTCACGACCAGGGGGTCGACCATCACGACCACCGCGGCCAGCAGCAGGAAGCAGCCCGGCCCGATCATCATCGGCAGGAGCAGCGAGGCGGGTGCCTCGCCGGGCGGTGACGGGGCCGCGGAGGGGTGCAGGTGCACCTGGAGCGCGGCCATGCCCGTGTAGTGCATCCCGCTCACGGCCACGCCCATGACGACGCTGGCGCCGAGGCTGGGGAGGAAGCCGTGGATGGAGACGGCTGCCCACAGCGAGGCGGTCGCGGCCACCACGGCGATCAGGACGGAGAGCGACACGGTGAGCGTGTCGTACTCGAACACACCCTCGAAGTTCATTCCGGCCATGCCCAGGTAGTGCATGGAGGCGACCCCGAGGCCGGTGATCGTCCCACCGGTGACCAGCGCCATCCGGGTGGCGCCCCGGTAGCCGACGAGGAAGATGCCGACCCCGACCATCACGACCGCCACGGCGAGGCTGGCGTAGGTGAGGGGCCGGTCGTAGCTCACCGGTGCCTCCCGGACGGAGAAGCCCAGCATCGCGATGAAGTGCATCGTCCAGATGCCGGATCCGATGGAGGTCGCGGCGAGGGCCAGCCAGCCGGCTCTGTAGACGCCCCGTGTGCGCAACGACCGGGTGGTGCAACGAAGGCCGAGAGCGGCACCGAGGCATGCCAGGAGGAACGCCGTGACAGGCGTCACGAGGCCGTAGCTGAATCCGTCGACTGTGCCCTGCATGCTGGTACGCCCTTCGCGCTGTGCCCGGGTTCGGGGGTGACCCTAAGGGGCAAGGCCCGGCAAGCAAACATAAGAGCGGCATTTTATCCCCCTCTGGACCCTCCGAGGATCCGGCACCCGAAATTCCGTTCACAACATGGCCATCATCACCCTCCCCTCCGTTGGCGCTCGGGTGCGAGGCTGCTGCCTGTCCGCTTCCCGACGCGAGGAGCACACGTGTCCGTACGCACAGCAACCGCCTCCGGTGCCGTCGCCGCCCTGCTCGGCGCCTGCGTCCTGCTGCCCGCCACCCAGGCCCAGGCCTCGGGCGGGCAGGACAGCCCTGTCGTCTACGCCCACCGGGGCGCTTCCGCCTACGCCCCGGAGAACACCCTGGCCGCCGTCGACGCGGCCGACGATCTGGACATCGCGTGGGTGGAGAACGATGTGCAGCTCACCAAGGACGGGGTGCTGGTCGTCGTGCACGACACCACCCTGAGCAGGACCACCGACGCCGAGGAGGTCTTCCCCGGCCGCGCGCCCTGGGCCGTCAAGGACTTCACCGCGGCGGAGATCGCGAAGCTGGACGCGGGCAGCTGGTTCGGCGCCGGCTTCGCGGGGGCCCGGGTGCCCACGCTCACGCAGTTCCTGCACCGGCTGGAGCGCAACCGCCAGAAGCTCCTCCTGGAGATCAAGAGCCCGGAGGCCTACCCGGGGATCGAGCGGGAGACCCTGCGCGTCCTCGGCAGGGAGGGCTGGCTCGACCGCGGTCACGTGCGGCACAGGCTGATCATCCAGAGCTTCGGTGCAGAGAGTGTGAAAACTGTCCACGCCCGGCGTCCGGACGTCGTCACCGGCTTCCTGGGGACCCCCGCGGTGGCCGATCTGCCGTCGTACGCCGCGTTCACCGATCAGATCAATCCGTCGTACACGACCATCGGCGCCGACTACGTCGCCGCGGTGCAGAAGCTGAAGGGCGCCCACGGCAAGCCGCTCCGGGTGAACACCTGGACGGTGAACGACGCGGCGAAGGCGGCGGAGGTGGCCGGCTTCGGCGTCGACGGCATCATCACCAACAACCCCGACACCGTCCGGGACGCCACCCGCTGAGCAGGCGCACGGGGCGGCGCTGTCAGCGACCGGCCGTACCGTGGTTCACATGGAGAGCAACGAGCAGGTCGTGGAGTGGTCCGTCGTGCCGAGCGACATCGGACCGCTCCTGCTCGCCGCGACCCGCGCGGGCCTGGTGACCGTGGCCTTCCACGCGCGCCCCGACGTCCGGGACAAGGCACTCGGACAGGTGCGGACACGGCTGGGTGCGGAGCTGGTGGAGGCCCCGGACTCCCCGCTGCTGGCCGAGCCCGTCCGTCAGTTCGCGGCCTACTTCGCCGGATACCTGCGGGAGTTCTCGCTGGCTCTGGACTGGTCGCTGAGCTCCGGTTTCCACCGCGAGGTGCTCCGCGAGCTGGCGTCCGGCGTGCCCTACGGGACGGTCGTGGGCTACGGGGACCTGGCGAGCCGGGTCGGCCAGCCGGGCGCCGCCCAGGCCGTGGGGGCGGCCATGGGGTCCAACCCGCTGCCCGTGGTGGTTCCGTGCCACCGGGTGGTGGAGAGCGGCGGAGGCCTGGGCGGGTTCGGCGGCGGGCTTGAGACGAAGCGGCGGCTGCTGGCACTCGAGGGGATACTCCCGCAGCCCCTCTTCTGATCCGAGGAAGTGGACTGCCCGACCCGATGGCGCCGGACCGCCCGATCTCCGGAGACACGGGCGGTCCGGCGCCGACGGGGGCGTCACCGCGCCGGTCCGCACACCTCGGCGCCGGACCTCGCCCTCCGCGCCCACATCCGGATCCGTCCGTTCGATGCCGCCCGGTGGTACGAGCTGGCACACTGCGGCGGTGACGTCAGCTTTCTCCGTATCCCGGATCACGGCCGCCGAGCTTCCGGCCCTTCGGCGCCGGATATCCGCCGTACTCATCGGCAGTCAGATACTCGGCGGACTCGGCGTGGCCGTCGGCATCGCGCTCGCCCCGGTCCTGGCGGCCGAGGTGAGTGGGACGGAAGCCCTCTCGGGGCTCGCGCCGACCGCCTCCGTGACGGGCACGGCACTGCTCTCGCTGCCACTGGCCGCCCTGATGACCTCGCGGGGGCGGCGCGCCGGCCTCGTCCTGGCCTATCTGATCGGGGCGCTGGGAGCCTTGCTCGTGGTGACCGCCGCGGTCGTGGACAGCTTTCCGCTGCTGCTGCTCGGGATGGCCGGCTTCGGCGCGGGATCGTCGGCCAATCTCCAGGCGCGGTTCGCGGCGGCCGACCTCGCGGAGCCCGAGCGGCGTGGCCGGGCGATCTCCACCGTCATCTGGGCCACCACGATCGGTTCGGTGCTCGGCCCCAACATCGCTGCTCCCGCGAGCCGCGTGTTCCGGAGCACGTTCGTGCCGGAGACGGCGGGCCCTTTCGCCTGGGCCGTGGTCATCTTCCTGCTCGCCGGAGCCCTGGTCGCGGTGCTCCTGCGTCCCGATCCGCTGCTGACGGCGCGGGCGCTGGCGTCCCCGACCGGGACGTCCGCCGCGAGCCGCTCGCTGCGGGCGGGAGTCGCGGCGGTCCGGGCGTCGCCGATGGCCCGGCTGGCGCTCCTGACCGTCAGTGTGTCCCACACCGCGATGGTCTCCATCATGGTCATGACCCCGGTCCACCTGGGGCACCACGGCGCGGACATCCAGCTGATCGGTCTGGTCATCAGCGGACACATCGCGGGGATGTACGCGTTCTCCCCCGTCATGGGCTGGCTCTCCGACCGGGTCGGCAGGCTCTCCGTCATCGGGCTGGCCGCCGGACTGCTGTGCTGTGCGGCACTGCTGGCGGGCACGTCGGGTGACGGCCACGCCCGGACTGCCGCGGGTCTGTTCGTCCTGGGCCTCGGCTGGTCGGCGGGCCTGGTGGCCGGCTCGGCGCTGCTCACCGACTCCGTACCCCAGGATGCGCGGGCGGCCGTGCAGGGGCTCTCCGACCTCTCGATGAACGCGGCGGCCGGCGTCGGCGGCGCTGTCGCCGGCATGATCGTCTCCTGGATGGGCTACGGCTGGCTCAACGCGGTCGTCGCCTGTCTCCTCCTGCCGATGGCCGCGCTCGTGCTCCGCAGAGCGGTGACACGTCCGGCCCGGGATCCGGCGAAGGGCTGAACGCTCCCCCGGCGAACCGCTACAGGCGTCGGCCGACGATCCCCGTCCATGCGGGGCGGTGCGGGTCGTCGGCGCGTACGACCGCGTCCGCGCGTCCCGCCGGGGCGACCTCGTCCTCGTACCGCGCGAAGGCGGGCAGCGTCCACCGCTCGCTCTCCCGCGTGCGGCGTCGCAGTGCGCCCGGTGAGAGGCTCAGATGCACTCCGAGGTCGAACGGGAACCACTGCCCGAGGAGCAGCGGTCCGTGCAGGATCAGCACCCCGCCCTCGGGAAGCACCTGGTACGGGCTGCGGGTCGCGCGGTCCGTGGCGGGGTTCCAGAGATCGGGCAGCACCCGTCCGCTGCCGCCCGCCTCGAGCGGGCGGAACACCTCGCGCCACAGTGCCCCGGTGTCGAACCAGCCGTCGGCGTACGAGTCGGGGTCCTCCTTGCCGTACTCGTAGCGCAGGCTGGCCGGACGCAGAAAGCCATTCGTGGAGACGGTGAGCACCTGGCGCCCGCGAGCACGCAGCGCCTCGGCGAGGTGAACGGCGGGCTCCTCGGGGCGGGCGGCGGGAGCGCCGTCGACGCCGATCCTCAGCCAGGCCCCGCCGTCGGCCGGTTCGAGTCCGTCGGCGTGGGCGGCGAGGGCGCGGGCCAGCCGTTCCCAGGTGATGGGTTCACATCGCACGCGTCCATCATCGCCCTGCCCGCGGGCGTCCGTCATCATCTGGCCGCTCCACGATCGGCGGTCAGCCGGTCCCCGCCCCCCGCGCGGCCGGTCCGCCCGCCCGCCTACCTCACCGCCGGGCAGTCCACCGCGTCGGCGTCGTCGGAGAGCGCACTGCCCTCAGGGAGCAGATACGTCACCCACAGCACGACGGGCTCCGTCCCGAGGTTGCGTCCGATGTGCCGGTGCCGGGTCCCGGACGGCTCGATGAAGGACGTTCCCGCGGATGTCACCTCGACCGAGCAGTCGTCGAGGGTCCGGGTGAGTGTCCCGGACTTGACGACGGCGATCAGCTGACCGCTGTGGGTGTGCCAGCCGGTGGAGCCTCCGGGCTGCACGGTGATCTCCCGGAAGGTCACGTCCGTACGGCCCTTCGGAGGCTTGATGCCGAGCCTGCCCTCGGAGGTGCCCTGGGCGACGACGGTGCCGCTCACCCCACTGCCCGGCGTGGCGACCGCCGCCGCCGGCAGGAGGCCCAGCGCCGCCACGCAGACGCCCACGAGCAGTGCCTTGCGCGGTGTCCCCCGCCCCTTCGTGCTCTTCCCGCTCCTCGCACCGACCACGCCGTCGAACCTCATGAACGACTCCTCAGCATCCGCCCAGTGAACGCGACCACGCTACCGATGAGTTGGGCGGAAAGCGTCAGGTGCGCGAGGATCGGCCACCGCGGAGTTCAGCGGCGAGCGGCCCTTCCCCGAGCACCTCCGCCCGGCCTTGCTCGACCGCCTCCGCGAGGGTGCACTCACCGCGCCCGAGGGCCAGGACCACCTCCGCGTCCAGGACGAGGCACGCGTCCGGGTGCGCCGCGGGGCCGTATCCGTACACCTCTCCCCCCGCGTCATCACCACCCGTCCGGATGTGGAACTCGCCCTCGGCGAGCCTGACTTCGACGACCCCGCTGCGGGTGAGGCCGTCCATGGCGCGCAGCAGGGGCAGGGCGAACCAGTGGGCCCTGACCGCATCGGTCGGACGGCGCTCGGCGAGCGCGGGCGCACCCCACCGGCCGAGCGCGGTGAGGACCGGGAGCAGGCCGCGGCCGCGCTCGGTCAGTTCGTAGACCGCCGCGGCGGCGGGGGGCGGCAGCCGGCGGCGGACGGCCAGGCCGCCCTGCTCCATGTCCTTGAGCCGGGAGGCCAGCACGTCCGTGCTGACTCCCGGCAGATCGGCGTGCAGATCCGTGTAGCGGCGCGGGCCGGCCAGCAGTTCACGGACGATCAGCAGGGTCCACCGGTCGCCGACGGAGTCGAGGGCACGGGCGGTGGCGCAGAACTGGTCGTAGCTCCGGCGGCGGACGGGGCGTGCGGGCTGCTGCTGACGTGGCATGCGACGCAGTCTAGACATGTTGTTGGACTTTCCAAGCCCGAGCTTGGTAAAACCAAGTATCGCAATTCGGGGTAGGGGAGGCACCGCATGGAGTTCCGGCAGTCCAGCAAGCTCAACGAGGTCTGTTACGAGATCCGGGGCCCGGTCATCGAACAGGCCAACGCCCTCGAGGAGGCGGGCCACAGCGTGCTCCGCCTCAACACGGGCAATCCCGCGCTCTTCGGCTTCGAGGCGCCGGAGGAGATCGTCCAGGACATGATCCGGATGCTCCCCCAGGCGCACGGCTACACCGATTCACGCGGCATCCTCTCCGCGCGCCGCGCCGTCGCGCAGCGCTACCAGGCGATGGGGCTGGCCGATGTCGACGTGGACGACGTCTTCCTCGGCAACGGGGTCTCCGAGCTGATCTCCATGGCGGTGCAAGGGCTCCTGGAGGACGGGGACGAGATCCTGATCCCGAGTCCCGACTATCCGTTGTGGACCGCCGTCACCACGCTCGCGGGCGGCAAGGCCGTGCACTACACCTGCGACGAGGGGGCGGACTGGAACCCCGACCTCGCCGACATGGCCTCGAAGATCACCGACCGCACCAGGGCCATGGTGATCATCAACCCGAACAACCCGACGGGAGCCGTCTACTCCCGCGAGGTCCTCGACGGCATGCTCGACCTGGCCCGCAGGCACGGTCTGATGGTGTTCGCCGACGAGATCTACGACCAGATCCTGTACGACGACGCCGAGCACCACTCCGTCGCGGTGCTGGCCCCGGATCTGCTCTGTCTCACCTTCAGCGGGCTGTCCAAGACGTACCGCGTCGCGGGGTTCCGTTCGGGCTGGATGGTGGTGTCGGGACCGCAGCAGCACGCCCGCAGCTATCTGGAGGGGCTCACGATGCTCGCCTCCATGCGGCTGTGCCCCAACGCCCCGGCGCAGTACGCGATCCAGGCGGCACTCGGCGGCCGCCAGTCGATCCGGGACCTCGTCGCCCCGGGCGGCAGGCTCCACGAGCAGCGCGACCGGGCGTGGGAACGGCTGAACGAGATCCCCGGGGTGTCGTGCGTGAAGCCGAAGGGCGCGCTGTACGCCTTCCCCCGCATCGACCCGAAGGTCCACGCCATCGTCGACGACGAGCGCTTCGTCCTGGACCTGCTGCTTCAGGAGAAGATCCAGGTGGTCCAGGGCACCGGCTTCAACTGGCCGCGCCCGGACCACTTCCGCATCCTGACCCTTCCGCACGCCGACGACCTGGACGCCGCCATCAGCCGCATCGGCCGTTTCCTGAACGGATACCGTCAGTGACCTGCCGGGCCTGCCGCACCCCTGTGGTGACGCAGTTCGCCTCGCCCGGCCTGGTGGGGGCGATCGTGGAGGGCGGGCTCGATCCGGCGGAGGACCCCCGCTGGGCGGACTCCGGTGCGGCGTCACCCGCGGAGTACGCACGCTGGGCAGGCCATCTGTGCGGTATGGCCTGCCTGCGCATGGCGCTCGGCGCAGGGGCTCCGCCCCTGTTCGAGCTGCGGGACGGCGCGTCGGGGTACGAGGCGTACACCGAGGACGCCGACGGGGAGATCAGGGGACTGGTCTACGCCCCCTTCGCCCGGTACGTGTCCGAGGTGCACGGCCTCGACGCGGTCGTCCACCGGGACCTCTCCCCCGCCGGGATCCTGAACCTCCTGGACGAGGGCCGAAGAGTGATGGCCTCCGTGCACTTCGGGATCCGGCACCCCGAACAGCCGGCCCCCGGGCGCGGTGGCCATCTGGTGCTGCTGACCTCCCGAACGGCGGACGGGGCCGGTGTCCACTTCCACAACCCCTCCGGGATCACGGCCGCGACCCGCGCGGCAGGCCTACCGCTGCCGGACTTCGAGCGCTTCTTCGCAGGCCGAGGGGTCTCTCTCCCCGGCCTCCCGTCAACGGAGCGATAGGGAGCCCCTCTTACGAGTGGTCAGCCCGGGACCGGGGCGCCCCGGCGCACGGGCGCTCGGCTCCCGCGCCACGGTGGGCGCCGGCCTTCTCCGACCGCTCCCGGAAGACCGCCGTGCCCGCGTCCGCGCACACACGCCGCGCTGCCCATGAAGCACTCCGGGCGGCGCACCCGCTCTCACGGGCGCGCGGTTCCACTCGTCCCTCGGCCCCGCGGTCACACCGCGCTTCCCGGACGGCCCGACCGTGCAGGAGGGCCGGGGCAGATCAACTCCTGCCCGACGCCTGATCGTTACCGGCCTCGGACCGGCCCCTCCCTCACGGTGTTCGCTACTGTTCCGCCGTCGTCGGGGAATGCCCGGCCACCGTTCCGACGTCGCAGCAGACCGTCACGGACGAAGCCGAACAGGGAGCAATCGACATGGGTGCGGCAATACGCCATCTCACCGCCACCAACCCCGGGGGCCAGGTGTTCACGGTGAACATCGAGCGTGACTTCCGGTACGACCCCTACCGCGACTTCCTCGTCTGCGCGCACTGCGGCTGGTCTCCGTCGCTGCTCACCACGCAGAGGATCGACGCCATGGCCTGGGAGCACCTGGCCGGGTCCCACGATGCCACCGCCGGACGGACCGATCAGGAGAACGAGTCCTTCAGGAAGGCCCGTTGGGTGATGCTTCCGCTGTGCGCGGTCCTGGTCATCGCACTGCTGGTGGTCCTGCAGAGCTGACGGGCCCACCGGCGGGGTCAGCGTCTCAGGGCCGTGAGAGCGGCGACCGGGTCGGGGTCCGGGGTGGCCCGGGGCCACCAGTCGTCCTCGCCCGGATCGGATTCGTAGCCGTACCAGCGGCTGTCGTGACCGAAGCGGAGCTGGAGGGTGCCCGGAGTGTTGGTCAGATGGTTACGCCAGGGCAGGAAGCGCGGGAAGTCCGCCGCGGCGAGGGCGGGCCGCGCCCGGTCGAAGGGGCCGGCCGGCGGGTCCCACGGGGTCTCCAGCACCTCCAGCCCTTCTGCGCCGCCCTGCCGCCAGGCGGCAACGGCCCGGGCCAGGTCCGTCGTACTGCGGCCGGTGGCGAAGGCCAGCTCACGGTAGAGCGCCCGGGTCGTGGCGGTGAGCCCTGCGGTCGGTCGGGACGCGGCGATGCGTACGGCGTCCTGCCAGGTGCTGAGGCCGGAGAGCGGGTCGTCGCCGGTGGTGAGCATCGCGTGGGCACGGGCCGCGGCATCCGTGGCGAGGTGGTCGAGGCCGAGCGGGTCGCGGGCGCCGGGCAGCTCCGGGTAGGACGGCGGCTCGCCGGGGAACGGCGGCACGGGCAGGGGTGCGGGCAGCGGCGGCAGGAAGCGGTCGGCGAGGGCGTCGCGGGCCGCGACCGAGGGCATGGCGGGGGGCTCGGGGCGCTCGCGCGCGGAGTGCTCGGCGTTGCGGCGGCCCAGCTCGTCGAGGAGCTCGCGTTCACCCCGGCCGCGCATCAGCAGCAGGACGAACGGGTCGCTGTCCAGGAGTCGTGCCGTCTGGAAGCAGAGCGCCGCCACGTGCTTGCAGGGCCAGCCCCGGTCGGGGCAGGAGCAGTCGGGGTCCAGATCACCGGCGGCGGGGAGCAGCCGGATGCCGGTCTCGCCCGCCGTGTCGACCAGGGAGTGCGGCATCTCCTTGTCGAGCAGCGCGGACAGATGTCCCGGCCGGGCGGCGGCGGCGTCCAGGAACGTGTCCCAGTCGGACGCCGAGAACGTACGCAGGCGCAGCTCCGCGCGGTAGGGGCGGGGGCGGCTGCCGTGGACGTAGGCGATGACCCGGCCGGGGGTGACGGTGACCGCGGCGACATGGCCGCCGTCGGCGTACGTACGGCCGCGGGCGAGACGGCCCTCGTCCATGGACAGGGATTCGAGGGCGTCCACCCAGGCGCGGCCCCACCAGCTGTCCGCGAAGGGCCCGTCCGCGTCCGAGGCGCGGGCGGGCACCGCTTCGAAGGTACGCCGCAGGTCGTCGGGGCCCGGGCGGGCCGCGGGGCGGGCACCGGGGCTCATGACGCCCTCCGGAGAGAGACGAGGTCGGCCAGGTCACGGTCACTGAGCTCGGTCAGAGCGGCCTCGCCGGAACCGAGCACCGCGTCGGCGAGTGCCCGCTTGGACTCCAGGAGTTCACCGATCCGGTCCTCGACGGTGCCCTCGGCGATGAGCCGGTGCACCTGCACGGGCTGGGTCTGGCCGATGCGGTACGCACGGTCGGTGGCCTGTTCCTCGACCGCCGGGTTCCACCACCGGTCGTAATGGATGACGTGGGCTGCCCGGGTCAGATTCAGCCCGGTGCCCGCCGCCTTGAGGGAGAGCAGGAAGACCGGGACCTCGCCGGACTGGAAGCCGTCCACCATCCGCTCCCGCTCGGGCACCGGTGTTCCGCCGTGCAGCAGCTGGGAGGGGATGGCGCGGGAGGCGAGGTGGGCGGAGAGGAGCCGGGCCATCGACACGTACTGGGTGAAGATCAGGACGGAGCCGTCCTCGGACAGGATGGTGTCGAGCAGCTCGTCGAGCAGCGCGAGCTTGCCCGAGCGTCCCGTCAGCCGGGTCGGCTCCTCCTTCAGATACTGCGCGGGGTGGTTGCAGATCTGTTTGAGCGAGCCGAGCAGCTTCATGATCAGTCCGCGCCGTGCGATGCCCTCGGACTGCTCGATGAACGCCATCGTCTCGCGGACGGCCGCCTCGTAGAGCGTGGCCTGTTCCCGGGTGAGGAAGACGGGGTGGTCGGTCTCGGTCTTGGGCGGCAGCTCCGGCGCGATGCCCGGGTCGGACTTCTTGCGGCGCAGCAGGAAGGGACGGACCAGCCGGGAGAGCCGCTCGACCGCCTCCTCGTTGCCCAGGCCGGCGGCGGTGCCGGTGTTCTCGACGATCCTGGCGTGCCGGGAGCGGAAGGCCTTGAGCGGGCCGAGCAGGCCGGGGGTGGTCCAGTCGAGCAGCGCCCACAGCTCGGAGAGGTTGTTCTCGACCGGGGTGCCGGTCAGGGCGACGCGGGCCGGGGCGGGGATGGTACGCAGCGCCCTGGCCGTCGAGGAGTGCGGATTCTTGACGTGCTGTGCCTCGTCGGCGACGACGAGCCCCCAGGTGTGCCCGGCCAGCTGCTCCGCACCGGAGCGCATCGTGCCGTAGGTGGTGAGGACGAAGCCGCCGTCGGAGCCGCCGAGGGTCCGGTCGGCGCCGTGGAAGCGGCGCACGGGGACGCCGGGTGCGAAGCGGTTGATCTCGCGGTGCCAGTTGCCGAGGAGGGAAGCGGGACAGACGACCAGGGTGGGGGCGGCACGGGCGCGGTGCAGATGGAGCGCGATGACGGTGATCGTCTTGCCCAGGCCCATGTCGTCGGCGAGACAGCCGCCGAGGCCGAGCGAGGTCATACGGTCCAGCCAGGCCAGGCCGCGGAGCTGGTAGTCGCGGAGGGTTGCGTCGAGGCCGGGCGGCGCGGGGAGGGTGGCGTCCTCGTCGAGGATGCGCGCCCGGAGTGCGGCGAGGGCTCCGGCGGGAACCGCTTCGACGTGTTCACCCTCGACCTCGGCGCTGCCGGTGAGGGCGACGGCGAGCGCCTCCACCGGGTCCAGGAGGCCGAGCTCCCGCTTGCGCGCCTTGCGGACGAGCGCGGGATCCACGACGACCCACTGGTCGCGCAGCCGCACCACCGGCCGGTGCGCCTCGGCCAGGGTGTCCATCTCGGCCTCGGTGAGCCGGTCGTCGCCGAGGGAGAGCTGCCAGTCGAACGCGAAGAGCTGCTCGGCGTCGAAGAAGGAGGTGCCGTCGGTGGCGGAACCCGGCGCGGGCCGGACGACGGCCGTCGCGCTGAGCGAACGGGCGAGCTCGCGGGGCCAGTGCAGCGCCACCCCGGCCGCCGCGAGCCGCGCTCCGGCGGCGCCGATCAGCTCGTAGAGCTCGTCCTCGGTGACGGCGAGCACGTCGGGGACGGGTTGCTCCAGCAGCCGCTCCAGCGGCGGCCAGACGCGGGCGGCGCGACGCAGGGCGAGCACGGCGTCGATCCGGGCCCTCGGCCCGAAGGGGTCGCCCGCACCGCCGCTCCACAGCGTGGCCGCGTCGGTGACGTACGTCGGATCGGCCAGGCTGTGCACCTGGGTGACCGCGGCGGCGGCATGGCGCGTGGCGGACGTGGTCGCGGGCGCCTCCTCGCCCCCGGCCGGCTCCCCGGTGGCATCCGATGCGTCGAAGAGGTCGTACGCGGAGAGGTCGAGCCGGAGCGAGACGCGCACCCCCGCGTCCAGCCCGGCAGCCACCTCTACGGCCCAGGCCCGGGCCTCGGGCAGGTGTTGTGCCTCACGTGCGGCGAAGGGTGCTCCCATGGCGTGGGCGGCGGCGGGCGTCCGGGGCAGGGTGTCGGCGACGGCGTCGAGGAAGGCGCCGAGCAGGGCACGGGGATCGGGGACGCGCAGGGGTGTGCCGTCCAGTGGGACGGCGTGCCCCTCGGGCGGCATCGATGCGGCGACGGCTCTCAGATGGGCGATGTCCTCCGCGTCGCGCGGCCCGGCCCGCCAGGCGTCGTGGTCGCCGGGTGTCAGCCCGGGCAGCAGTCCGCCTCGCGCGACGAGGGTGAGGGCGTGCAGAGCCGCCGCTCCCCACGCGCGGGTGGCGGGATGGGCCGCGGCCCGGTGCCGGGCACGCGCGAGCAGGGGCACCGCGTCCGCGACGGGAAGCACCACGGCGGGCACGGTGCGGGTCTCGACGTCTTCCGTCCCGCGGCGGACGACCTCGAGCTCGGTCAGGGTGTACGCGGACCCCGCCCCGGGGTGCGAAGCACCGGTGGCGGCGAGCACCGCGTCCGTACGGGAAGGGTGCCCCGGTTCGGCGCGGGACGCCCCATCGGGGAGCACGGCGCCGGGGCCCGCCGGTCCGGCGGTCCCCTCGGGGTCCCAGAAGGCGACCCGGCCGTCCCGGGGCGGCTCTGCGGGCAGGAAGACCGCGGCGCACCGAAGCAGCCGGTCGGAGGCGACGTCCTGTGCCTGCCGCTCCATGTCCCACCGCCCCCTCATGCCTCGGTCCGCCTGCGCTCTCCTGCTCATCGCGAGTCTAGGCGGGGGGTGTGACAGCGCCCGCCCCGGCCGTGATCCCACGGGCGGAGCGGGCGTGCAAGCACGTCAGTGACGGGTGAAGGGCTTGATGCGGGAGGGGCCGGCGGGCTGTTCCCGATCGAACTCGGGGAGCGTCTCCGGATCGAATTCCGGCACCCCGTCCGGCTCCGGCCCCGGCCCCGGGAGCGGCGCGTCCGGAAGCGGCTGGTCCGTGAAGGTCTGCTCCGTGACCGAGGGGGGCGGGGAAACCGGGGCGGCCGACGGGTCCATGGCGGACGCACCGCCTGCGGGCCGTTCCGCAGGCCCGTCCTCGGGCTGGTCCGTGGCCGGCTGCCCGGACGAACCCTGCGCCCGACCGGCCTCGACGGGCGGCGGCGGCCCCTGCTGCGCGCGTTCCAGGAAGCGGAGCAGTTCCACCGGGAAGGGCAGGACCAGTGTGGAGTTCTTCTCGGCCGCGACCGCGACGACCGTCTGCAGCAGCCTCAACTGCAGCGCCGCCGGCTGGGTGGACATCTGCTGTGCCGCCTGGGCGAGCTTCTTCGACGCCTGCAGCTCCGCGTCAGCGTTGATGACCCTGGCGCGCCGCTCACGGTCGGCTTCGGCCTGCCTGGCCATGGACCGTTTCATCGTCTCCGGCAGCGAGACGTCCTTGATCTCCACGCGGTCGATCTGTACGCCCCATCCCACCGCGGGACTGTCGATCATCAGTTCCAGTCCCTGGTTGAGCTTCTCGCGGTTCGACAGCAGATCGTCCAGGTCACTCTTGCCGATGATCGACCGGAGGGAGGTCTGCGCCATCTGGGAGACCGCGAAACGGTAGTCCTCGACCTGGATCACCGCGCTCGCGGCGTCCACCACCTTGAAGTAGATGACGGCGTCCACCCGCACCGTGACGTTGTCACGTGTGATGCCGTCCTGGGCGGGCACGGGCATCGTCACGATCTGCATGTTCACCTTGCGGAGCCGGTCGACGCCCGGAACGATCATGGTGAACCCCGGAGAGCGCACCTGGTCGTGGAGCCGGCCGAGCCTGAGCACCACGCCCCGTTCGTACTGCTTGACCACCCGGGCCGCGGCCATGGCGTACATCAAGGCACCCGAGAGTACCGCCACCAACACGATCAACAGAACCTGGACCATCACGGCCCCCTGCCTCCGGGGGTGCGCATCCGCACCCGCCCATCACGCCCTATTAACACCATATGCCCGATACGCACACCTTGAACCTCCGCCCGGGTGCCAATGGCCCCGGCCGGCCGCGCCCCGGATGCCGACGCCCCGGGGACCGGGCAGGGTGGCCAGCGCCAGCACGTCTCCGGGACGTACCGATGAGCCGTACGAGCAGACGAGGACTCGCCCATGTCCGTCACCGCGACCCCCACCGTTCTCCGCCGACGTGCCGTCACCGCCACCGGCGCCGCACTGCTCACCCTGGCCGTCGCGGGCTGTTCGGGCCTCGGGCGCACGGCGGTCGGACCGGTCTCCTACACCACCGGGCGGGACGGCGTAGTCACCGTGCACAGTCCGTCGGTGAAGGGCTGCCACGAGATGGCGCCCGACGGAGCGAGCAAGGTCGAGAACCGGACCCTGATCGACATGACCCTTTACACCACCCGCGACTGCTCCGGCCGCGGGACCGCCTACGTGGCCACCACGTTCACCGACACCAACGCCGAGAGCTCCCCGGTCTGGCGCAGCTACCGCTTCGTCCACTGACCGTGCGCCCCGCACGCCCGTTCCACCCACCGTGCGAGGCCCCCACGGAGCCCGAGGGGCCCGCCGCGCGTTCGTTCAGGGCCGATCGGGGCGGGCCAGCACCCAGACCCCGTCGGGGGTGAGACAGCGGTCGGCCACGAGTCCGGCCTCCGCCAGATACGCCTCGAACCGCTCCGCGGACAGCTCCCGCGACCGGAAGGTCTGGGTCCACCGGGCGTCCTCGAAGACGTACTCCGCGCGCACCTCGTCGACCCCGTCACCGACGGGGTCCGCCGAGAGGATCCGTATGGTGCAGCCCGCGGCCGGGTCCTCCCTCTCCCGGGGCACATCGGAGTGGTAGTCGGCGCCCTCCCGCTGGATCAGCACGACTCCGTCGTCCTTCACGTACCTCACGCAGGTCCGCAGCAGCGCTTCCCTGACCCGGTGGTCGCTCGTGTGCACCAGGAACGACCCCAGCACGACCGCGTCGAACCGCTCCTCGCCGAGGTCAAGACCCTCGATGGGGCTCAGGACCGCGCGGGCCCCGCGGACGCGCTCCAGCATCTGCGCCGACTCGTCCACCGCGGTCACGGAGAAGCCCAGCTCGACCAGGGGGTGCGTCACCCGGCCCGCCCCGCAGCCCAGTTCGAGCACGCTCGCGCCCGGAGGCAGCGCCGAGGCGATCACCTCCGGTTCGTCGCCGACGGACAGCCGGGCGTACAGCTCGACCGCGCAGCCGTCCGGTGTGATCGAGCCAGGACCTGTACCCGTGTGTCCCTCACGTACCAGTTGTCCGCTCATGCCTGCCACAACGTCCGGGCGCGGGGCGGCGTTCCCCCTCGGTTTCCGTCCGGCTCGGCCTGGGGTCATGCTGGAGAGGAGGCGATGGTGATGCGTACCGGAAGTGAACCGTCCACCGCACGGAGCCCCCTGCGGATGCGACTCTGGCTGAGCGTCTGGGGCATGCTCTGGGCCGTTCTGGGCCTGGTGGCCTTCGTGGCGACCGGACGCGTCGGCTGGGCGACCGCCTGCGGTGTACTGCTGGTCGTCACGATCACGGACCTCTGCGTCGTCGTCCGCCACATGCGGCAGGGCCCGCACTATCAGCCGGGGCGCGACGTCCCTCCGTACGAACCCGACCGGGGCGGACGACGCCGCTAGGGTCCTTCGCCCGGGCCCCCCGGGCCCAGCGCGATCCGGACGAGAGGCGCCGGGGCCTCTCGTCCGTCAGGGGCGGTCGTCGAAGCGGGCGGCCTGCAGGTATTCCGGCTTCGGGTCGAGGGCTGCGGCCAGCCTGAAGTGGCGGGTGGCCTGCTCGGGCCTGCCGGCGCGCTGGAAGGTGCGGGCCAGCGCGAAGTGCGCGAAGGCGTTGTCCGGCTCGCGCTCCAGGACCAGCTCGAATTCGAGCTCCGCCGGACGCAGTTGGGCTGCGGCGAAGAAGGCCCGCGCGCGCAGCAGGCGGGCCGCCGTGTTCTCCGGGTGCGCCGCGATCACCGAGTCGAGCAGCTTGACCGCACCCCGTGGATCCCGTGCTGCGAGCAGTTGCTCCGCCGCACGGAAGTCGATGACATGCGTTTCCGGGTTGCTCTCTGGCACGGCCCTATCCTTCCCCTCGCTCTCCGCTCCTGAACATCGGTCCGGGCGCCCGTATTCCGGTGGTCACGGGTCAGCCGGCGGCGGCCCGCGCCGTGAGCTCCGACCAGACCTCGCGGACCTGGGGCTCCAGGTCCTCCAGCGGACCGTCGTTGTCGACGACGAGATCGGCGACGGCCAGCCGCTCCTCGCGCGTGGCCTGCGCCGCCATCCGGGCGCGGGCATCGGACTCCGTCATACGGCGCAGTCGTACGAGGCGGTCGAGCTGGGTCGCGGGCTTCGCGTCGATGACCACGACCAGGTCGTACAGCGGGGCGAGGCCGTTCTCCGTGAGCAGCGGGACGTCGTGGACGACCACCGCGCCCGGTCCGGCGGCCCGCTCCAGCTCGGCCGAGCGCGCCCCGACGAGCGGGTGGACGATGGCGTTGAGTGCCGCCAGGCGTGCGGGGTCGGCGAAGACGATCGACCCGAGCGCGGGACGGTCGAGGGAGCCGTCGGGGGTGAGGATCTTGGGGCCGAACATCTCGACGACGGCAGTGAGTCCGGGAGTGCCGGGTTCGACCACCTCGCGGGCGATCCGGTCCGCGTCGATCAGTACGGCTCCGTAGCGCGCGAGCAGTCGTGACACTTCGCTCTTGCCGGCGCCGATGCCGCCGGTCAGGCCCACTTTCAGCATGGGCCGAGCCTAACGAACGGCCCTCCCGGGATCTCCCGCGGGCGCACGGCGATCTCCTGTGGGTGCGCGACGGGGGCCACGCGCCCCCGCCCGAACGCCCTGCCAGGCCCGGTGGGCAGATGCCCCGCATCGTGCGGCCTACCGCGCCCGGGTCCGCACGCCGGTCCGCCTGGGACGGAACAGCCTCGGGCTGCCGGGCCCCGGCGGCCCTCAGGAATCGCCCTCCCGCTCCGCGAGGAAGCGCTCGAACTCGAGGCCGATCTCGTCCGCCGAAGGCAGATCGACCGACTCGGCGACCAGGTTGCCCCGGGTCTCGGAACCCGCGAGCGCGTCGTACTGGTGCTCCAGCCCCTCGACGAGCGAGACGAGCTCCTCGTCACCCTGGCCGACCTGCCGGTCGATCTCGGTCTGGGTGCGGTGCGCCTCCGTGCGCAGGGTGTGCGCGACGCTCGGCAGGACCAGTCCGGTCGCCGCTGTGACCGCCTCCAGGGCGGTGAGCGCGGCATCCGGGTAGGCCGACCTGGCGACGTAGTGCGGCACATGGGCGGCGACACCGAGGACGTCGTGGCCCGCCTCCATGAGCCGGTACTCCACAAGCGCCTCGGCGGAACCGGGCACCTGCGCCTCGTCGAAGGGGCTGCGGTGCCCCGGCATCAGGTCGGTGCGGTTGCCGTGCGGCGTGAGGCCGACGGGGCGGGTGTGCGGGACGCCCATGGGAATGCCGTGGAAGCTGACGGCGAGACGGACACCGAGCCGCTCCACGACCTGCTCCACGGCGGCGGCGAACCTCTCCCACTCGACGTCGGGCTCCGGTCCGGAGAGGAGCAGGAAGGGGGCCCCGGTCGCGTCCTGGACGACCTTCACCTCCAGGGTGGGCGACTCGAACCCCGCCCACCGGTCACGCTTGAAGGTCAGCAGCGGGCGGCGCGCCCGGTAGTCGACGAGCCGGTCGTGGTCGAAGCGGACCACGGTCTGGTGCGGCAGCGTCTCGAGCAGGCCGTCGACGATCTGCTCACCGGTCTCGCCCGCGTCGATGTACCCGTCGAAGTGGTAGAGCATGACCAGGCCGGCCGACTCCTGGGCGAGCGCCATGTCGACGACGGCCAGGCCCTTCGGCTCCCATTCGTACAAACTCTGCGGATCAGGCACGGTTACCGCTCCTCCTCGTGTTCCTGGACAAGAACACCCCGCCCGTCCGCGGCATTCCCGCCCGCTCCCCCGCGGTTGAGCGAGGGCACGGCTGTGCGGCGAGGTCACCGCCCTCCGGGCGGGGTGGACGCCGCGTGCCGCCCGGCGCCTGCGTGGCCGAGGCGGCACCTGCGAAGTGCGCATGCCCGGCTGGGCTGTTGGGTGGGCCGCTCGTGTACGCGCTGCCTCCGGCGGCCACGCGCTTCTTCGGTCCGGGCATGGGTGAGGCCCGCCCCCGCGAAGGGGACGGGCCTCACCTACAGCTCCACAGCTACTGCAGCCGATGAGCGGCTGGGGTCAGAGCGTCAGCTCTGGCCGCCGGCCAGCTTCTCGCGCAGGGCGGCCAGGGCCTCGTCCGACGCCAGGGCGCCGGAGTTGTCCGCGGACTCCGAGGAGTACGAGCCGCCACCGCCGCCACCACCGCTGCCGCCGGAGGCAGCCGGGGCAGCGCCGGCCGGGGCGGCAGCGCCCTCGGCAGCGGCAGCCTCGTCGGCCTCGCGGGACTTGATGACCTGGGCCTGGTGCTGCTCGAAGCGCGTCTGCGCCTCGGCGTACTGCGTCTCCCAGACCTCACGCTGCGACTCGAAGCCCTCGAGCCAGTCGTTGGTCTCGGGGTCGAAGCCCTCGGGGTAGATGTAGTTGCCCTGGTCGTCGTACGACGCGGCCATGCCGTACAGCGTCGGGTCGAACTCGACCGAGGCCGGGTCGCCGCCGAAGGCCTCGTTGGCCTGCTTCAGCGAGAGGCTGATGCGACGGCGCTCGAGGTCGATGTCGATGACCTTGACGAAGATCTCGTCGTTGACCTGGACGACCTGCTCCGGGATCTCCACGTGGCGCTCGGCCAGCTCGGAGATGTGGACCAGACCCTCGATGCCCTCGTCGACGCGCACGAACGCACCGAACGGAACGAGCTTCGTGACCTTACCGGGAACGACCTGCCCGATCTGGTGCGTACGGGCGAACTGCTGCCACGGGTCTTCCTGCGTCGCCTTGAGCGACAGCGAGACGCGCTCGCGGTCCATGTCGACGTCGAGGACCTCGACGGTGACTTCCTGACCGACCTCGACGACCTCGGAGGGGTGGTCGATGTGCTTCCAGGAGAGCTCGGAGACGTGCACGAGACCGTCGACGCCACCCAGGTCCACGAAGGCACCGAAGTTGACGATCGAGGAGACGACGCCGGAGCGGACCTGACCCTTCTGGAGGGTCGTGAGGAACGTCTGGCGCACCTCGGACTGCGTCTGCTCGAGCCAGGCACGGCGGGACAGGACCACGTTGTTGCGGTTCTTGTCCAGCTCGATGATCTTGGCCTCGAGCTCCTTGCCCACGTAGGGCTGGAGGTCGCGGACGCGACGCATCTCGACGAGCGACGCCGGGAGGAAGCCACGGAGGCCGATGTCGAGGATGAGACCACCCTTGACGACCTCGATGACGGTACCGGTGACGATGCCGTCTTCTTCCTTGATCTTCTCGATGGTGCCCCAGGCACGCTCGTACTGAGCGCGCTTCTTCGAGAGGATCAGGCGGCCTTCCTTGTCCTCCTTCTGGAGAACCAGGGCCTCGATCTCGTCGCCGACCTTGACGACCTCGTTCGGGTCGACGTCGTGCTTGATCGAGAGCTCGCGGCTCGGGATGACACCTTCGGTCTTGTAACCGATGTCGAGGAGGACCTCGTCGCGGTCAACCTTGACGATGACACCGTCAACGATGTCGCCGTCGTTGAAGTACTTGATCGTCTCGTCGATCGCCGCGAGGAACGCGTCCGCGTCGCCGATGTCGTTGACCGCAACCTGCGGAGTGGTGGCGGTGGTCTCGGTGCTGCTCGTCATGTGGGAAAGGGCTCCGGTACGGACAGTGAGTCGTAGGTACTGCTACGCCGAAAGCCCGTATCGCCTCTGCAGAAGCCGGACAGCCTGGAAAGCACCTGATCCGGCAACCGGAGGGTGCCTCGACAACCGAGGGGACATGCAACAGACGCGAGCGCGGCCTGCTAGGTCTGAGGCGCGCAGGCTCGCAGCGCAACTTGTAGCATACGGGGGCAGCCGGACAGGGTCAATGCGCGAAGGCGCACACCCGGGGCACAACACCCCAATCCCGGCACAACTCACGTTCGCCGAGGCCACATCGGCAACATCGGTGTGTCGCGCACGTGACACCCGCACCCGTCGGTGCGGCGGGAAGGCACCCGCGCGAGGCGGGTGAAGGAAAACTACAACGATGGGCACGATGAGCCAAGAGATCCACGAACCCGAACCCGAGGCGACCCGGCGGCAGGCCGGTGAGGCGGAGAGCAGCCGGGCGAGCCGCGGCTGGTGGGACCGCAACGCCGACGAGTACCAGAGCGACCACGGGGGGTTCCTCGGGGACGACCGATTCGTCTGGGGCCCGGAGGGGCTGGACGAGGCGGAGGCCGCCCTGCTGGGCCCGGCGGACGACCTGAAGGGCCTGGACGTCCTGGAGATCGGGGCGGGAGCCGCCCAGTGCTCACGCTGGCTCGCCTCCCGGGGGGCGAGCCCGGTGGCGCTGGACCTCTCCCACCGCCAGCTCCAGCACGCCCTGCGCATCGGAGGCGGCGTACCCCTGGTGGAGGCGGACGCCGGGCGGCTCCCCTTCCGGGACGGCTCCTTCGACCTGGCCTGCTCCGCCTACGGCGCGGTGCCCTTCGTCGCCGACCCCGTCCAGGTGTTCCGCGAGGTGCACCGGGTGCTGCGGCCCGGGGGCCGCTGGGTGTTCTCGGTGACTCACCCGATCCGCTGGGCGTTCCCCGACGAGCCCGGCCCCGAGGGCCTCTCCGTCTCAGCCTCCTACTTCGACCGCGTGCCGTACGTCGAGCAGGACGAGCGGGGCGACGCCGTGTAC
This sequence comes from Streptomyces sp. NPDC005752, assembly GCF_040630715.1. Classification (NCBI taxonomy): domain Bacteria; kingdom Bacillati; phylum Actinomycetota; class Actinomycetes; order Kitasatosporales; family Streptomycetaceae; genus Streptomyces; species Streptomyces sp. NPDC005752. The sequence continues at coordinate 35,183 of NZ_JBEXYB010000018.1, read as the reverse complement.
GTGGAGCACCACCGGACGCTGGGCGACCGGGTGCGGGACGTGGTGGCGGGCGGCTTCCGGCTGGTCGACCTCGTGGAACCGGAGTGGCCGGCCTGGAACAGCCAGGAGTGGGGTGGCTGGTCCCCGCTGCGCGGCCACCTGATCCCCGGGACCGCGATCTTCGTGTGCGAGCGGGACCGTCGGGCCGTCTGAGGAACCGGCCGCTCCCCTCCCGGGGGCGGCGTACGAGACTGGGGGCGTGATCCGTACCGACGCCCTGGACCAGTTGCCCGTACGCACCGCTGTGCCCGCCCTGGAACGGGCGCTCGACGAGCGGGGTGCGGCGGTGCTCTGCGCGCCGCCCGGGACCGGCAAGACGACCCTCGTACCCCTGGTGCTCGCGGGGCTGACCGGTGGCGGCCCCGCACGCCGGGTGCTCGTGGCCGAGCCCCGCCGGATCGCGGCCAGGGCGGCGGCGCGGCGGATGGCGTGGCTGCTCGGCGAGCAGACCGGCGGCCGGGTCGGGTTCACGGTGCGCGGGGAACGGGCGGTGGGACCGGACACGGTGGTGGAGGTCGTCACCACGGGGGTGCTCCTCCAGCGGCTGCAGCGCGACCAGGAACTGGCCCGGACCGACGTGGTGATCATCGACGAGTGCCACGAGCGCCATCTGGACGCGGACACCGCGGCCGCGTTCCTCCTCGACGTACGGGAGACGATCAGGCCGGAGCTGCGTCTGGTCGCGGCGTCGGCGACGACGGACGCGGAGGGCTGGGCACGGCTGCTGGGCGACGCACCGGTCGTCGAGGCGCAGGGCGTGGCCCATCCGGTGGAGGTGGTGTGGGCACCGCCGGCGGGGTCCGTGCGCCCGCCGCACGGGATGAGGGTCGATCCGGCGCTGCTGACGCACGTGGCCGCCGTGGTGCGCCGGGCCCTGGTCGAGCGGGCGGGCGACGTGCTGTGCTTCCTGCCCGGGGTCGGGGAGATCGGCCGGGTGGCCGGGCAGCTCGCCGGCGTGGACGCGGAGGTGTTCCAGGTGCACGGGCGGGCGCCCGCGGCCGTGCAGGACGCGGTGCTGGCAGGGTCCTCGCAGCGGCGCCGCGTGGTGCTGGCGACGTCCGTCGCGGAGTCCTCCCTCACGGTGCCGGGCGTGCGGGTGGTCGTGGACTCCGGGCTGGCCAGGGAGCCGCGCACCGACCACGCGCGGGGCCTGGGCGCGCTGACGACCGTACGGGCTTCGCGGGCGGCCGGACGCCAGCGGGCGGGCCGCGCGGGGCGTGAGGCCCTCGGTACCGTGTACCGCTGCTGGGACCGGGCCGAGGACGGGCGGCTGGCCGCCTACCCCTCCCCCGAGATCAAGGTGGCCGATCTCGCGGCGTTCGCACTCCAGGCCGCGTGCTGGGGCGATCCGGGCGCCTGGGGACTCGCGCTCCTGGACCCCCCGCCCGCCGGGGCCATGGGCGCGGCCCGCGAGGTGCTGGGCGCGGTCGGCGCGGTGGACGCCGCGGGCCGGGCCACGGAGCGGGGCGTACGGATGTCCCGGCTCGGCCTGCACCCCCGCCTGGCGCGCGCCCTGCTGGACGGCGCGCAGGAGGTGGGCGGACGCCGGGCGGCGGAGGTCGTCGCGCTGCTGAGCGAGGAGCCTCCGCGCGAGTACGGCGACGACCTGGCGCACGCGCTGCGCACGGCACGGCGCGGCGGGGACGCCTACGCGGCGCGCTGGCGGCAGGAGGTACGGCGGCTCTCGCAGTCCCTCGGCGGCGAGAAGGGGAGGGGCGCGGTCACGGACGACTCCGCGGTGGGCCTGGTCGCGGCGCTGGCGTTCCCGGAGCGCGTGGCCCGGGCCCGCGGCGAGAGGGCCTTCCTCATGGCGTCGGGCACGGGCGCCGAACTGGGGACCGGCTCACGGCTGGGCAGCGCGCCGTGGCTGGCCGTCGCCGTCGCCGACCGTCCCGCCCACGCAGCCTCCGCGCGGGTGCGGCTGGCGGCCGTGATCGACGAGGACACCGCGCGACTGGCCGCGGGACACCTCAGCTTCTCCGGCGAGGAGGTCCGCTGGGCCGACGGCGATGTCGTGGCGCGGTCCGTGGAGCGCCTCGGGGCGGTCGAACTGTCCGTGCGCACCCTGCGGAGGCCGGCCCCCGAACTGGTGCGCACAGCGCTCCTGGCGGGACTGCGCAGCGAGGGGCCGGGACTTCTTCGGTGGACGAGGGACAGCGGGCAACTGCGGTTGCGGCTCGCGTTCCTGCACCGCGCTCTCGGCGCGCCCTGGCCGGACGTGTCCGACGAGGCGCTGCTCGCGCGCGCCGACGAATGGCTGGAGCCCGAGCTCTCGAGGGCCGGGCGGCGCGCCGACCTGGCCCGGATCGACGCCGGGCAGGCACTGCGCAGGCTCCTGCCGTGGTCGACGGGCGACGCCGCCCGGCTGGACGAGCTCGCTCCGGAGCGGATCGAGGTGCCGAGCGGATCGAGGATCCGTCTGGACTACGCCGGTGAGCAGCCCGTGCTCGCTGTAAAGCTCCAGGAGCTGTTCGGCCTGCGCGAGACACCCCGGGTCGCCGGGGTGCCGCTCCTGGTCCACATGCTGTCACCGGCGGGCAGGCCGGCCGCGGTGACCGCGGACCTGGCCTCGTTCTGGCGGGAGGGGTACAGGAGCGTGCGGGCGGAGTTGCGGGGCCGCTATCCGAAGCATCCGTGGCCCGAGGACCCGACGACGACGGAGGCGACCCGCTTCACCACGGCCCGGCTGCGCCGGGAGTAGTCCCGGTGCGGCCCGACGGCCGGCCGTGGACCTCACCCCGGGCCGCACGGCCCACAGGGCCTCAGGTGCGCGCCGCCGCGGCGGCGGCGGTGATCCAGTTCCTGAACTCGACGGCGTAATGCCGGAGGTGGTGCTCCAGGACGTCCTCCGGGCACGAGGTGGGCACGTAGACCGTCAGGCTCGCGGTGAAGCCGTCGGCGGTGTCGCCGAACTGGGTCAGCGCCCGCCCGACGACCGTTCCGTCGGCCAGGAACAGGTTCGAGGACATCTTGTGCGGAAATCCGGACTCCGGGAGCAGCTCGTCCGCGTCCTCGGCCCAGGCCATCGCGTCCGTCCCCCAGCCCCCCATGTAGAAGGAGCAGACGTGGCGGCCGATGTTCTCGACCACGTGGAACGACCCGTCGGCCTCCGGAGCCATCACGTAGTGCTCGGGGTGCGCGGCGAGGAGCGCGCTCTCGTCGGCCGCGAAGGCCGTTTCCATCCAGGCGAGGAACTCGCCCGACGAGAGCCCCCGCGTGGTCAGCACCGTCGTACCGCCCCGGAAGCCGCCGCCGGAGGTGCGGGCGCTCTCCCGCAGGAAGGCGTTGCCCTCCTCGATGTCCTCGGCCAGGAGGTCGAGCAGGCCCTGGCGCCCCAGCCGCACCCGGAAGCGGTCCAGGGCCCGGCGGGCGTAGAACAGCTCGAAGTCGTCGATGCTCCCGGGACCGGCGGGCCCCGAGGCGAGCGTGACGGCTGCGGACGGCGAAGTCTGGTCGTGGGTCATTCCGGAACCTCCCTATAATGCGAACGTGAATTCACATTCGCATTTTCACCTTACCCGGAGGGGTGCGCCACGCGTCAAGACCTCGGCCGCGATGCCGCCGATACCATGCGGGACATGACAGATGAGCCGAACGGGCGGGCGCACTACCGGGAACCCCGGCAGGCACGCAGCGCCGCGACGCTGGCTCGCGTGCTGCGGGCGGCCGAGGAGATCGCCTCGTCGGACGGCCTGGCGGAGATGACGATGACCGGTGTCGCGGAACGCGCCGGTGTCGCCGTCGGCTCGATCTACCGCCGCTTCGAGGGCAAGGAGCAGTTGGTCACGGCCCTGACGGAACGGATGCTGGAACGGCGTGAGGAGTACGTGGCCGAACAGCTGCGCGGGGCCGAACCCTCGCTCTCGGGCGTCGTCGACGCCTATGCCCACGCGCTCCTGCGGTCCTTCGCGGACAACAGCGCACTCTTTCCCGAACTGCTGCGCGCGCGGGAAACCGGCGCTCTGGACCGCGGGGCCCTCACCATCACCGAGATCCACCGCCTCCTTCTGGAAGCGGCGGCCCCCCACATACGGCAGATCCGGCGCTCCGACCCGGCGGCGGCGCTGGACACCGTGGCCCGCGCGATCCTCGGCGCCTGTTTCCACAACTCCGTGCGGCCCGACGCCGCCGAGGGCGAGGCCGCCCGGCGCCGGTACGCGGACGAACTGGGCGACATGGCGATCGCCTATCTCCTCGCTCCCGACCGCCGGAGCGGCGGCGACACCCCCGCCTGAGTCACCGAACGGCCTCAGGGGTGCGGCATGACGCGTGCCCGAGCCACCGAAAGGTGCCGGAGTGTCGGGCAGGCGTTCCGTAGCCCGGCGCGGCGCGGGAAGCGGGCGCCCTCCGAGGGGCCGCCCGGGCGTAGGACAGTCTCCCCCGGGGCGCCCCGGCACAGCTACGGGCCCGGGGGTGCCGATCCGGTGGCCGGCACCCCCGGGCCCGTGCGGGTCAGGCCGCGGGGGCCGCCTCGACCTTCAGCTCGACGGTCAGCGTGGCGCCGCTCGCGGTGGTGAGCCGCAGGGCGTACGTGCCCTCGGCGTCGTCGGCGAAGATCTCGGGGAGCTTCAGGAGCCCGTCGGCGCCGGCCTTCAGGTCCAGGGTGCGGACGGGCTCGCCGTCGGCACCCTCGAAGTACGGGCCCTTGTCGTTCTCGGCGGGCGTCTCGGCGTCGGTGATCATCGTCGCGGTGACGGCGGTGTCCGCCACACCCGTGCCCTTGTACGTCGTCCTGACCTCGACCCGGCCGGCGAACGCACCGCCGGGGGCGGCCGTGAGGGCTGTGTCGCCGGTCCGGGCGATGGTGTCCGCCACGCGGGCCTCGACGGTCGCGGAGAAGGTGAGGGGGCGGGGCCCGGCGGTGCCGGCGACGGCCGTCACCTTGAAGGTGCCCGGCTTCTCACCGGCTGTCAGGGCGGGGGCGGTGACGGTGCCGTCGGCTCCGGTGGTCAGGGTCACGGTGCGCTTCCCGCCGGTGAAGCGGGTGTCCGTGTCGCCGACCAGGGTGAAGGTGACCGATGCCTTGGCGAGCGGGGCACCGAGCGTGTTCCTCGCCCGGACCTTGACGCGCTCGGTGAACGCCTCGCCGGCCGTGGCGGTCAGAGTGCCGGTTCCCGCGTTCTCGAGCCTGCCGAAGGACTGGGGCGGGGTGGTCGGCGGAGTGGTCGGCGGGGCGGTCGGTGGCTTCGTCGTCGGTGGCTTCGTCGTCGGCGGGGGCGTGGGGTCGGGGCTGGGCGTCGTGCCGCCACCGGCCCTCGGGGGCGTGGACTCGGGGCTCGGAGTCGTGCCGCCGCCCGGGGTGCTGGGCGAGGGCGACGGGGACGTCGTGCTCGTGTCCGCCGGAAGGACGCCCGTGCCGTCGGGGACCTCGTGGGTGCCGCGCTTGTAGTAGTCGAACCAGGAGCGCACCGTGCGCAGGTACTCCGTCGAGTGGTTGTAGCTCAGCACCGCCCCGTCGAGGTCCGCGGCGAGCGACAGGTCACGGGTGCCGGCGCAGAGGTAGCGCCCGGCGGCCAGCGCCGCGTCGTGGATGTTGTTGGGGTCCTTGCGTCCGTCGCCGTTGCCGTCCTGGCCCCAGGTGGCCCAGGTGGACGGGATGAACTGCATCGGGCCGACCGCACGGTCGTGGGTCGAGTCGCCGTCGTACGCGCCACCGTCGGTGTCCTTGATGAGCGCGAAGCCCTGGCCGTTGAGCGCCGGGCCGAGGATCGGGGAGAAGGTGGTGCCGTCCGCGTCGACCTTGCCGCCGCGGGCCTGGCCGGACTCGACCTTTCCGATCGCGGCGAGCAGCTGCCACGGCAGACGGCACGCGGCGTCGGTGCCCGCTATCTCCTGCTGCGCCTTCTTGTACGCGGCCAGGACCGAGGCGGGTATGCCGGCCTCGCTGCTTCCGGCCGCCGGAAGAACCACCGACGTACCGGGCCCGCCTGGCGTGCTGAGCGGCGGAAGGTCGGTGTAGTAGGGCGAGTTGCCGGTGGCCGCACTGCCGCCGGGCGGTGTCTCACCGGCCGCCCGGGCGTCCGCGGCGCTGTCGGACTGTGCCGCGGGGGCCTGCGAGGCGGAGAGGGCCGCTACGGCGGCGGCGGCCACCGCGGTGGTGGTGGCCCCCCTGCGCAGCCTGCGGCCGAATTGCGCTGCCATGGGTGTCGGTCCCTCCCCGTCGACGGCTGTCCGCGCTCCCCGCGCGAGAACTCAGGCGACCCTACGACAACTCACGGCGCCCGAACACTGGTCCCCAACCGGTTCTTACCGATTTCTCAGCTTCCCGGCGCTCAAGCCGGCCGGCTTTTCCGGGTGGGTGACGCGCACTCACCCATACTTGCCACATGCCCTTCACACTCAGCCATGCCGCAGCGGTGCTGCCGGGAATCAGCAGGTCCGGCAGGGGCCGTGGGCCTCTCGTGGCCTCCGCGCTCGTCGCCGGGTCGTTCGCTCCGGACATGACCTACTACGCGGACACGGTCGTCCCGGGGGCCATGGAGTTCGGCGAGGTGACACACGCCGTGTGGGGGGTGTTCACCGTGGACGTCCTCGTCACCGCCGTCCTGGTGGCACTCTGGCTGATGCTGCGCGAACCGCTCGTCGCGTTGCTGCCCACGGCGTGGCGGGGGCGCGTGCACGCCTTCGTGCGTGGGCGGCGCCGGGAGCCCGGCGGCCCGGTCCTCTCCGACGCGGTGTGGTTCGTCGTGTCCGCCGTCATCGGCTCGGGAACCCACGTCGCGTGGGACGCCTTCACCCATCACGACCGGTGGGGCACGGAGTTGGTCCCCGCCCTGAACGGGAACGTCGGCGGCCACCCGGTGTTCCAGATCGTGCAGTACGGCAGTTCGGCCGTGGCGCTGGTGCTCCTGGTGTGGTTCACGTACACGGGTCTGCGGCGCACCGGCCCGGTCCCCGTGCCGAAGTCCGTGCCGGTGCTGGGCCGGACCGAACGCGGCTGGGCCGTCGCGCTCCTCGCCCTGTGCGTCCTGCTGGGCACCGCTCACCGGTGCGCCCGCTGGTACGCCCACTTCGGGCGCGTCGACACGCCTCTCGACATCATCCCGACGGCGTGCTTCGGCGCCGGGGCGGGCCTGACGGGCGGACTGGTGCTGTACGGGGCGTGGATGCGGCTGCTGCGCAGGCCGTCCGCACCCCGGCCGCCGGACGTGCCGCCCACGGACACCGCACGGCCCAGCCCGGCGGACCGGGACGTCCGCTGAACGGGCCGGACTGCCGGGCGCCGGGAGGCCCCTCCCCCTCGGGACCGGCACTTGCTAGTGCGCGGCCGTCTCCCAGTCCGTGCCTACGCCGACCGACACGTCCAGAGGCGCACGGAGCTCGACCGCCGTGGACATCTCCCGGCGCAGGATCTCCTCGACCTGCTCACGCTCGCCCCGCGCGATCTCCAGGACGATTTCGTCATGGACCTGGAGCAGCATCCGTGACGTCAGCTTCGCCTCCGTCAGCGCCCGGTCCACCTGAAGCATCGCGACCTTCACGATGTCCGCGGCCGTCCCCTGGATCGGGGCGTTGAGCGCCATCCGCTCGGCGGCCTCGCGCCGCTGGCGGTTGTCACTGTTCAGGTCCGGGAGGTAGCGGCGGCGGCCCAGGATCGTCTCCGTGTACCCGGTGGACCTGGCCTCCTCCACGACCCGGTGCAGGTAGTCGCGCACCCCGCCGAACCGCAGGAAGTACGTGTCCATCAGCCCGCGCGCCTCACCGGCCTCGATGTTCAGCTGCTGGGAGAGGCCGAACGCGGAGAGGCCGTAAGCCAGGCCGTACGACATGGCCTTGATCTTGCGGCGCATCTCCGCGTCGACCGCGGACTTCTCGACACCGAACACCTGAGAGGCGACCGTCGTGTGCAGGTCCTCGCCCGAGGTGAACGCCTCGATCAGACCGGCGTCCTCGGAGAGGTGGGCCATCACCCGCAGCTCGATCTGGCTGTAGTCGGCCGTCATCAGCGTCTCGAAGCCCTCGCCGACGACGAAGCCCCGACGGATCGCCCGGCCCTCGTCCGTACGGACGGGAATGTTCTGCAGGTTGGGCTCGGTCGAGGAGAGCCGGCCCGTCGCCGCGACCGTCTGGTTGAACGTGGTGTGGATACGGCCGTCCGCACCGATCGTCTTGATCAGCCCTTCGACCGTGACCCGCAGCTTCGCCTGCTCCCGGTGGCGCAGCATGATGACCGGCAGCTCGTGCTCGGTCTGTGCGGCCAGCCAGGCCAGCGCGTCCGCGTCGGTCGTGTAGCCCGTCTTCGTCTTCTTCGTCTTCGGCAGGGCCAGCTCACCGAAGAGGACTTCCTGGAGCTGCTTGGGCGAACCGAGGTTGAACTCGCGGCCCACCGCGGCGTGCGCCTCCTTCACCGCCTGCTGCACCGCACCGGCGAACTGCTGCTCCATACCCTCCAGATGCGCCCGGTCAGCGGCGATACCGTGCCGCTCCAGACGGGCCAGCATGATCGAGGTGGGCAGCTCCATGTCATGCAGCAGCCCGGTGGCGCCGACCTCCTTCAGACGCGTCGTGAACGCGTCCCCGAGGTCCAGCACCGCGCGGGCCTGCGCCATCAGCGCGTCGGCCTCCGCACGGTCCTCCGCGCCGAACGCCAGCTGCCCGTCGGACGCGGGGGCCGGGGCCAGCTCACGGCCCAGGTACTCCACGGCCAGGGCGTCCAGGGCGAAGGAACGGCGACCGGGCTTGACCAGGTAGGCGGCGAGCGCGGTGTCCATGGTGATGCCGTCCAGCCGCCAGCCCTGCTCGGGGAAGACCCGCAGAGCGTTCTTGGCGTTGTGCAGGACCTTGGGCTTCTCCGGGTCCGCGAGCCAGGCGGCGAGCGCCTGCTCGTCGGCCTCGTCGAGATCCGCCGGGTCCAGCCAGGCGGCCGCCCCGTCGGCCGCGGCGAGCGCGATCTCCGTGACCGTGCCACTGCCCAGCGACCAGGTGTCGACGGTCATCACACCGAGCGGATTCCCGCCACGGGCCTCGAGCCACGGGGCGACCTCGCCCGCCCCCAGCACCGCACCGTCCAGCTCCACACCCGCGGCCGGCTCCGGCGGACCGGCCTCCTCCGCGCCCGGGTCCACGGCGAGCAGCCGCTCGCGCAGGCTCGGGTTACGGATCTCCAGGACGTCCAGCACACCGGTCACCGCCGTACGGTCGTACGGGGCACGCTCGAGCTCGGCCGGGACCTTCGGCAGCTCCACGTCACGGACCATCTCGGTCAGCACACGGTTCATCTTCACCGCGTCCAGGTGGTCCCGGAAATTCTGACCGGCCTTGCCCTTCACCTCGTCGGCCCGCTCGACGAGCTCCGCGAACGAACCGAACTGGTTGATCCACTTCGCCGCCGTCTTCTCACCCACGCCGGGGATGCCCGGAAGGTTGTCCGACGGGTCACCGCGCAGCGCCGCGAAATCCGGATACTGGCCCGGCGTGAGCCCGTACTTCTCCTGGACCTTCTCCGGGGTGAAACGCGTGAGCTCCGAGACGCCCTTCGTCGGGTAGAGCACCGTCACGTTGTCCGTGATCAGCTGGAACGAATCCCGGTCACCCGTGACGATCAGCACCTCGAAGCCCGCCGCCTCGGCCTGCGTGGCCAGCGTCGCGATGACGTCGTCCGCCTCGAACCCGTCCACCGCGAACCGGTCCGCGCGCATCGCGTCCAGGAGCTCACCGATCAGCTCGACCTGCCCCTTGAACTCGTCGGGCGTCTTGGAGCGGTTCGCCTTGTACTCCGGGAACTCCTGCGCACGCCACGTCTTGCGGGACACGTCGAACGCGACCGCGAAGTGCGTGGGCGCCTCGTCGCGCAGCGTGTTCGCCAGCATCGACATGAAGCCGTACACGGCATTCGTCGGCTGCCCCGTCGCCGTCGTGAAGTTCTCCGCGGGCAGGGCGAAGAACGCCCGGTACGCCAGGGAGTGCCCGTCCATGAGGAGCAGGCGCGGTCGGTTGTCTGCCGTGTTCTTCGATGCCGTCTCAGCCACGCCCCCGATCCTGCCACGGACCACTGACAATCCGGACCGGCCTCCCCACCGCCCCCAAGACCCCGGCATCACGCCCGCCGGACCGCTCCCCCGGCCTCCCCCGCTTCCCCCGCGGCACACCGGCAGGTGTGCATGACAGGATCGAAGGACTGTGAAGGCGTGAAGAAGACGCGACAGGACGCCCCGACACGTGACGACGCCGCGCGCGCCCGCACCCGTCGGAGACGCCCGAAGGCTCGAAGGGGAGCACCATGGCCACCAAGCCCCCGACCGGAGACCCGGTCCAGGACGCGCCGCAGATCGACCCGGTCCAGCACTCCGCCGCCGGACTGCCCGCCGTCGCCCACACCCTGCGCGTCGCCCAGCAGCAGATGGGCGTACGGCGCACCGCGCAGACCCTCCTCAAGGTCAACCAGAAGGACGGCTTCGACTGCCCCGGCTGCGCCTGGCCAGAGGGCGACAAGCGCCACACCGCCGAGTTCTGCGAGAACGGCGCCAAGGCCGTCGCCGAGGAAGCGACCCTGCGACGCGTCCCCCCCGACTTCTTCGCCGCCCACCCCGTCGCCGACCTCGGCACCCGCAGCGGCTACTGGCTCGGCCAGCAGGGACGCATCACGCAGCCCGTGTACCTGCCCGAGGGCGCCGACCGGTACGAGGCCGTGACCTGGGAACGCGCCTTCGAGATCATCGCCGAGGAGCTGACCGCGCTCTCCTCCCCCGACGAGGCGCTCTTCTACACCTCCGGCCGCACCAGCAACGAGGCGGCGTTCCTCCTTCAGCTCCTCGCCCGCGAGTTCGGCACGAACAACCTGCCTGACTGCTCCAACATGTGCCACGAGTCGTCCGGCTCGGCCCTCACCGAGACCATCGGGATCGGCAAGGGCAGCGTCAGCCTCGAGGACCTCCACCAGGCCGACCTGATCATCGTCGCCGGACAGAACCCCGGCACCAACCACCCCCGCATGCTCTCGGCACTCGAACAGGCCAAGAACGCCGGCGCGAAGATCATCTCGGTGAACCCGCTGCCCGAGGCCGGCCTGGAGCGGTTCAAGAACCCCCAGACGGCCCGCGGCATGCTCAAGGGCGCCGCCCTCACCGACCTCTTCCTCCAGATCCGCATCGGCGGCGACCAGGCACTCTTCCGTCTCCTGAACAAGATGATCATCGAGGCCGACGGAGCCGTCGACACCGGCTTCGTCACCGAGCACACCCATGGCTACGAGGAATTCGCCGAAGCGGCCCGCGCGGCCGACTGGGACGAGACCCTCACCGCCACCGGCCTCGAACGCGACGCTATCGAAGAGGCGCTCGCCATGATCCTCGCGTCCAGGCGCACCATCGTCTGCTGGGCCATGGGCCTCACCCAGCACAAGCACTCCGTGCCGACCATCCGCGAAGTGGTCAATTTCCTCCTGCTGCGCGGCAACATCGGCAGGCCCGGCGCCGGAGTCTGCCCCGTCCGCGGCCACTCCAACGTCCAGGGCGACCGCACCATGGGCATCTTCGAACGGCCCTCCACCGCCTTCCTCGACGCCCTCGACCAGGAATTCGGCATCACCTCACCACGCCACCACGGCTACGACGTCGTACGGTCCATCCAGGCACTCCGCGACGGCGACGCCAAGGTCTTCTTCGCCATGGGCGGCAACTTCGTCGGCGCCACCCCCGACACCGCCGTCACCGAGGCCGCGATGCGCCGCGCCCGGCTCACCGTCCACGTCTCGACGAAACTCAACCGCTCGCACGCCGTCACAGGCACCCGCGCCCTGATCCTCCCCACGCTCGGCCGCACCGACAAGGACGTGCAGGCCGGCGGAAAGCAGTTCGTCACCGTCGAGGACTCCATGGGCCTGGTCCACTCCTCGCGCGGCAACCTCACCCCCGCGAGCCCTCACCTGCTCTCCGAACCCGCGATCGTCGCCCGCCTGGCCCGCGCCGTCCTCGGCCCCGCCTCCACCACACCCTGGGAGGACTTCGAGAAGGACTACGGCACGATCCGCGACCGCATCTCCCGCGTCGTCCCCGGCTTCGAGGACTTCAACACCCGCGTCGCACGGCCCGGCGGCTTCTCCCTCCCCCACGCCCCCCGCGACGAACGCCGCTTCCCCACCACCACCGGCAAGGCCAACTTCACCGCCGCACCCGTCGAATACCCCGCACTTCCCGAAGGCCGGCTGCTGCTGCAGACCCTGCGCTCCCACGACCAGTACAACACCACGATCTACGGCCTCGACGACCGCTACCGCGGCATCAAGGGCGGCCGCCGCATCGTCATGGTCAACCCCGAGGACGCCCACACCCTCGGCCTCGCCGACGGCGCCTACACCGACCTCGTCAGCGAATGGAAGGACGGCGTCGAACGCCGCGCCTCCGGCTTCCGCGTCGTCCACTACCCCACCGCACGGGGCTGCGCCGCCGCGTACTACCCGGAGACCAACGTCCTCGTCCCCCTCGGCTCCACCGCGGACACCAGCAACACCCCGGCCAGCAAGTCGGTCGTCGTACGGTTCGAAACGGCCTGAACACCCGCGCGTGCCGGGCCCCCGGCGGGCCCGGCACGCTCCGGACCACAGACCCCGGGAACTCCTGATGACTCCTTGGGGTCGGCTCCCCGGCGCGTGGAGCTGTTGGGAAGCATGGGGTGATGGACTTCGATCAGCCTCCTCCCCGCGAGCTGAAGGTCATCGATTCGGCCTCGTTGTTCAGGCTGGAGGAGCGGGCACGGCACCTCGGCCTGAGCCGGCGGCTGGACCCGGCGTGGGTGCGGGCCAACGCGGCGCCGGACGGCGCCCACTACCTGTGGCCGGCTCTGTGGCACAGCTTGTCCCACCGCCCGGACGTTCCACGTCAGCTGCGATGCGAGCTGCTGGTCACTCTGCGGGCGGGCGGCCACGTGACGAGCCTGCTGGACGTGCTTCCCGACGACTTCACCCCGCTGCCGAAGGTGACCTCACGCGAAGAAGGCATGCAGGTCGGTCAGCTCTCCGGACATGCTGCTCCGGTCAGGGAATGGCTACTGCGGGAGGACGAAGGCTCAGACATTCCGTGACACCGGACTCGGCCCGCTTCCGGTCCGCGCCGAGCGGCCCTCACCCGGGAGGAACCGAACAGCATCCCGCACGGCGCGCGGCGGTCGGGCACCCTCGGCCGGCCACCCGTTCCGGCCCCGGCTCACGTGACAACGGCTCGATCAGCGACCTCAGTTCGTCCGAGACGATTCCGTGGACGCGACTCTCCCCTCCCCACGGACAACCCGGTGAGCGTCCAAGCCCGACAGGTCACGTCACCAGTGACTTCCGTCAAGAACTCTAAGCGCACGCTCAGCCGTCTGATAAGAACAGTGCACACAGCAACGAACGACCGCACACGATCGGAGCCGGACCCCATGGGCGAGCACACCGCACCCACGTTCCCCCAGGAGATCATCGACGAGTACGCGGCACTCGGCGTCGACCTCCCCGCACTCTTCTCCGCCGGACACCTCGGCGAGCGCATGGGCGTCACGATCGTCGAAGCCTCCGCCGAACGCGTCGTGGGCACCATGCCCGTCGAAGGCAACACCCAGCCCTACGGACTGCTCCACGGCGGCGCCTCGGCCGTCCTCGCCGAGACCCTCGGCTCCGTCGGCACCATGCTCCACGGCGGCGCCACCAAGATCGCCGTCGGCGTCGACCTGAACTGCACCCACCACCGAGGCGTCCGCAACGGCCTCGTCACCGGCGTCGCCACCCCCGTCCACCGCGGCCGCTCCACCGCCACGTACGAGATCGTCATCACCGACGAGCACGACAAGCGGGTCTGCACCGCCCGCCTCACCTGCCTGCTCCGCGACGCACCCCGCCCCGACGCGGGCTGACAACCCTCCCCGACACCCCACTGCCCGGCCGGAACGCGCACCGCGCACCGCGCACCGGCCGGGCAGACCCATGTCCACAGCCTCCGGCCGGACTTGGCGGACACGCAGGGTCAACACCCCTGACCACCAGACCCCGTCACATGAACCACTTCAGCAGCCACACCGCCCCTGCGACACATCCGCACACACCCCACAGATGTAACACTGCGTAACATGTGTGCAATACACGAAAAACGGCGCGCACCCTCACCCCCGCACACTCGACCGCCCCCCTCATGCCCCTTGCGCCCCGATTCGCGCGACAGCACCAAGATCACCCCAAGCCCCTTAGCAGAGCTGCGGGTTCTCACCATGCGGTCATTTCCACGGCCCGGGCAAAAGCCGTACATCTCCACACTGCGGCCAAGAAGCCTTCCCCACGGCATAACAAGACAGTCACATCATCAGCGCACCCATCCCGCACCCCCCCACCTGCCCATAGAGTCACGGCCAGTCACCGCGCCGCCGGGCGTGTCTGCTGCACGGCCCTGTATCGACCAGTACAGCCCGGCGTAGTCACGGCACCTCATGCAGAGGAGGCCGCGCCAGGGAAAGGACCTTTCGTGCGACACCGTTCTTTGATCATCCTCACCACAGTGCTCACCACCGGTGCACTCACCCTCACCGCCTGCGGATCGCGCGACGACAACAGCAAGGGCAGCAGCGACGGCGGCGGCGGCAAGACCACCGTCGTCATCGGTGTCGACGCCCCGCTGACCGGATCCCTCTCCGCGCTCGGCCAGGGCATCAAGAACTCCGTGGACCTCGCGGCCAAGACCGCGAACAAGAACAACGAGGTCCCCGGCATCGAGTTCAAGATCGAAGCCCTCGACGACCAGGCCGTCCCCGCCTCCGGACAGGCCAACGCCACCAAGCTCGTCGGCACCAAGGAAGTCCTCGGAGCCGTCGGCCCCCTCAACTCCGGCGTCGCCCAGTCCATGCAGGGCGTCTTCGAGAAGGCCGACCTCGCACAGGTCTCCCCCGCCAACACCAACCCCGCCCTCAGCCAGGGCGACGACTGGGCCAAGGGCAAGGGCCAGCGAGTCTTCAAGACCTACTTCCGCACCTGCGCCACCGACATCGTCCAGGGCAAGTTCGCCGCCCAGTACCTCTTCAACGACGCCAAGAAGAAGAAGGTCTACGTCGTCGACGACAAGCAGACCTACGGCGCCGGCCTCGCCTCCATCTTCTCCAAGGAGTTCGCCCGCCTCGGCGGCAAGGTCGTCGGCACCGACCACGTCACCGTCAAGGAGACCGACTTCTCCAGCACCGCCGACAAGGTGAAGAGCTCGGGCGCCGACTCCGTCTACTACGGCGGCCAGTACCCCGAGGGCGGCCTCCTCTCCGACCAGATCAAGAAGACCGGCGCCAAGATCCCCACCATGGGCGGCGACGGCATCTACGACCCCGCGTTCATCAGCGCCTCCGGCGAAGCCAACGACGGCGACTACGCCACCTCCATCGGCTACCCCGTCCAGGCCCTCCCGACCGCCAAGCAGTTCATCGCCGACTACGAGGCCGAGAAGTACAAGGACCCGTACGCCGCATACGGCGGCTACTCCTACGACGCCGGCTGGGCCATCATCCAGGCAGTCAAGGCCGTCGTCGCCGACAACGACGGCAAGCTCCCCGAGGACGCCCGCGCCAAGGTCACCGAGGCCATGGCCAAGGTCTCCTTCGACGGCGTGACCGGCAAGGTCTCCTTCGACGAGTTCGGTGACACCACCAACAAGCAGCTCACCGTCTACGAGGTCCAGAAGGGCGCCTGGAAGGACGTCAAGAGCGCCACGTTCGAGGACTGATCACCCCGCACCACCCCAACACACGCTCCTGACCGCGCGAGGGCGCAAACAGCGCCCTCGCGCGGTGTCATATCCGACAAGCTCATCGGAGGCACTGCGGTGAACGAACTGCCGCAACAGCTGGCCAACGGTCTCGCACTCGGCGCGCTCTATGGCCTCATAGCCATCGGGTACACCATGGTGTACGGCATCGTCCAGCTCATCAATTTCGCCCACGGCGAGATCTTCATGATCGGGGGCTTCGGCGCCCTCACCACCTACCTGGCGCTCCCCAGCGGAACCTCGCTCATGGTGGTCATACCCCTCATGATCGTCGGTGGCGCAATCGCCTCCGTCGCCGTAGCCACAGCCGCAGAACGCTTCGCCTACCGCCCCCTGCGCGGTGCGCCACGGCTGGCACCCCTCATCACCGCGATCGGCCTCTCGATCGTCCTCCAGCAGCTTGTCTGGGGCTTCTACCCCGAGGCCAAGAAGCCGCGCAGCTTCCCCGAGTTCCAGGGCGAGTCGTTCAAGATCTTCGACAACCTCTACCTCCAGCGCGCCGACGCCTTCATCCTCGTGCTCGCCCCCCTGTGCATGCTCGCCCTCGGCCTCTTCGTCGCCAAGAGCCGCAGCGGCCGCGCCATGCAGGCCACCGCACAGGACCCCGACACGGCGAAGCTCATGGGCATCAACACCGACCGGATCATCGTGATGGCCTTCGCCATCGGAGCCGCGTTCGCCGCCGTCGCGTCCGTCGCCTACGGACTCGACAAGGGCCAGATCAACTTCGAGATGGGCTTCATCCTCGGACTCAAAGCCTTCACCGCCGCCGTACTCGGCGGCATCGGCAACATCTACGGCGCCATGGTCGGCGGAGTCGTCCTCGGCCTCGCCGAAGCCCTCTCCATCGCCTACATCGAAGAAATCCCCGGCATGCAGCAGCTCGGCGGCGGCGCCTGGGCCAACGTCTGGGCATTCGTACTTCTCATCGTCGTCCTCCTCGTCAGGCCACAAGGCCTGCTCGGTGAGCGCGTCGCGGATCGGGCGTGAGAGCCATGACAACCGACACCACCAAAACCGCCACCGTCACCACCCAGGCCGACACCGGCTCCCGCACCACCGGCCTACGCCGCCTCACCGCCCTCGGCGGCATCGCGACGATCGCCGCCACCTTCCTGTCCTGGACCTACACCGACGAGTTCCCCGGCGACCTCACCGTCTACGGCTACCCCGGCGGACTACAGGTCCTCACCCTCGTCGCGGGCGCCCTCGTACTCCTGTACGCACTCGCAGCCCTCGACATCCGAGGCCTCCGCTGGCTCGCCCCCACCGGCACCACCAAAGCCCTCCAGTTCCTGGCCCTCGGCGCCTTCGCAACCACCTGGTTCACCGTCATCGCCATCGCCGTCGAACTCGGCGGCGTCGTCAACCTCGAACCCGGCGGCTTCGTCGCGGCGGTCGCCTCCGCCATCCCACTCGTCGCCTTCCTGCTCCCCGACGACACCCGCAAGGCCTCCCGCCCCAAGGAACTCCCCTCCTGGGCCGAGATCCTCATCATCGTCCTCGCCTTCGGAATCGGCCTCTTCGTCGTCACCTACGGCATCGACACCGAATACGCCGAACTCTTCACCGGCTACATGATCACCGCAGGCTTCGCCGTGGGCGCCCTGTTCAAGTCCGGCATCATGGCCCGGCTCTCGGTACTCACCACCAAATACCGCTCCATCGCCGTGGCAGCAGCCTTCGTCGCCGCAGCCGCGTTCCCCTTCACCCAGAACACCGACCAGTACACCCTCATCGCGGTCAACATCCTCATCTTCGCGACCGTCGCACTCGGACTGAACATCGTCGTCGGCCTCGCCGGACTCCTCGACCTCGGATACGTCGCCTTCCTCGGCGTCGGCGCCTACACCGCCGCGCTCGTCTCCGGCACCACCGCATCCGCGTTCGACGTCCAGTTCCCGTTCTGGGCATCGGTCCTCACCGGAGCAGCCGTCTCCCTCATCTTCGGCGTCGTCATCGGAGCACCCACACTCCGCCTCCGCGGCGACTACCTCGCCATCGTCACCCTCGGCTTCGGCGAAATCTTCCGCATCACCGTCGGCAACCTCGACGGCGTCTCCGGACCCCAGATCACCAACGGCCCCAACGGCGTACCCAACATCCCCGACCTCGTCTTCTTCGGATACGACTTCGGCGAGTCCCACACCGTCCTCGGCATCGAACTCGGCGGATACGCCAACTACTACCTGCTCATGCTGCTCGCGATGATCCTCGTGGTCCTCGTCTTCAGCCGCGCCGGCAGCTCCCGCATCGGCCGCGCCTGGGTCGCCATCCGCGAGGACGAGACCGCCGCCACCGCCATGGGCATCAACGGCTTCCGCGTCAAGCTCATCGCCTTCGCCCTCGGCGCCACCCTCGCCGGCCTCGCCGGCACCGTCCAGGCACACGTACAGAGCACCGTCGTCCCGGAGATGTACGTCTTCGCCGGCCCCGTGCCGCCCAACTCCGCCTTCCTCCTCGCCGCCGTCATCCTCGGCGGCATGGGAACGATCAGCGGACCCCTGATCGGCGCCACCCTCCTGTACATGATCCCCGCGAAGCTGCAGTTCCTCCAGGACTACCAGCTCCTCGGCTTCGGCCTCGCGCTCATCCTGCTGATGCGCTTCCGCCCCGAAGGCCTCATCGCCAACCGGCGGGCCCAGCTCGAGTACCACGAGACCGGCCAACTCGACACGCCCGAAGGCACACTGCCCGATTCCGGCGTCGGCACCGTGAAGGCGGGGGCGTGAACGACATGACGACCACCACCGAGACCACCACGCCCGTCCTGGACGCCGGCGGCGTCACCATGCGCTTCGGCGGCCTCACCGCCGTACGTGACGTCAACCTCCAGGTCAACGCAGGCGAGATCGTCGGCCTCATCGGCCCCAACGGTGCAGGCAAGACCACCTTCTTCAACTGCCTCACCGGCCTGTACATCCCCACCGAGGGCAAGGTCCGCTACAAGGGCACCGTCCTGCCACCCAAGCCCCACCTCGTCACCCAGGCAGGAATCGCCCGCACCTTCCAGAACATCCGGCTCTTCGCCAACATGACCGTCCTGGAGAACGTCCTCGTCGGACGCCACACCAGGACCAAGGAAGGCCTCTGGTCCGCCCTCCTGCGCGGCCCCGGATTCAAGAAGGCAGAAGCCGCGTCCCACGCACGCGCCATGGAACTCCTCGAGTTCATCGGCCTGCAGGACAAAGCCGACCACCTCGCACGCAACCTCCCCTACGGAGACCAGCGCAAGCTGGAAATCGCACGCGCCCTCGCCAGCGACCCCGGCCTCCTCCTCCTCGACGAGCCCACCGCCGGCATGAACCCGCAGGAAACCCGCGTCACCGAAGAACTCATCTTCGCCATCCGGGACATGGGCATCGCCGTACTCGTCATCGAGCACGACATGCGCTTCATCTTCAACCTCTGCGACCGCGTCGCCTGCCTCGTCCAGGGCGAGAAGCTCGTCGAAGGCACACCCGCCGTCGTCCAGGGCGACGAACGCGTCGTCGCCGCCTACCTCGGCACGCCCTTCGAAGGCGACACCCCCGAGAAGGCCGACACCCCCGCCGGGGCGGACAAGGCGGAGCGCACCACCAGCACCACCAGCACAGAAGGGGAAGACCAGTGACCGCACTGCTCGAGGTCGAGGACCTCAGGGTCGCCTACGGCAAGATCGAAGCCGTCAAGGGAATCTCCTTCAGCGTCGAAGCCGGCCAGGTCGTCACCCTCATCGGCACCAACGGTGCCGGCAAGACCACCACCCTGCGCACCCTCTCGGGCCTCCTCAAGCCCTCCGGCGGCCGGATCCTCTTCGACGGGAAGCCCCTGAACGGCATCCCCGCCCACAAGATCGTGGCACTGGGCCTCGCCCACTCCCCCGAAGGCCGCCACATCTTCCCCCGCCTCACCATCGCGGAGAACCTCCAGCTCGGCGCCTTCCTCCGCACCGACAAGGCAGGCATCGAGAAGGACATCCAGCGCGCCTACGACCTCTTCCCCATCCTCGGGGAACGCCGGAAGCAGGCCGCCGGAACCCTCTCCGGAGGCGAACAGCAGATGCTCGCCATGGGCCGCGCGCTCATGTCCCAGCCCAAGCTGCTCATGCTCGACGAGCCCTCCATGGGCCTCTCCCCGATCATGATGCAGAAGATCATGGAGACCATCGTCGAGCTCAAGGCCTCGGGCACCACGATCCTGCTCGTCGAGCAGAACGCCCAGGCCGCCCTCTCCCTCGCGGACCAGGGCCACGTCATGGAGGTCGGCAAGATCGTCCTCTCCGGCACCGGCGCCGACCTGCTCCACGACGAGTCGGTCCGCAAGGCCTACCTCGGCGAGGACTGAGCAACCCACGCACCGAAGAGAAGCCCGCCCCCGGACATCCCGGGGGCGGGCTTCTCTCCGTCTGCGCCTACGAACCTACTCGGCCGCCTTCTTCTTCTCCTCGGCGTCCTCGATCAGAGCCTCGGCCAGCTGCTGCATCGACATACGCCGGTCCATCGAGGTCTTCTGGATCCAGCGGAACGCAGCGGGCTCGGAAAGCCCGTAATCCGTCTGCAGGATGCTCTTCGCCCGGTCCACCAGCTTCCGGGTCTCCAGCCGCTGCGACAGGTCCGCGATCTCGTTCTCCAGCGCCTTCAGCTCCGCGAACCGGGACACGGCCATCTCGATGGCCGGAACCACGTCGCTCTTACTGAACGGCTTCACCAGATACGCCATCGCCCCCGCGTCCCGGGCCCGCTCGACAAGGTCGCGCTGCGAGAAGGCCGTCAGCATCAGAACCGGGGCGATGGACTCCTCGGCGATCTTCTCGGCGGCGGAGATCCCGTCGAGGACCGGCATCTTCACATCGAGGATCACGAGGTCCGGCCGGTGCTCCCGCGCCAGCTCCACGGCCTGCTGCCCGTCCCCGGCCTCGCCGACGACCGAGTAGCCCTCCTCCTCCAGCATCTCCTTGAGGTCGAGGCGGATGAGCGCCTCGTCCTCGGCGATGACGACGCGGGTCGTCAGCGGCGGGACGTGCGACTTGTCGTCGTCGGCGGCGTCTACGGGCTGGGGCGACTCGGGGGTGGTCACGGGGGCTCCTTGTTGCGGGCCGGGCATGCACTGCTGTCTTGCAGCCTACCTAGCGGCGCCAACACGCGGGGACCCGGTATACTCGCTTCCAGCCCCTGGCCTGCCCGGTTGGAGGAACTGGTTAGACTCGCGGCACTCAAAATGCCGTGCCCTTTGGGCATGTGGGTTCGAATCCCACACTGGGCACACCCGTGGAAAGCGGATGTTCACCTTCTCGTGAACATCCGCTTTCTGCTGCGCACCGGCACACGCCAGCATTCAAAGTGGTGCTGTGATCTTTCACGGGACAGAAGTCCGCCAAAAGGCACTTGACCTTCTCAGCTCCGGGACAACGGGTGCGGAAGTCGCCCGACGCCTGAACATCCCTCGGGGCACCATCTCGTATTGGCTGCACATGGATCGGTCCAAGCGGGGCGAATGCCCTGGCACCCACGCGCCTACATGCCATCGATGCGACGGAACTGAGCTCGATAGGCACGCCTACGCATACCTTCTGGGGCTCTACCTGGGTGACGGCCACATCAGCCACTACTCAGAGCACAGAGTGCCGAACCTGATGATCACTCTCGACGACCACTGGCCGGGCATTCAGGACGAGGCAGAGGCCGCGCTGCACAAGGTATTCCCTGACAATGCCACATGCAGGGTCCGCAAACCCGGCTGCCACAACATCAAGGTCTACTCGAAGCACCTTCTCTGCCTGTTCCCGCAACATGGTCCAGGCAGAAAGCACGAACGTGAGATCGCGCTGGAGCCCTGGCAACAAGAACTCGTCGACGCGAACTCTTGGGCCTTCGTTCGTGGACTTGTCCACTCCGACGGTTGCCGGATCACCAATTGGACGACTCGCATGGTCGGCGGAGAGCGCAAGCGCTACGAGTATCCGCGCTACTGGTTCACCAACGTCTCCGACGACATCCGCCGGCTCTACACCGACACCCTGGACAAGCTCGGCATCGAGTGGACGCACTGCACCCGTGCAGGCAAGGAGTACAACATCTCCGTAGCCCGACGGGCGTCCGTGGCTCTCATGGACGCTCACGTCGGGCCGAAGTACTGACGACCGTTACTTCGGGCTGTCGTCCTCGCCGATGTGGTGCACCCGTACCAGGTTCGTGGAGCCGGCGACCCCGGGCGGCGAGCCGGCCGTGATGACCACGATGTCGCCCGTCTCGCAGCGGCCGATCCGCAGCAGTTCCTCGTCCACCTGCGCCACCATCGCGTCCGTCGACTCGACGTGGGGTCCGAGGAACGTCTCCACGCCCCATGTCAGGTTCAGCTGCGCGCGGGTCGCCTCGTCCGGGGTGAAGGCGAGGAGCGGGATCGGGGAGCGGTAGCGGGAGAGGCGCTTGACCGTGTCGCCGCTCTGGGTGAAGGCCACCAAGAACTTGGCGCCGAGGAAGTCGCCCATCTCGGCTGCCGCGCGGGCGACCGCGCCGCCCTGGGTGCGGGGCTTGTTGCGGTCGGTGAGGGGCGGCAGGCCCTTGGCGAGGATGTCCTCCTCGGCCGCTTCGACGATGCGGGCCATGGTGCGGACGGTCTCGACGGGGTACTTGCCGACGCTGGTCTCGCCGGAGAGCATCACGGCGTCCGTGCCGTCGATGACGGCGTTCGCGACATCGGAGGCTTCGGCGCGGGTGGGGCGGGAGTTGTCGATCATCGAGTCGAGCATCTGGGTGGCGACGATGACCGGCTTGGCGTTGCGCCTGGCGAGTTTGATGGCGCGCTTCTGGACGATCGGGACCTGTTCCAGGGGCATTTCGACGCCGAGGTCGCCGCGGGCGACCATGATGCCGTCGAAGGCGGCGACGATGTCGTCGATGTTGTCGACGGCCTGGGGCTTCTCGACCTTGGCGATGACGGGGAGGCGGCGTTCCTCCTCGTCCATGATGCGGTGGACGTCGTCGATGTCGCGTCCGGTGCGCACGAAGGAGAGGGCGATGATGTCGGCGCCTGTGCGGAGGGCCCAGCGGAGGTCTTCGATGTCCTTCTCGGAGAGGGCGGGGACGGAGACGGCGACTCCGGGGAGGTTGAGTCCCTTGTGGTCGGAGACCATGCCGCCTTCGATGACGGTGGTGTGGACGCGGGGTCCGTCGACTTCGGTGACTTCGAGGGTGACGCGGCCGTCGTCGATGAGGATGCGTTCGCCGGTGGTGACGTCGGCGGCGAGGCCGTCGTAGGTGGTGCCGCAGGTGGTGCGGTCGCCTTCCATGGGTTCCACGGTGATGGTGAAGTCGTCGCCGCGTTCAAGGAGTACGGGGCCTTCGGCGAAGCGGCCGAGGCGGATCTTCGGGCCTTGAAGGTCGGCGAGGATTCCTACGCTGCGGCCGGTCTCCTCGGATGCTTTGCGTACGTGGTGGTAGCGCTCTTCGTGTTCGGCGTAGCTGCCGTGGCTGAGGTTGAGGCGGGCGATGTCCATTCCCGCTTCGACGAGTGCCTTGATCTGCTCGTACGTGTCGGTTGCGGGTCCCAGGGTACAAACGATTTTTGCTCGGCGCATGGTTCGAGCCTAGACCTTACCTGCGGGTAGGTATTTGTCCCTGCGGGACTGTCCAACGGCCTTTTGGTGAACGGTTATTGCTAACTGTTGAATTGTGCGGCCGGGTGCTCCGATGAGCGTGTGCGGGGTGGTCCGGTGGGGCGGGGGTGGCTGCCGGTCATCAGATCGAAACCTGCGTGGGGTGTTGCGCGTGGGGGTCGCTGGGCCAGAATCTACGCGCGTTGTTCGCAGACACGAGGAGTCAAGGATGCCGTTGAACCGTAGGACGTTTCTGGGCCGTTCGGCCGTGGCCGGTGCGGGTGTGGCGCTGGCCGGCGGGGTCGGATCGGGGCCGGCGGTGGCCTCGGAGGCGAAGGGGCATGGTCACGGGCGCCCGCCGAAGCGGTACTCGTTCACGGTGATGGGGACGACGGATCTGCACGGGAACGTCTTCAACTGGGACTACTTCACGGACAAGGAGTTCGACGACAAGGCGCACAACGACGTCGGTCTGGCGAAGATCTCGACGCTGGTGAATCAGATCCGTGAGGAGCGTGGGCGCCGGAACACGCTGCTGATCGATGCGGGTGACACGATTCAGGGCACTCAGTTGTCGTACTACTACGCGAAGATCGATCCGATCACGGCGAAGCGTGGCCCGGTTCATCCGATGGCGCAGGCGATGAACAGGATCGGCTATGACGCGGCGGCGCTCGGGAATCATGAGTTCAACTACGGCATTCCGGTGCTGCGGAAGTTCGAGGAGCAGTGCGACTTTCCGCTGCTGGGTGCGAATGCGCTGGACGCGAAGACGTTGCGGCCGGCTTTCGCGCCGTATGTGATGAAGCGGGTGCGTACGCCGCACGGCCGTGACGTCCGGGTGGCGGTGCTGGGGCTGACGAATCCCGGTATCGCGATCTGGGACAAGGCGAATGTGGGCGGGAAGATGGTGTTCCCGGGCCTTGAGGAGCAGGCGGCGAAGTGGGTGCCGAAGCTTCGTTCGATGGGTGCGGATGTGGTGGTCGTCTCGGCGCATTCGGGTTCGTCGGGTACGTCGTCGTACGGGGATCAGTTGCCGTA
The DNA here is from genome assembly GCF_040630715.1 of Streptomyces sp. NPDC005752. Classification (NCBI taxonomy): domain Bacteria; kingdom Bacillati; phylum Actinomycetota; class Actinomycetes; order Kitasatosporales; family Streptomycetaceae; genus Streptomyces; species Streptomyces sp. NPDC005752. The sequence goes on along the minus strand of NZ_JBEXYB010000018.1, from coordinate 10,820 downwards.
CGTGGAGAACGCGGCGGGTCTGGTGGCGGAGCAGGTGCCGGGGATCGACGCGATTCTGGTGGGTCACGCGCACTCGGAGATTCCTGAGTATTTCGTGACGAACAAGGAGACGGGGAAGCAGGTCGTTCTTTCGGAGCCGTTGAAGTGGGGGCAGCGGCTGACGCTGTTCGACTTCGATCTGGTGTGGGAGAAGGGGCGTTGGGTGGTCGAGAAGGTCGGCGCTTCGGTGCTGAACTCGAACGCCGTGCCGGAGGACCCGCGGATCACGTCGATGCTCGGGGACGAGCACAAGAAGGTCGTGGCGTATGTGAACCAGGTGATCGGTACGTCGGTGGCGGCGATGTCGACCGCGGATGCGCCGTGGAAGGACGAGCCTGTCATCGATTTGATCAATCTGGTGCAGGCGGAGACGGTGAAGGCGGCGCTGGCGGGCGGGGAGTATGCGGCGTTGCCGGTGCTGTCGCAGGCGGCGTGCTTCTCGCGTACGGCGGCGATTCCTGCGGGTGAGGTGACGATCAAGGATGCGGCGGGGCTGTATCCGTTCGAGAACACGCTGGAGGCGCGGCTTCTGACGGGTGCGCAGCTGAAGGATTATCTGGAGTATTCAGCGAGGTACTACGTGCAGACGGCTGCGGGGGCGCCGGTGGATACGTCGAAGCTGACGAATGCGGAGAACATTCCGGATTACAACTATGACGTGGTGTCGGGGGTGTCGTACGACATTGATATCGCGAAGCCGGCGGGTTCGCGGATCGTGGGGTTGTCGTTCGAGGGGGCTCCGGTGGATGCGGCGGCGCAGTTCGTGTTTGCGGTGAACAACTATCGGGCGAGTGGTGGGGGCAACTTCCCGCACGTGCCGGGTTCGAAGCAGTTGTGGGCGAATTCGGATGAGATCCGGAACACGATCATCGGGTGGGTTCAGGCGAAGGGGTCGGTGGATCCGGCGGAGTTCGCGTCGGTGGACTGGCGTCTGACGCGGGATGGTGTGCCGGTGTTCTAGCCGGTGGGTTGTTCTGGCCGGTTGGTTGTTCTGGCCGGTCGGTGCGAGGCGGCCGTTCTCGTCGGGGAGCGGCCGCCTTCGTGTGTCAGTGGTCCTGTGTGAGGGGGGTGACCGTGCTGCCCTGTCCGGGGATGGCGGGGTTGGGGCGGGGGGTGAGGCCGAAAGTGGTGAAGGCGGTGCGTTGTGGGAGGGGGTAGGGGGTGGTGCCGGTGAGGTGGTTGAGGATGGTGGCGCTGCGCCAGGCGGCGAGTCCGAGGTCGGGGGCGCCGACTCCGTGGGTGTGGCGTTCGGCGTTCTGTACGTAGATGTTGCCGGTGAGGGTGGGGTCGAGGTCGAGGCGGAAGTCGGTGTGGATGCGGGGGCGTCCTTGGGTGTCGCGGCGGATGTGGGGGGCGATGCCGGTGAGGAGGGTGTCGAGGGGGCGTTCGCGGTAGCCGGTGGCGAGGACGACGGCGTCGGTGGTGAGGCGGCTGCGGGTGGTCTGCTGGGTGTGTTCGAGGTGGAGTTCGATGCGGTTGCCGTTGCCGGAGAGGCGGCCTGCGGTGCGGACGCTGACTCCTGGGGTGAGGGTGGCGTCGGGCCAGCCGCCGTGGAGGGTGCGTCGGTAGAGCTCGTCGTGGATGGCGGAGATGGTGTCGGTGTCGATGCCTTTGTGGAGTTGCCATTGCTGGGGGACGAGGTTGTCGCGTACGTGTTCGGGGAGTGCGTGGAAGTAGTGGGTGTAGTCGGGGGTGAAGTGTTCGAGGCCGAGTTTTGAGTACTCCATGGGGGCGAAGGCCTGGGTGCGGGCGAGCCAGTGGATCTTCTCGATGCCGCGGGGGCGGGCGCGGAGGAGGTCGAGGAAGATTTCGGCGCCGGACTGGCCTGAGCCGATGACGGTGATGTGGTCGGCCCGGAGGAGTTCCTCGCGGTGGTGGAGGTAGTCGGCGGAGTGGATGACGGGGGTGGCGGGGGCTTCTGCGAGGGGGCGCAGGGGTTCGGGGATGAAGGGTGCGGTGCCGACTCCGAGGGCGATGTGGCGGGTGTGGGTGTGTCCTTGTGACTGGGCTTCGCCGTCGGGGCCGAGGTGGGTGTAGTCGACTTCGTAGTGGGAGTGGCCGGGGTTCCAGTGGATGGCGTCGACCCGGTGGTCGAAGTGGATGGTGGGGAGCTGTTCGCTGACCCAGCGGCAGTAGGCGTCGTATTCGGCTCGGTGGATGTGGAATTGCTCGGCGAAGTAGAAGGGGTAGAGGCGTTCGCGGGTGCGGAGGTAGTTGAGGAAGGTCCAGGGGCTGGTGGGGTCGGCGAGGGTGGTGAGGTCGGCGAGGAAGGGGACCTGGAGGGTGGCGCCGTCGATGAGGAGGCCGGGGTGCCAGTGGAAGGCGGGGCGTTGTTCGTAGAAGGCGGTGGTGAGGGGGCTGCTGCCGGGGGTGGTGGGGATGCCGTGGGCGAGTGCGGCGAGGGAGAGGTTGAAGGGGCCGAGGCCGATGCCGATGAGGTCGTGGGGCCGGTCGCCTTCGGGGGTGGTCCGGTCGGTCATCGGGGGGTGCTGCCTTCCTTGGTGGCGCCGGTGTGGGCGTGGGTGACGAGGGTGAGGAGGCTTCGGAGGTCGTCGGGGGTGGTGTGGGGGTTGAGGAGGGTGGCTTTGAGCCAGAGGCCCTGGTCGGTGTGGGCGCGGCCGAGGACGGCGTGGCCTTGGTCGAGGAGGGTGCGGCGGATGGTGGCGACGGTGGTGTCGTCGGTGTGGGTGGGGCGGAAGAGGACGGTGCTGATGGTGGGGCGGTCGTAGAGCTCGAGTGTGGGGTTGTTCTCGATGAGGTCGGCGAGGTGGTGGGCGGTGGCGATGGTGCGGTCGATGAGGTCGGCGAGTCCGTCGCGGCCGAGTGCCTGGAGGGTGACGGCGATCTTGAGGGCGTCGGGTCGGCGGGTGGTGCGGAGGGAGCGGCCGAGGAGGTCGGGGAGTCCGGCGTCGGTGTCGTCGTCGGCGTTGAGGTAGGGGGCGTGGTGGTGGAGTGCGTCGAGGTGGTGGTGGTGGGGGACGGCGAGGATGCCGGCGGATGCGGGTTGCCAGCCGAGTTTGTGCAGGTCGAGGGTGACGCTGTGGGCGCGGTGGAGGCTGCGTAGGGCGTGGCGGTGGGTGGGGCTGAAGAGGAGGGGGCCGCCGTATGCGGCGTCGATGTGGAGTTCGGCGCCGTGGGTGGTGGTGAGGTCGGCGATGTCGGTGAGGGGGTCGATCTGTCCGGTGTCGGTGGTGCCTGCGGTGGCGGTGACGAGGAGGGGGCCTTGGTGGTGGATGAGGGCGTCGCGGAGTGCGGTCAGGTTCATGACGCCGTGGGGGGCGGGGATGACGACGGGTCGGGGTAGGCCGAGGAGCCAGGCGGCGCGGGTGATGCTGTGGTGGGCGTTGGCGGCGCAGATGGTCTGGACGGGGCCGTGGCGTTCGCGGGCGAGGAGGAGGGCGAGTTGGTTGGCTTCGGTGCCACCGGTGGTGACGAGGGCGTCGGGTTTCGGGGTGTGGGGGTAGATCTCGGTGGCGAGGGCGGTGGTGAGGGCGGTTTCGAGGGCGGAGGCGGCGGGGGCCTGGTCCCAGGAGTCCATGGAGGGGTTGAGGGCGGAGGCGGCGAGGTCGGCTGCGGCGGCGAGTGCGAGGGGTGGGGTGTGGAGGTGGGCTGCGCAGTGGGGGTGTGCGGGGTCGGCGGCGCCTTCGGTGAGTGCGGTCACGAGGGTGCGGAGGGCGTGGTGGGCGCCGGTGCCGTGGTCGGGGATGAGGGGGCCGGTGGTGCGGTGGAGGTTTTGGGTGACGGTGTGGGGGCCGCCGGCGGGGAGGGGGCCGTTGCGGCGGGTGGCTCCGTCGTGGAGTGCGGTGAGGACGGTGTCGAGGAGGGGGCGCAGGTGGGTGGGGCCTGCGGTGCCTCCGGCGAGGGGTGGGGTGGGCATGGGTGGTGTGGTCCTTCGGGTGCGCGGGGCGGTGGTGCCAGCTTGTCCGGATTGCGGAGGGTGCGGCCGAAGAGCCCAACGATCTCGACCCGAATGGGGTATTGGGGTCTGGTGTGGCGGTGTCGGGGGGTGCGGGGCTGGTATGGGCGTTTGTTGTTCGCATGGCTGTGCCCGGCCCCTGTGGGTGGGGGGCCGGGCACGGTGGCGGGTGGTGCTCGGTTGTTTCGGAGGTTGTGGCGGGGCGGTGGGTGGTGGGTTGGGGTGTGGGTGGGCTTCGGTCAGTGGGCGTTGCGTACGGCGAGGGCGCGGCGGAGGTCGTCGAGCTGGTCGGTGAGTTTGCGGCGCAGGGCGGGGGTGATCGCCGGGTTGTCGAGGGCTTGGTCGCCGAGGCGGATGCTGTCGGGGTCGACGGCGTGGGCGGGGAAGGCGTAGCGCCCGGCGGCTTCGGCGATGGCGGGGCCGCGGCGTGCGGCGAGTGCGATGACGTCGGGGTAGTAGCGGGCGACGTAGGGGTGGAGGAGTTCGGCCTGTTCGGGTTGCCAGAAGCCTTGCGCGGTGGCGGTGAAGAGGTAGTTGGACAGGGTGTCGTCGGTGAACATGGCTTGCCAGGCGGCGGTTTTGGCTTCGGGGGTGGGGAGGGCGGCGCGGCATCGGGCGGCGCCTTCCTGGCCGGTGGCGCTGGGGTCCTTGTCGAGTTCGTGGGTGATGGCGGTTTCGTCGGTGGCGCCGAGGACGGCGAGGCGGGTGAGGATGCGCCAGCGGAGTTCGGGGTCGAGTTCGGGTCCGCCGGGGACGGTGCCTTCGCGGAGCCAGTCCTGGATGGCGTCGGGCTGGGTGGCGGCGTCGATGAAGTGGCGTACGGCGGTGAGGCGGAGGCCGGGGTCCGGGCTGTCGGGGCGGGTGCCGTCCTGGTGGGGTTCCCAGTCCGCGGGGGTGAGTCCTTCGGTGCGGCGCAGGAGGTCGCGGCTGAGTGAGGTGAGGGTGGTCAGGGCGGTGGGCCGGTCCTGGGGTGGGAGGTAGCGGTCGGCGATGTGGGTGGCGGCGAAGCCGAGGACGCCTTGGACGAGGGCGAGGTCGGTTTCGTAGGGGAGGTGGGTGCGGGCGGCGGTGAGGTGGACGGTGGGGTGGAGTTCGCCGTCGCGGACCATGTCGCGGGCGGTGTTCCACAGGAGGGCGCGGGTGAGGGCGTCGGGGATGCCGGAGAGGTGGGTGAGGGCGGTGTTCCAGGAGTCGGGGTCGAGGCGGATCTTGGCGTAGGTGAGGTCGTTGTCGTTGGGGACGACGAGGTCGGGGCGTCGGCCGGGCTGGGTGGTGGGTGTGCCGTTGCCGTTCTGGGGGATGTCGAGGTCGAAGCGGTCGCGCAGGGTGAGGTGGTCGGCCCCGGTCTGGGTGTCGAGGCTGTGGTCGTAGGTGCCGACGGTGATGCGGTGGGGGCGGTTTCCGGCGTGGTCGACGGTGAGGTTCCAGCTGTTACCGGTGTTCTCGACGTGGGCGGTGAGGGTGTCGATGCCGGTGGTGCGGAGCCAGGTGGCGGCCCAGGTGTGGACGTCACGGTCGGTGGCGGTGGCGAGGTTGTCGATGAAGTCGGCGAGGGTGGCGTTGGCGAATTTGTGCCGGGCGAAGTGGGTGTTGATGCCGGCGAGGAAGTCCTTCTCGCCGAGCCAGGCGACGAGTTGGCGTAGTGCGGAGGCGCCCTTGGCGTAGGAGATGCCGTCGAAGTTGAGGAGGGCGGAGGCGGTGTCGGGGACGGCGTCGGGGTCGGGTGCGACGGGGTGGGTGGTGGGGCGTTGGTCGGCGTCGTAGCCCCATCCCTTGCGGGCGACGCCGAAGTCGACCCAGGTGTCGGGGAATGGGGCCTCCCCTTGGGGAAGGGTGGCTTCGGTGAGGGTCTGGTAGCCCATGTATTCGGCGAAGGACTCGTTGAGCCAGATGTCGTCCCACCAGGTGAGGGTGACGAGGTCGCCGAACCACATGTGTGCCATTTCGTGGGCGATGACGACGGCGCGGGTCTGGCGTTCGGTGTCGGTGACTGCGGAGCGGTAGATGAATTCGTCGCGGAAGGTGACGAGTCCGGGGTTCTCCATGGCGCCGGCGTTGAATTCGGGTACGAATGCCTGGTCGTAGGAGTCGAAGGGGTAGGGCTCGTCGAATTTCTGGTGGTATCGGTCGTAGCAGGCGCGGGTGATGTCGAGGATCTCGTCGGCGTCGGCGTCGAGGTGGGGGGCGAGGGAGCGGCGGCAGTGGATGCCGAAGGGGAGGCCGGCGTGGTGGGTGGTGACGGAGTGCCAGGGGCCTGCGGCGACGGCGACGAGATAGGTGGAGATGGGTGGTGTGGGGGCGATGGTCCAGCGGCCGTCGGTGGTGCGGGTGGTGGTGCCGTTGCCGAGGACGGTCCAGCCGGTGGGTGCGGTGACGGTGAGGTCGAATACGGATTTGAGGTCGGGCTGGTCGAAGGCGGCGAAGACGCGTTGGACGTCGTCCATGAAGAGCTGGGTGTAGACGTAGGTTTCGCCGTCGGCGGGGTCGGTGAAGCGGTGCATGCCTTCGCCGGTGCGGGAGTAGTGCATGGTGGCGTCGACGGTGAGTTCGTGGGGGCCTGCGGTGAGGCGGTCCAGGGGGTAGCGGTTGTCGTCGAGGCGTTCGGGGTCGAGGGGTTGTCCGTCGAGGCTGAGTGAGCGCAGGGTCTCCGGCTTGATCTCGACGAAGGTGTCTCCGGCCGTGTGGGCGGTGAACCGGATGGCTGTCCTGGAGTCGAAGGTCTCGTCGCCCGTGGTGAGGTCGAGGTCGACCGTGTAGCGGTGTACGTCGAGGAGCTGGGCGCGGGTCTGCGCTTCGTTGCGCGTCAGTACGGACATGGCGCCCATGCTGCCGTACGGGTTGGGGGCTGTGCAGCGGGGTTCTCGCAGGGCTGACGGCGGGGGGCGGGGTGTCCGCTCGCCGGGTGTCGGCGCTCTCTTGCGGGGGTGGGGTGCGCCGGGCCGGGGGTGCGTCGGGCCCGGTCCGGTGCGCAGGGCCGGTGCAGGCGGTCGGGCGCGCGTCCGGGACGGGCGGGCCGCCGGGTCGGGCACGGCGGCGGTGGGTCAGGCGTCGGGGCCGGCGGTTTCCTCGGCGATGCGCTCGTGGTGGCGGATGACCTCGGCCACGATGAAGTTCAGCAGTTTCTCGGCGAAGGCGGGGTCCAGCCTGGCGCTCTCGGCGAGCTGGCGGAGCCGGGTGATCTGGCGGGCCTCGCGGGCCGGGTCTGCGGGCGGCAGGTGGTGTTCGGCTTTGAGGTGTCCGACCTGCTGGGTGGCCTTGAAACGCTCGGCGAGCATGTGGACGACTGCGGCATCGATGTTGTCGATGCTCTCGCGGAGCCGGTTCAGTTCGGCGGTGACGTACTCGTCGGTGTTGCTCGTGGTCATGGTCAGCGAGCCTAGACGCAACGGTCGTGGGGTGGGCGTCGGCGGGGTGGGTCCGGTCGGCGGGGTGGGTCCGGGGGCGCCCGTCAGGAGGGCGCCCCCGGGGGTGTGTGGCGGGGCGGGTCAGAGGGTGGCGGCGGCCGAGGCGATGGCGGAGGCGAAGGTCGACACCTGGGTGTAGACGCCGGGGTAGCCGGGCCGTGCGCAGCCCTCGCCCCAGCTGACGATGCCGACCTGGGTCCAGGCTCCGGCGTTGTCCTTGCGGAACATGGGGCCGCCGGAGTCGCCCTGGCAGGTGTCGACGCCGCCGGTGCTGACGTATCCGGCGCAGATCTCCTGGCTGGGTACGAGGTCGCTGCCGTAGGCCTGTTGGCAGGTGGCGTCGGAGACGAACGGCACGTTGGCCTTGAGCAGGTAGCGCTGCTGGCCGCCGCCCTCGGTGGCAGCGCCCCAGCCGGCGATGGTGAAGGTGCCGGTGTCGTAGGCGGTGGTGGTGGCGATCTTCAGGGTGGGCTGGTTGATGGGCTGGGCGAGCTTGATCAGTGCCCAGTCCTTGCCGACGCCGTTGTAGCCGGGTGCCTGGAGGACCTTGGTGGAGCGGACCTTGACGGCGGAGGACGACTGGAGGTCGACGGCTCCGGCGGTGGCGGTGATGGAGGTGTTGTTGCCGGAGCCGCTGACGCAGTGGGCGGCGGTGAGCACGATGGTCTGGCTGTAGAGGGCACCGCCGCAGCCCATGGAGAGCCGGACCATGAAGGGGAATTCGCCCTGGGCCGCGCGGGTGCCGCCGACGACGGGTGCGGGGGCGGCGGAGGCGTTCGACGGCTGGAGGCTGATGGTGGCGAGGGCCACCGCGGCTATGACGGAGCATCTCTTGAGCGTGCGCAGAAGCTGCTTCACGGGTTGTGCCTGCTTTCGTGTGGGGGCCGGCATGGGGGCTGCTGCAGGCGTGCGGGCGTGCGTGTGCTGGTCAGGGGCACGGACCGAGCAATTCTGGGCATGCTCCCGACAAGAACGATCCGATTATCGGGAGGCGTTCACCGCTGTCACAAGGCAGGGTTTCCGGCCAAGATCACCTCCCGGCGATCGGCCGAATTCACTCCGACCGGCCTAGAGTGAAGGTCCGTTGAGCGCCATTGATGGGGGTTCGGACGTGAGTGACGGCAGTAACGGCAGCGGCGGCGGTCCGGTCGTCCATGGCTTCCCGCATCTCGACGCGGTCCGGTCCGCGATCACCTCGCTCTACCGGCGCATCTCCCCCGACGGTGTGCACGCCTACGCCACGAGCCTCGCCCCGGCCGACGCCGCCTTCTCCGACGTGGACGACCTGTATCTCGGTGCCCAGCGGGTGGCCGGCGCCCTGGTCCAGCACCTGCGGCTGCCGCAGGCCCGTATCGTCGTGGGCTTCCGGCGGATGGAGCACGCCGCGAGCGTCGAACTCACCGCAGGACCCGAGTACTTCATCGAGCTGAACGACCGTTTCCGCACGCACCGCAGGGACATCGGGGCCGCGCTGGCGCACGAGATCACCCATGTGCTGCTGCACCGGCTGGGACTGGAGCTTCCCGGCACCCGCGACAACGAGATCCTCACGGACACGGTGACGGCCTACCTCGGCGCGGGCTGGCTGCTGCTGGACGCCTTCCGCCAGGACGCGGTCTCCAGTCAGAAGCTCGGCTATCTCACACCCGAGGAGTTCGGTTACGTGCTCGCCAAGCGTGCGCTGGCCTTCGGGGAGGACCCGTCCGTGTGGTTCACCAGCCCCCAGGCGTACACGGCGTACACCAAGGGCCGCGCCGAGGCCCTGCGCGACCTGCAGCGGCCGCCGCTGACGGCCGCGGGGTGGGCGGGCAGGCGCCGTTACGCCAAGGACCGCCGCTACGCCGGGGACCACCCGGGCAGCACCCCCGCCCCTTCCGTTCCGTACGCCTTCGAGGGGGCGGCGGACGCGCTACGGGTCTCCTTCGCCTGCCCCACCTGCCACCAGCGCGTACGGGTCCCGGTCCGGGGCCGGACACGCGCCCGGTGCGGGCTGTGCCGCACGGTCCTGGAGTGCGACACCTGAGGAATCGTCCCTGACCGGGGTGGCCGTAGGGTCGGTGTATGACCAAGGGTCCGGTTGGGGGTGCGCGCAGCCTCTTCGAGGCGTTGTACGACGATGAGAACGCCGTCGTACGGGCGCTCCGTGCGGGCGCGTCCGCCGAGTCGGCCGACGAGGAGGGGACGACCGCGCTGTATCTGGCGTCCGTGCAGGACCTTCCCGGCGCGGTCCGGCTGCTCCTGGCCGCGGGCGCGGACCCGAACCGCGCGAGTGGCCTCGAGGCGGGCGATCTTCCGCTGTGCGGGGCGGCGTGCGGCGGCCATGCGGAGGCCGTCGAGGCGCTTCTGTCCGCAGGGGCCGAGCCGGATCTGAGCGAGGAGTTCGGCTTCACGGCGCTGCGCTGGGCGGCGGGCCTCGGCCATGCGCGGGTCGCGGAGACCCTGCTCGCCCATGGTGCGGATCCGGACCTGACGGGCCCTCGGGGTGAGGTGCCGCTGGTGGTTGCGGCCCGGAGGGGATCGGTGCACACGGTGCGGGCCCTGCTCCGGCACGGGGCCCGCGGCCTCTCCCCCGCGCTGGACGAGGCCAGGCGCATGCTCACGCTGGACGTGGAGCAGGAGTTGCGGGGGTCGCTGCGGCGCTCGCACGGGGACGACGGTCACGAGTGTGAGGTGCGCCGCGACCCGGTGGACGGCGGGGTGACGGTCACGGTCGAACTGCTCCGGGACGGGCAGCCGTTCGCGGCCCAGGACCTGCAGACGGGGCACGGGGCGATCGCCACGCTCCTGGAGAACGAGATGGGCCTGCGGGCCCCGTTCGAGGAACTGGCCGTCCGGGCGCTGCGGGGCGGTGACCCGGCGCTGGACAACTGGCTGGTGGCGGTGGGGACGCTCTGGCTGCGGGGCGACGAGGAGACGTTCCAGGCGGCGGCCGCCTGGACGGCGGGTGAGGATCCGCTGCGGCAGGTGTTCGGCGTGGACGTCCTGGCGCGGCTCGGTTTCCGTACCGGCGGCAGACCGTTCGCCGACCGGGCGGTCCCGCTGCTGCGGGAGCTGACCCGGTCCGCGGCCCCGGCGCCGGCCGACGCGGCGGCGCGGGCGCTCGCCCAGTACGAGAGGGACGGGACGGACAGCGGGAGCCCCGGCGTGGCCTGAGCCCGACCGGCGGTTTTCGACGGCGCCGTGCTCGCTGCGGCCTGTTCGTCGTGCCGTGCGGCAGCCACGTGCCGGTGGCGGTACCACTCAGGATCGCCGGATCGTCCCCGGCCGGATCACCGGCACGTCCGGGGTCTTCCCCGCGGGGGTGCGCCCGGGCTGTGAGGACGGGCACGGGGTGCGGTGACCGGCGGAACCGGGCACCGCACCCCGGGGTCACGCTGCCCGTCGGCCGCGGCCGGGAGCGCTGCCGCGCCCCGTGCCGCCGGCGCGGCCGGAACCGGCGCTGCGGGCGGAGCAGATCGGAC